>JBHYDF010000017.1:37466-64632 GCA_051861145.1 Nostocaceae cyanobacterium
CTAAAGTCAGCTACAAGCTGACTATTGAATGTTGAAACCCGTTAGAAACGGGTTTAAGCTTTAAGCCGGAAATTTATTTCACGGCTTATTACTATTGACTAATGACTAATGACCAATGACCAATGACTAATAACTAAGATTTACTTTTCTAAGCGAACCGCATACCATTGCAAATATTGTCCAGGACCAACATCTAATTCACAACTAGTATCTATTAAATATTTAGCTCTATCTTCTACAGTATTTAGCTTTTGTAAATCTGGTGGTAAATCTTCAGAATTAAATTTTTCCAAAACTCCTTTGAGCTTTTCCAATAACTCTGATGCAGTTAGAAATTGTTCTGGTTGGTTTGTTTCTAGAACAACAAAATGCTCTTGCTGATACATCAATGAATCTGGCATGGCAAATATTTGGTAACTAGGAATACGTTGTATTTTGAAAAAAGATTAGTTACTGCCAAATTTTAGTTGTAGCGCTTTTCGTTTGAATTAGTACACGGGTAGGGGCAATTCATGAATTGCCCCTACAAAGGTTTGTACTTCACTCAATTGAAAACCGCTGTATTTTTGCTTTGGCAGAGGGCAGAGTTTTATTCTATTCATTTAATTTAGCATTCATATATTTATATTATTTTCGCCAAATTTCCAGTAATTTTACTGAGCTAATAGGGCTATAGCATTTTTCAAAGTATCATTAATTACCTAAATATTTATACTTGGCTAGTTAGCATGTATGAAATTCTTTAGATAATCTCAGAATGCCTGCTACACTATTTTGCCTATTTACAGCCACAAAAAACGGATAAAAATACAATATTAGCCATTTTCTCCCAGTCTAGTATTTACTTTCCTCTTGTTTAGAGGTCATTTATAAAGAAAATCTGATCCCCCCAACCCCCCTTAAAAAGGGGGGCTAGTAATTATTTCTCCCCCCTTTTTAAGGGGGGATTAAGGGGGGATCTAGGATGAAACTAAGGTTTAGAGGCTTAATATTTACTTTATAAATGGTCTCTTAATTGGTGTTTAAACTAACTACGGAACTAAGGGCTAAAGCTGTGCATTTAAAGTTTTTAAGAATATAGCGATCGCATGTTAGTACTAGGGAAATATAAATACAAACATTCTAATACCTTTTAATTAGGCGATTTACAGTGCGACAACAGTTAATTCTAATACAGGATGGATTCTTCCTGTCACTTTTGGTATCAATAAGGGTGTATATCCAGCTGTTACGCCAACACAGAAAGCTACTCCCATCCCAGCATCCCCATCTACAGGCAGCCTTAGCCAAACATCAAAAAAGTTTTACAAGACCATTGATTTAGCCTATATATCTTTTTCACCTAGCACCTATCACTGTCAAGTAAAATTCTATTTATTGTAAAAACTAGTGATATAAAGTAGTTTCGCTGATTTTATCAACTTTTTTGAAATATTACTGGCTAAGACTTTCATTATCTTTGGAAAGCGACTCATGTCAGGCATAAGCCAATTTTCTTTTTCCAAACAACCCCCTTTAATTCTCGTGGCTGATGATGACACAACCATGCGACTATTGTTGCGTGAAGCGATGGAACAAGAAGGCTATCGAGTGGTAGAGGTATGTAATGGTCAGGAGTGTTTAGAAGCTTATACAGCTGTCAAACCAGATTTAATTTTGCTAGATGCCGTGATGCCGGTGATGGATGGCTTTACCTGTTGTAAGGAACTGATCCACATTGCCAAGAAAAATTTGGCGCTAGCACTCGCATCGTTTGATAGTGGATCTTCCTTTAACAATACTTTGATTTCCATGCTGTGGGATCGCACACCCATATTGATGATTACAGGATTGGACGATCCAGAGTCAGTAGACTGCGCTTTTGAGGCGGGGGCAAGTGATTTTGTTACCAAACCAATTCATTGGCCAGTATTACGCCGACGAGTCAGACGACTACTACAACAAGGGCAAGTATATAAACAGTTGGAAGCTGCTAACCAAGCTTTGCAGCAACTTGCCAACGAAGATGGTTTAACAGGACTAGCTAATCGTCGTCGCTTCGACGAATATTTGAATTCTCAATGGTTGGAATTAGCACAGCGGCGATCGCCCTTATCACTAATTTTATGTGATATAGATTTTTTTAAACTTTACAACGATAAATATGGTCATCCAGCTGGAGATGCTTGCTTGCAAAAAGTAGCTACTGTTTTAAGCCGTGTAGCCCAAAAAAATCAGGATTTAGTGGCGCGTTATGGCGGCGAAGAATTTGCTGTAGTTATGCCAAACACCCATCCTGCTGGTGCAGTCCACGTTGCAGCAGCAATGCAAGCCGGAGTGAGGGAACTAGAAATGGTTCATTCTGAATCTGCCGTTAGTCAATATGTCACCCTCAGTTTAGGGGTAGCCACTACTATTCCTAGTTTTGAATCTTCAGCATCAGATTTAATTGCGGCAACTGACAAAGCACTTTACCAGGCAAAAGCAGAGGGGCGTAATCGTATTATTCTTAAACAAATACACTGTTAATTTAAGTAATAGGTTATTAATAAAACTTAATATTACTGAACTGTTAATAGTTCATAGTTAATGGTTCATAGTTCATAGTTAATGGTTCATAGTTCATAGTTAATGGTTCATAGTTCATACTTCGCGGCTATTAACCATTAACCATCAACCATTAACCATCAACCATTAACCATTAACCATTAATATTCCTAATAATTTTTCATCGCCCGTTGCATTTCGCGTTGGTCTTGGCGTTTTTTAATATCTTCTCGCTTATCATGTATCTTTTTACCCTTAGCAAGACCGATACTCACTTTCACCCAACCACGTTTGAGATACATCTTCAAAGGCACTAAAGTTAAACCCTGCTGTTCCACCTTACCAATTAACTTGCGAATTTCCTGGCGGTGCAGCAGTAGCTTGCGCGTACGGCGCGGTTCATGGTTAAAATACTGACTGCTAGCGTTGTAAGGTGAAATATGCGCGTTAATCAGCCATGCTTCTCCATTGCGAATCAAAGCATAGCCGTCTTGAAGATTCACCTTACCCGCGCGAATAGACTTAACCTCAGTCCCTGTCAACTGTATTCCAGCTTCATAGGTTTCGAGAATGTTGTATAAATAGCGGGCTTGCCGATTATCACTTACAACTTTGTAACCGTCACTCTTATCGCTCATTGAGAATTTTACTTGCGTCCAATCGAAAATTAAAAAATTAAAAAATTCTTGAGGCTGTCTTGCAAATCGATAGGGGGCTTTAAACCACTATAGAACATGCTTAACGAAATATTAGTCTTACTTTAGTCTCTATATATTAAGCAGAATTTTATATTCCTTTAGCGTGAGTCTATAAAATTTCTATTTTATAGCCAAAGATTGATTTTGTTCATGTTGGAGCTGGCTAGAGTAGTGAGTAACTTTGCTTGAAAACAAATAAAGGAACTTTCACCATGAAAAGCAATATCACTAAAGCTGTTGGCGCTGGTATTATAGCCTTGAGTGTGGCAGTTTTGCCCTCTACTCTACCCGCACAAGCCCAAACTACAACTCAACCTGGAACCACTACCACCCCTGGCGTTCGAGTTTATGAGCAGGATGATGGTTTTGATTGGGGTTGGTTGGGATTACTCGGTCTATTAGGTTTGGCTGGTTTGGCTGGTAGAAAACGCAACGATGAACCCACTCGTTATCGCGATCCAAATGCTAATGTTGGTAGCAGTACTTACAGGGAATAATACTAGTTAATTTTTATCCCAACAGGATAAAAATTAACTAGCATAAATACAATATCACAGTATAAGCTAGCGAAAATATGAAAAAATGTTTTAGAAAGCCTTAGAAGAAAATTCTAAGGCTTTTTATTGAATTAAAAGGCTTTTTTTGCCAAAACTTAATACCATTTGGGAAAATATTTACGATATATGGATTGTAAAAACAGCAAGCTTTGCAAGGTTTTTACAATCCAAAATCCTGTTAGGGTATTAGTTTGCCGTGGGTTCTGGTAATGGTGAATTTGCATCTCGAGTCTGGTTTTGAGCCGAGGGTGTCCAGTAGCTGGCTATCAAAGCAACCATTAACCACCACACTGTATTTACTTCTGGACGATACCAGACAGTATCAACTAAACCATGACCAAGCATACCTACCACAGCAGCGATCGCTCCAATTAACCAAAATCCTTCTTTGTTTCCCAACTCTCGTAAGCGGTGTAATTGTACCAACCCTGTATTAAAGGTGACAATTAATAACCAGAAGAAACTGGCTAAACCAATTAACCCAGTTTCCACAGCCACCTCAAGGAAAATCGAATAGGCACTCAAAGCACTAAAACGAGGAAGTTGGTAGAGGGGATAGATTTTATTAAAAGAATTGTGACCGGGACCAATACCGAGAATAGGGCGATCGCCAATCATTTGGAAAACAGCAGTCCAAACATTGCGGCGAAAATTATTACTGCTATCTTTTCGGTCAGCAAAAATACTGAAAAAGCGATCGCGCACCGGCTCAACAAATACCACTGCCAACAGCAACGCCCCAAACAAACTTCCCAAAATAATCCATAAAGACCAAGTGCGCCAAAAAGGAGGCATTAGTACACTCAACCAGTAATACAGTAACACCGTTAGGGCTACAACAGCGAACACCAACGCAATCCAGCCACCACGACTAAAGGTATACATAAAACAGGCAGTATTAACGGCAAATATCGTTACTGCCAAAGCTTTTTGTAACCAGCTGCGCCATACGAATACAGCCATTAAGCTCAAAACTACAGATGGCAGCATATACCCAGCGAGTAAATTGGGATTGCCCAAAAAGCTGTAAACTCGCGTTCCATTAGCCATAGTTGATGTCGGATCATTCCAAGTCGCTAGGGGTGGAACCTGTTCGATCCACTGGCGCACCCCATATATACCGACAATTAGTGATACGTGTAAGTAAAGAGTGATGAACCAATTCCGGACGCGAGGCGACCTCAAAACCCTAGCACAAAGAGCAAATAGAACTAAATAAAGCGACAACGTTACCAAGTCGGACAAAGCCGCCTTTTTCACAGGAGAGAATGCTGTTGCTAATACAGCAATTCCCCAATAAAGTAATACCAGCAGATGAATAGGGGTGACAGTAGGGGTATTTTCTGGTGCTGCTTCATCAGATATAGTTAAAAGCAGCCAAAATACCGTACAAGCTGCCAGCAACACACCTACTAACGTATTAGATACAAAAGGCGCAAGACCATACACCAGACTGAGTAAAGCTGCTGCGATCGCATCTCCCCACTGCATCAAGATACTGGTTCGCCGCCAGGAGCGCAACAGCCCGACCAAAGAGCCGTGTAGGAAACTGGTGCGAAGAAAGTCTTTGAGCGGTAAACCAGATAAAGTGAATCTTTGCCAGATTAAATTCATAGGCTATCAGCAACTAGCACAGAGTGCAGAACTTGGACTTAATGATAATTGGGGTAGTTCCCAAAAGGTAATGATTGTAGATTGCAAATTGCAAATTGTCATTAGTCATTGGTCATTAGTCATTAGTCCTTTGTCTTTACCAATGCTCGATGCCCAATCCCGAATGCTCAATGACCAGTTTGTGTAACCATTACCATAATTTGTTCCAGCTCATAGTCCATGCTAAATGAATTTATCAGGAAGAAGCAGCACTTGATGAAACATCACTTACTGTTTCGCTTGTCTCTGAGTTTAGAGGCAAACTTAGCACATAGCGGAATCCTGATTCTGGTGAACCTTGAATCAAAATATGTCCTCCGTGCAATTCTGCTAACTGGCAACTCAGCAATAAACCTAAGCTTTCGCGCGAGAGATGACCAGTCCGCTTTGTCCCATCTGAACTGGAACCAACAGCAAGGATAGTTGATGGGGAAACTTTCACATTTTTTGATTTTTCCACTGCTACTGGCAAGTTCTCTGCTTCTTCCTGGTTTTCTAGATGATTGTTATAAGTTGCGGTCTCACCTGTAAGCTCATGTGGTGGCACTATATTTAGACAAAAGTACGGGTCAACTTCGGTGATACCATCTCCCAACCAGGGATGCGAAACCCAAACCGTAATATTAAGCGCATCTTCTTTATAAGAAACATGAATCCGCACGATACTACCTGTAGCAGACATTTGAATCACGCTGAAAATCAGGTGATACAGCATTTGCCGTACTTTGTCTTTATCCAAAGGTAAAATGCGATTGCGTCCTGGTTCGAGAGAGAGGCGAATATCCTGTTCACGACGGTTAGCAGCCTCTTCTAAAGTATTGATAGCTTGTTGACAAAGCATTTCAATATCCACAGGAGCAAGATTCAGCGCTGTATCTGTTTCATGCATTGCTCCCAATTCAGAAATTTCATTCACCAGAGAAAGTAGGTATTTACCGCTGTGTTGAATAATCTCTAAATATTCTCTTTGCTTGGTAGTCAAAGGTCCGTAAATTTCACGTCCCAAAACACTAGCCATACCTAGTACAGATGTTAAAGGCGTACGCAACTCCTGAGTTAACTGACTCAAAAGTTCCAACTTTAGTTGGTTAGTAGGAACTGAGTTTATTGGCAATACAGGTGGAATGATTCTGATTTCGCTGGTACTAGCTTCCTGGGATGACCAGCCAGCAAGACTTTTAGAAATTTGGGTTTCTGAAGTCGCTTGCAGTAGGCGGTTACGCTCAAATTCACTCATGCTCCAGCGAGCAATTATTTGTAAAAATTCAATGTCTCGATTAGTAAATTCACGCGCAACCAAATCCATAACTGCCAGTGCGCCCAAACAATAGCCTGAAGCATCAATCAATGGCACTCCTAAATAGGCGCGAATGCCATAATCTAACACCAATTTACTGGCAGCAAGCTCTGTGTCTACTATTTTTTTAGTATCGTTTATTACTACTATCTGCGAAGATTCTACCACCTGGGTACAAAAGGACTCGCGGCGTAACAGTTGGCGGCTTTGTGCCAGTTGATTCATCAGTCCTAATCTGGATAAACCCACCGCCGACTTAAACCAGTGACGTTCATGATCCACAAATCCCAAAATGGAAATCGGTGCTTCCAAAAAGTGGGCAGCAGTTTGAGTGGCTTCTTCAAATACTGGAATCGTTTCTGGTTGCCGCAAACCCAATTCTAATAATGCTTTGAGGCGTTGTTGCTCTCTCGTTTCTGGGGAAGCCCAACCATCCTTTAGGGTCAATAATTTGTTTTCAGGCTCTACCATTACCACCGCTACCTTGATAATTGCATAATAGTGTAATTCATATAACCACTGCTTCTGGGTTATTTGCTATTCTTAAGCATTCCCCAAATTAAACCCGGATCAACAAGATAAGAGTAAAATTTTTCACTCACCAAGATTTTTAGCTAAGCCTGCTATTGGTGATTACTTGTACCAATTTTCTCTGTCTACTGCAATGGTTCAAAACTCTCTAATCCCTCACAATAGGAAAGCTTAAAGAAATTGATTATGGCGAATACGTGGAGAAATGGTATTAAAAGTTTACTTAAACTAGTCTTGCAGACATCTTTGTACTTATGTTTCATTTTTAGTCAGTACTGGTTCTGGTTTTGTTTCTGAATTTTGTTACTTTTTAATTAGATTTGGGTAAAATAATGCTAAACAGCAAAATATCATCTATAAATTTTAGATACAATACTGCTGCATAAAACTTCGTAAATACCCGTAGATGTCCTGAGGACAGCTTTAAGAGATTAAGATAACCTAGAAGACAGCTATTTGATGAATTTTGGATTGGTAAAAATTTATTTAAGAGTAAATAAATTTTGTTTTTGATTTAATTAATGAAATATTTTTTTATCAATAGCAATCCCAGGTGTGCTTTGAAAATCTTTGAACTTTTTAGTTATAAATACGTAGAAAAAATAACTATAGTAACCCGTGCAAGAGCCGTTAAATTATCTGTTTTTCTCTGAACTTTGTGTTCTGGAGCGTCTCTGGGGTTCATAAAAAAATGACATGTTCGCAAATGAAATACGACTGTTATAGCAGCAATTGCTATTACTTGCGAATAAAAAACTACTAAACCAAAAATTAATGCTAGCTTCACAATTTCTTCATGATGTTTATTTGCCGAAATTATAGTGTTCAGCGATAAATGAATCAGGTGTTGGACAACAACATTTTGATATTAAATTTTTGAGTATTCCTGAAAATGAATAATTTGACTATCAGAATTCCTTTTGTAGACCTTAATTTACAACACCAGCCGATTAAAAATCAATTACAACAGGCTATTCAGGCTGTATTAGAGGCGGGAGATTTTGTTTTAGGGCGAAGAGTTGCAGAATTTGAAGCAGGATTTGCCGCAGCTTCTGGGACAAAATATGGTATTGGTGTTGCTTCGGGAACAGATGCGATCGCTCTTGGTTTACAAGCTTGTAATATCGGCGCAGAAGATGAGGTGATTCTACCAGCCAACACCTTTGTAGCGACACTAATAGGGGTTTTACGTGCAGGAGCAAAACCGATTTTAGTTGATTGCGACCCAAAAACAGCTTTAATTGATTTAGAAGCAGCGGCAAGAGCAGTTACACCGAAAACCAAAGCAATTATTCCCGTGCATCTTTACGGGCAAATGGTGTCACCACGGCAGCTTTTAGACTTTGCCGAAACCTATAAATTGCTAATTTTTGAAGATGCAGCGCAAGCACATTTAGCCGAACGCGAGGGATATCGTGCCGGTTCTGTAGGAATAGCAGCAGCTTTTAGTTTCTATCCTAGTAAAAATTTGGGAGCATTTGGGGATGGGGGAATACTACTTACGCGAGATGCAGATGTAGCAGAAAAAATGGTAAGGTTGCGGAATTATGGTGCATCTCGAAAGTATTTTCATACTGAAGAGGGTACAAATAGCCGCTTGGATACAATACAGGCGGCTGTGTTGCAGCAGAAGTTACCATACTTACCACAATGGAATCGCGATCGCCTAAATATTGCCCAGCTGTACGATACTGAACTAGCACCCCTTGCAGCCAGCGGAATTATTCCCATCCAAAACCATAGCGGTGAAGGACACGTTTATCACCTTTACATTATCAGAGTTTGTGACTCTTGTACTATGGAACGTTCCCACCTCCAAGAAGAACTGACAGCAGCAGGAATTCAAACAGGTATTCATTATCCAATTCCTTGTCATCTGCAACCAGCATTTTCTTACTTGGGCTATCAGGAGGGTGATTTTCCTCATGCAGAAATGTTGGCAAAGCAAATATTATCATTACCGATGTACCCAGGTTTAAGCAATAGCCAAATCAAGGAAGTTGTCGCCGCGATCGCTCGTACTTTGCCGACGAATTTTCATTCAGAAAACCTCAGTTCCACTCCCGCTAAAAATCTAACATCTGTTCCTTTGAAAAACGAGGTAACTCCTTTGCCAATAATTGGGCAACCTGCCCAAAATTAAAATTCTCGCTAAAAACTCAAGTCGGTTTTCAATCGACTAGGTAACAGCTTTACACTTTTTAATAGATTTGTAGAGACTAGCAATCGCAACGTCTCTACACAGTTGGAAATGTATTTCCATGCTAAACAAATAGCTTGTTACAAAGGAGCATCATAATTTTGACAAAATACTTGTTAAAAACTCTTCCCAGTTCTCTTGTAGAGGAATGCGCGCTTTCAGACAGGGACTTATAGTCGAATGGCGCGCTTGTTAAGCCCTGAAATAAATTTCGGGCTGAAAGCTGAAACCCGTTAAAACGGGTTAAAAAGCATAGCCAGTAAGCTTTAGCTTACTTGAGCTACGAAGCGTGAAATTTATTTCTTGGCTCTTAACAAGCGCGCCATTCGACTTATAGTCCCTGGCTGGCTGGTTAGCTAGCTATTAACCAAACAATTTTTAATTATTGAATAGCTGAAAATTATGCTACTCAAGCGACAACTGAAACAAACGAATACATCTCAATTCCTAAATCTAGCCATTATCGGAATTTTAGGACTACTTTATGCTCCCCTATTGCTGCATTGGTTAGATGGTTGGCTGCACAAAAATATCAGCACAGAACACGAATATTTTAGTCACGGTATTCTTGGTTTACCTTTTGCTGCTTATCTTGCTTGGACGAACCGAAAATTATGGCAAAGGTTGCCAGATAATCATCATCCTTTGGGTGGTGTTTTGTTTTTAATAGGAGGATTTTTTTATCTTAGCGGTATTAGCGAATGGGTTAATCTTTCCTTTCCCATTGTGTTGATAGGATTATGCTTGTGGTTTAAAGGAATTCCAGGTTTAAAATTACAAGGATTTCCTTTGGTATTAGTTTTCTTAGCAACGCCAACACCAGGCCCGTATTTAATTGCTCCCTATACCTTCCCTCTACAAAGCTTCATCGCTGGTACTGCTGGTTTTATATTAAATCAGCTTGGTATGGCAGTAACTGTTGATGGGATCAATATATATGTAGAAGGACGGATTGTAGAAGTAGCGCCTTACTGTGCAGGGCTAAAAATGTTGTTTACTACTCTCTACGTCGGCTTAATGTTGCTTTATTGGACGGGTGCTTTAACTTCCCGTAGCAAAACCATTTCGTTTTTATCTATTGCTGTATTGATAAGCGTTACCGGCAACATAATTCGCAACACTTTACTTACCTATTTTCATGGTACAGGTCAAGAAAAGGCTTTTCATTGGCTGCATGATGGTTGGGGAGGAGACGCTTTCTCTGCTGTTATGCTACTGCTATTAATACCCGTTCTCAATTGGTTAGATAATTATTTTTCTGAACCTATTGCAATTCAGCAAGAAGGGGAAGGATAGTGGATAGTGGTTAGTGGTTCATAGTTCATAGTTCATAGTTCATAGCTATTAACCATTAACCATTAACCATCAACTATTAACTATTAACTATTAACTATTAACTAATGATTTATTCAAAGTTTTTTAAAGAACGCCACTTTTCCCAGATAGTAGTGCTATTTTTACTGCTATTGATGTTGGCGATCGGGGCAATTCCTGGATACTTAGCAGGGCGCTGGCAATGGCAGGAACCACCACCAATTACCAGCCTCAACAAGTTAAAACAGATACGCCAAACCGGATTAACTCTTCCTGGCTGGCAAACTATTGAACAAGCAGAACAACTAATTGGCGAACAAAAATGGTCATTACAGCTAATTCAAAAACAAGCTGACAAAACTCAGGCTGTGTTACTTTTATTACCGCAAAACGGGCCGAGAGACCAACCGCAGGTAGAGTGGACGGAAATTGAGGGTTGGGGAAAGTCGCGCTGGGGACAGTGGAATGTAGCTCAAAATCGCTCAGTTGAATTTTCTCTAAAGCAAGCACAAAACGGGAAATCAAAAGCTGAAACTAAGGTAGAAGCTACGTTCTTTCGTGCCGTTACAAAAGAGCAAACTTTTGCTACTCTACAATGGTATGCTTGGCAAAATGGCGGGCATCCATCACCATTAAGGTGGTTATTGGCAGACCAAACAGCACAGTGGCACAAACAGCGTGCTGCTTGGGTTGCTGTTAGCATTCTCGTGCCAATGGAGCCATTGGGGCAAATTGAAACTGTTTGGCAAGATGTCAAGTCTTTAGGTGAAACTGTGCAAGCTGCTTTAATGGCAAGTATTTTCTAAAGCAGTTACCCTTGTATTTGTGATTTGTACAAATAGTTACTTGACTTTTGCACAAAAACTTTTCTCAGAAACTTAACATTTCGTATATTTACAGGTTAAAATAACCCTCGGCGCTTAACACCCTTGGATAGCCTTTACGGCAATTTATCATTTATAGCTTGTTCTTGTAGTATGCGTGCATTCAGCGCCTTTTGTTTTGTTAGTCTTCAGGTAGGGGTTTTCCTTGCCAATGCTGTTCAACCTGTTGTTGCTCAGCAAACTTTACCTAGCTTAACATCCCCAGGACAATCACCTGCTCAACCTCCCACTCCCCCACCAGGTGCTGAAGTTGCACCTACGGGTGTTAACAACGAGGTATCACCCCAATTCACTCGCTACATTTTGGGACCAGGAGATGTAGTTAATATCCTACTGGAACGCACGCCCGGACCGTATCGTTTGGGACCGGGAGACGCAATTAGTGTTAGCGTGCTGCGTTTTCCAGATTTGAGCTTTCAAGCCGCAATCAATCCAGAAGGTAACATCATTGTTCCCCTACTTGGAACAGTATCATTACAGAATTTGACTTTTGAACAAGCACAAGAAAAGATTCGCTCATTATTGAGTCGTTATGTAGCCGATCCAGACGTAACTTTGGCATTAATCAGTCCGCGTCCGGATTTCAATTTGTCAGTCCAAATTAATCCAGAAGGTAATATTGTCTTACCCCAGGTGGGAATAGTTTCACTCCAAGGCTTAACTGTAGAAGAAGCTCAAGAAAAAGTCCGTTTAGCGCTCGATCGCATTTTTGTGAAACCGGTTGTAGCTTTGTCTTTGGTAACGCCGCGACCAGTACAAATTACAATATCTGGTGAAGTGACACGACCGGGAATTTATCCCATTAATCCCGCAACACCTCGTATTAATGAGGCTTTGCTAACCGCAGGTGGTTCGACAATGACGGCGGATCTGCGACAAGTGCAAGTGCGCCGCAAGTTGATTGATGGTTCTGTAGTTACACAAAATGTTGATTTGTATACTCCTTTGCAAAATGGTGGTGTAATACCAAATTTACGCTTGCAAGACGGAGATGCAATTATTGTACCGCGTCGTGAACTTGCCAATGATGACGCTTACGATCGCAATCTGATCGCTCGTTCAACCCTAGCTCAGCCGCAGATTAGAATTAGAGTATTAAATTATGCCGCTGGGGGAATTGTTACACAGTCACTACCGAATGGTAGTACTTTTATTGATGCTTTATCAGGACTTAATCCAGATAATACTAACTTACGAGAAATTGCTTTAGTTCGTTTCGATCCGGAACGAGGTAAAGCCGTCACCCAAAGACTAGATGGTAAAAAGGCACTGGCCGGAGATGCATCTCAAAACGTGCCACTGCAAGATAATGATGTTATCGTTGTTGGTCGAAACCTGATCGGTAGAATTACTAATCTTCTTTCTACCGTTACCCGACCTTTCTTTGATATTCGGACTTTTCTCCGCTTTTTTGGTGGAGAGTAGTCATTAGTCATTAGTCATTAGTCATTAGTCATTAGTCATTAGTTATTAGTTATTATTTACAACTTTTAGATCAAGGACAAAGGACAAAGGACAAAGGACAAAGGACAAATGACAAATGACAATTTACTTTTTCTCTGCAACAATCAGCCTCAAAGAATATTGTCATGACTCCACCGATTGTCAAGCGCTATCTGA
Source organism: Nostocaceae cyanobacterium (assembly GCA_051861145.1). Classification (GTDB taxonomy): domain Bacteria; phylum Cyanobacteriota; class Cyanobacteriia; order Cyanobacteriales; family Nostocaceae; genus JBHYDF01. The sequence goes on from JBHYDF010000017.1 coordinate 50,747, forward strand.
TTGCTTTTGAAAAGTATAAGTGGATTGGTCTAGCCAGTTTCACTTTAGTTGTAGCTGGTTCAACGGTGGTGGCTATGCAACCGGAACCACCCGCTAACTACGTAGCAAATGGCGCGCTGACTTACAGTAATCCTCCCGTTTCTTTCTCGACAACAGGTACTGAAATTCAGCAGCTAGGACAGGGAATTTCCGAAGATGTTTTACTATCAGACCAGGTAATTGAAACTGCGGCAACAAAAGTAGGTGTCAAGCCAAAACAAATTGGTCAAAATATCGCTCTCAGTCTACCACAAAGAAACAAAGCCGGTGAGTTAGAATCCACACTCATTGAACTGAAATATAAAGATTCTAGCGGTAAACGCGCTCAAGAAACTGTCCAGGCATTAATGGAATCAATGGTTAAATTGAGCGGTGATATTAATACTGGCCGATTAAAAGCTATTATCAAAAAAGTTAACGAACGCTTGCCACAAGCAAAGCGGGAACTACAAATAGCAGAGAAAAGATTAGAACAGTACGATCGCAAAGAAGGACCAGCAATATTAGCGGCTGAAAATGGCAGTTTGCTAGCGGGAGTTACTGGTAGTCAAAATCAACAACGGCAAATTCAACTCACACTTTCTGGTATTGATGCCCAAATCCGTAGCTTACAAGAAAAGTTGGGGCTAAATGTCAACCAAGCTTATGTTTCTTCGGCTTTTAGTGCCGATCCGATTATTGCCAGTTTGCGATCGCAAATTTATCAAGTTGAGAGCCAAATGGAGGTATTGCGCAAACAAGGCGCAACAAATGAATATCCGCCAATGGTTCAGTTTCAACGTCAGAAAACTGCTTATGAGCAATTGTTACAACAACGTGCAGGTGAAGTGGTAGGCGGTGTTGGTACGGCTGCACCTCTTCCTACCGTATCAGGTATCCGTAGCCAAAGCAACTTAGACCCAGCTCGACAACAATTGGCAAATCAACTGGTAGCTTTGCAAACTCAGCGCGAGACACTACAACAACAACAAGTTTCCCTAGGACGAGAAGAAACACGATTGCGGCGTGAGTATTCTTTAATACCTAATAAACAACTTGAGCGATCGCGTCTAGAACAAGATGTGACACTCAAAAAAGCCGTCTACGATAAAATGCAGGTGAAGCTAACCGATGCTCGAACCGCAGAAGCAGAAACTGTGAGTAGTCTTAGCATTGCTAAGCCGCCGGTAGTCATTGAAGATGTTAAACCTCCCAAGAGTGTACCAGTTACTCTCGGCGTTGGTGGTTTCTTGGGCTTGATAGTTGGTGGCGGGGTAATATTTTTATTGGGATCGCTCGAAGGTACTTTCAAAACCAAAGAAGATATCCGCGACAGCCTCAAGCAAAGAGAAGTTGCCTTACTGGGAGAGTTGCCTTTGCTACCAGTAGATAATTTACATCCGGGTGAAGTGCCAGTAGTGATTTCTCCCGAATCTCCCTATTTGGAATTCTATGAGAAGTTTCGCAGTAATCTGCGCCGGATTGGTGGTAGCAATTTAAAGGTAGTTTTAATTACTAGTACTAGTAGCGATGAAGGTAAAACCGTAAGTGCTTATAACTTAGGCATAGCTGCCGCTCGTGCTGGCAAACGTACCTTGATTATTGAAACAGATTTGCGATCGCCCTCCCACAGCCACTCTCTCAAAGTTAATCCCGACCCAGACGCCACTATTGAACCCCTGCGCTATTATGCCAGCCTCAGCGACTGTATTCGCCTAGTGCCAGAGGTAGAAAATTTATACATTGTTCCTAGCCCTGGGCCTGTGCGTCAATCTGCTGCGGTTCTTGAGTCTAGCGAATTGCGGCGACTCATGGAGGATGTTCGCGAAAGGTTTGATTTAGTAATTTTGGACACTAATCCTCTCAGTTTATCTAACGATGCTTTATTAATTCAACCTTACAGCGATGGCATAGTCATGGTAACACGACCAAACTATACACAAGAAAACATGCTAGGTGAGGCGGTAGATCAATTGGTTGAAGCTGAGTTGGGACTTGTAGGAGCCGTCATCAATGGTGCTGATATCATAGTTTCTTCTCCTCAGCCTATGGATACAGTCTCAGGAGGCGAAGGAGAAGAACCACAAGCACAATTATCTGGAATTAGGAATAATTGAAAAATCAAATAGGAATCCTATAGTCTGTTTAAACTTACATCTTGCACCATTTTTAACAAGAGCCAGAGGCTCTTATTCTCGTTATTCTCGTTACCAGGTTGAACCTGGTAACGAGGGTTTGGAGGCTCCGCCTCCTAACTGTTGCGACTGGTACAAGATATCAGTTTAAACCCTCTCATGCTCTACTTGGGAGTTACCTATGACTGGTGTAAAGCCTTATGTTTCAAGGTTATTCGTTTACCCAATTAAGGCTCTGAATAGAGTCGGTGTTGAGTGTGTAACTATCCTCAAAAGTGGTGCGATAAAACGAGATCGCGAGTTTGCCATTTTTGATGAATCGGGGCAATTTGTCAATGGTAAGCGCAATAATCGTGTCCACGCTTTACGCTCTCAGTTCGATCTCGACACTAGCCTTGTTTATTTGCGCGTGCAGGGAACGGATCGCACACAGACATTTAATCTTGAAAAGGAGCGCGAAGCACTTGAGGGGTGGTTAGGTGGGTACTTTGGCTTTCCTGTGCGGGTGATGCAAAATCTCGATATGGGATTTCCAGATGACACTGTTTCCCCTGGTCCCACTATTATTAGCACGGCTACACTAGAAGCGATCGCTTCGTGGTATCCCGGACTTGATGTTGAGGAGATTAGCCTACGCTTCCGTGCCAACATTGAAATTTCAGGTGTACCCGCTTTCTGGGAAGATAGGCTTTTTGCAGAAGCAGGACAAACTGTTGATTTTCAGATTGGAGATGTGAAATTTATGGGTGTGAATCCCTGTCAACGCTGCGTTGTCATTACCCGCGATTCACAAACAGGAGAGGCTTACCCAAACTTCCAAAAAACTTTCGTGACGAAACGGCGAGAAACTTTGCCTGAATGGACTGAGCGATCGCGATTCAATCACTTCTACCGATTGGCAATTAATACACGATTACCTGCTTCTGAGGAAGGAAAGACGATTCGCGTCAATGATGAAATCAAAATTTTATAAAAATTTGTAATCTGAGAAGCAAGAAGCTTGACCACAGCGTTGATTTTGCTCGTCTAACATATTCCAGAGGATACCGTCTTTAATGTAGAATCGCTGACCTTGACTGGAGATGCGATCGCCAGAATAATTACTAAACCCTTTTTTTGTCGTTTCAGCTAATAATCTGTTACGCTCTTGTTGCTCTACTTGTTCAGCAGTTTTCCGCGAAGGCATCCGGGTAAATTCCTGCCAAGAAAGCTGCCAAAGTTCTAAAGCTTTTCTGTTACCGTAGTTAAAAATTGGGTCTGGTTCAGTACCATGAGAAACTAAGACAAAAGGCGCTTCAAATAGTGCTTGTGCTATTTCTTCTGGTGAACCAGTGACATCCAGCAAAGAACGTCCCAGCCAATAATGAAAACTGTATAGAAGGCGCTGGCTGTGCTGGATAACTGCTTCTTGCTGCCAAGGAAATTGGATATTAGTCATATATATAAAATCGTAATTATATCGTTGGCGTTACCAAAACTGAAACAAAAAGTTCACCCTAACCCTAGTCCCTAACCCAAGCGCCCCTAGTCCCTAACCCAAGCGCCCCTAGTCCCTAACCCAAGCGCCCCTAGCCCCTCTCATGAACCAAACTATATTTCATCTTGCTTTTCCTATCAGCGACATTGCCCAAGCTAGAGCATATTACATTGATGGTTTAGGCTGTATCCCCGGTCGAGAAAACCGTCATGCTCTCATTCTCAATCTTTACGGTCATCAATTGGTAGCTCACGTCACTAAGGAACCCTTGATACCGCAACGGGGTATCTATCCCAGACATTTTGGGTTGATTTTTACCTCACAAGACGACTGGAAAGACTTACTTACAAGGGCGCAAAAGCATCAGCTACTTTTTAGAGAAGAAGCCAAGCAACGCTTTTTTGGTACTCCTTTAGAGCATTACACTTTCTTTTTAGAAGATCCGTTTTATAATTTAATGGAGTTTAAATATTACCGTTATCCCGAGGCAATTTTTGGGAGTGCGGAATATGCGCAAATTGGGGATAGGGTTTAATTGGTTCTGCCAATGCTTCTGCTACTGCTGCTAGACTTCTGATGTCTGTCAGCATCCAAGCATGAGCCATCACTGGTACTATCACTTCTGTACCTACAGGCATTTGTGAACTATTTGCCGGAACAATCATCAAATCATAGGGCGTCCAAATAGAGGTAAAATTAAGTTGCTTCAATATTGCAGCATCCTGATTTAAATCCTGTAACAAGGCACTGTCAGGACGCATATGCACAGAACCACGACCTTGATTCAAATAAGCAATCCAAGTACCATGATGTGGTGAGGAGATGGTTATGAACCGCTGCACGCGGTTAATTCCCCCCAGTCGCTGAACGTAGTAACGACTGACTATTCCACCCATGCTAAAGCCTACCAAATCTAGCGGTTGTTCTGGTGGAAAAGTGGCGTCAATGTAGTTAACTACTTGCTGCGCTAACTCGTCAAGACCGATATAACCATTATTAGGTACAAGATCCAGGTCATAAACAGTCCACCCTCTCTGTGTCAGGTAGGGAACCATTCTCCCAAAAACTCTACCTGTATCAAAAATACCATGTACTAGTAAGACGGGATTTCGCTTAGAAGTTAGATTATTCATTGCAAAATAAGAGTTAATAGAATCTGGAGAAAATCTAACTGAATATTTTTGGTGTCCGCCAGCAGGCTATGACACTCCTTCTACTGGTTTTAAGACCAACACCAGATTTTCTTCATGTAAATACGTATAATAAAAGTGTAAGTTAACTTTTGTTAAAGCTGCTTTCACATTATTGCTCTCAGATCCAGAAAAATTTAATAATTGAATCTAAGTATAAACATTTTCCAATTACTTGAGTTTAGCTTCATAGCATTTGATTTTGACGGTGATAACTACATTTGTCACGCCTAAAGCTATGAAGGCTGATATTTAATGACGTAAGTTTACAATACTTAGAGGAAAATTAATAAATTTCCGTAATTTTTAATTAATGTACTCAAATTTCAGGTATAAAAGACAGGAGTAATTGTAATGTTCGGTTTTATCAAAAACTTAATCAGCGGGATTATGAAATTCATTACTGGGCTTCTCCCTGGCAAGAAAAAAAATGGCGGTTATTATCTGGAACTGAAGGAAGAAGCTGAGACTAAACCATCAGCATCTCCTGAGCCGAAACCAGAAACTGCTTCTAAACCAAAATCAGAACCTGCTTCTAAACCAAAACCAGAAGCTGCTAGTAAGGCTACATCTAACGGTAAAAAAGCAGCAAAACCAGTTGCAGCCGCTAAAGAAACATCTAACGGCGCAAAAGCACCTGAGAAAGCTCCCGCTCAACCTGCTAAAGTTGAGCTAGTGCAAACAGCCGAGGGTGTTACGGTGCAACCGAAAGATGATAAAGAAGTCGCAGCCGCAAACAAAGCAGTCAAGGCGCAGCCAACAGAAACTACTTTTGCACCAAAGTATTTAGCGTCACCCACCAGTACCAATGGTCGTCGGCGTCCAGGTGCGAATATGAATTCTTTCCTGGAAATGGCGCGTCAGGTGAAAACCCCTAATACTAAATAAGTAAGTTTGACAATCATCAATAGAATAATAGGTGGGTTTTTTCCACCTATTATTTAAAGATTGTAGAAACTTTGAATTGCAAATTTTCAAAAAATTAATTCAGAACCCAAGTTGTTAGCTATCAAAGCAATGAAGTTAGGGTAAAACAATAATTCCCCTCCAGATAAAAATGGAGGGGTTATTTGCAGTTAATGAAAAATGGATTACCCAAACTTAGATAGCATTTTGGATTGTAAAAACCTTGCAAAGCTTGCTATTTTTGTAATCTATATTATTGCAAAAATGGCAATCTGCGCATTATTCATGAGAGCCGAGAAAGCTGGTAACTCATGTGATTAAGTAGGCATTGCCCACCAAACCTGGTAATGGTGGGCAGTGCCCACCCTACTTAAATTTCACAAATCAAATCGGATTGCTATATGAGCATTCCCAATCCAAAATCTAAAATCTAAAATCTAAAATCGATGTGATTTGTAGGATTTTTTTTGGTAAATTGGTGTTTACCTATGAACCAGAACGAAATATTTGATGCTGAATCCTTGCGTCTTAGTGAAGAAGTGCAGCGAGAAAAAAATTGGAAGCGCTGGGGACCTTACCTAAGCGATCGCCAATGGGGAACAGTACGCGAAGATTATTCCCAAGATGGTTCTAGCTGGGATTATTTTCCCCACGACCACGCCCGTAGTAGAGTGTACCGTTGGGGAGAAGATGGGCTTTTAGGAATATGCGATCGCCAAGGTCGTCTGTGTTTTGCTCTAGCTTTGTGGAACGGCGTTGACCCCATTCTCAAAGAGCGTTTGTTCGGTTTGACCAATGCTGAGGGTAATCACGGAGAAGATGTTAAAGAATACTACTTCCATCTGGATTCCAGCCCTACCCATTCTTACATGAAGGGTTTATATAAATATCCACAAAGCGAGTTTCCTTATACGCGGTTAGTGCAAGAAAATCGCGATCGCTCCAAAAATGAAGGGGAATTTGAATTAGTAGATACTGGTGTATTTGAAAACAATCGCTATTTTGACATTTTTACCGAATATGCCAAAGCTGCTCCTAACGACATCTTAATCAAAATTACCATTGCTAATCGCAGTCAAGAAGCCGCCACACTGCACCTATTACCCACCATCTGGTTTAAAAATACCTGGTCTTGGGGTCGTACAGGTGAAAGTTATTGGTCAAAACCACGCATTGAATATAAGAAAGATGGCGAACTGTACCTGGAGCAAGAAACTTTGGGTAATTTCCGTTTCATGGCAGAACCGTTACCTAATGGAAATATACCGCAGTTCTTATTCACCGATAACGAAACGAACTTGTCCAAGCTGTATGGCGTGGAAAATCAAAGTCCCTACGTAAAAGATGCCTTCCACGAATACATTATACATGGTCGCCAAGAAGCAGTAAACCCAGAGATGGTGGGGACAAAAGCAGCCGCTTACTATCATCTGGAAGTCCCTGGTGAGGAAACGGTAACAATAAGACTGCGGTTATTTTCGGAAGAAGAAGCACCTGAACAGCCTTTTGATGAGAATTTTGAACAAATATTTAACTTGCGTATCCGCGAAACGGATGAATTTTACGCGCAGCGCATTTGCTCAAACCTTTCTGTTGAAGAAAAGCGGGTGGTGCGGCAAGCTTATGCGGGTTTGCTGTGGAGCAAACAGTTTTATCATTACGGTATCAAAGACTGGCTAGAAGGAGACCCCAGTCAACCACCACCGCCAAGGGAAGGGGAAATTCGCAATTCTGATTGGAATCACCTTTATAACCGTGATGTGGTTTCCATGCCCGATAAATGGGAATATCCTTGGTATGCTACTTGGGATTTAGCCTTTCATATGGTGGCATTTGCCAATATTGATACAGAATTTGCTAAGCAACAGCTAATTTTGTTTCTGCGGGAATGGTACATGCATCCCAACGGCGGAATACCAGCCTATGAATTTGGTTTTTCGGAAGCAAATCCCCCTGTTCATGCTTGGGCGTGTTGGCGTGTATATAAAATGACAGCTTGTCAAGGCAAACGCGATCGCGTTTTCTTAGCGCGTGTCTTCCAAAAGCTACTCCTGAACTTTACCTGGTGGGTGAACCGCAAAGACATTGCTGGGAAAAATGTTTTCTCCGGCGGGTTCTTGGGAATGGATAATATTGGTGTGTTTGACCGTTCCAAACCTCTACCAACAGGGGGACATCTTCAGCAAGCGGATGCAACAGCTTGGATGGCATTTTACTGCTTGACCCTGCTTTCAATGGCGTTGGAACTTGCTGATGAAGACCCGGCTTATGAAGATATTGCCTCAAAATTCTTTGAGCATTTCATGGCAATTACCGATGCAATGAATAAATTTGGGGGAACTGGTCTTTGGGATGAAGAAGACGGGTTTTACTACGATCAGTTGCAAGTTGACGGTAAGACAATTCCTTTAAAAGTGCGATCGCTTGTCGGACTTGTGCTGTTATTGGCGGTGGATGTTTTGGAGTTCGACAAGATCCAGCATTTACCAGGGTTCATCAAACGTATGGAATGGTTCCTAGAGAACCGCGAAGACTTAACGCAGTGTATTTCTTGCATGAAAAAGGCAAAAGAAACTAACCGCCTTTTGTTAGCAATTCCTACCGAAGAACGTTTGCAAAGAGTGCTACGCTACTTGCTAGATGAAAGTGAATTCTTTTCAGATTTTGGTATTCGTTCTCTTTCTCGCTATCACTTAGAGCATCCCTATGTTTTTACGGTAGACCATGAGGAGTACCGTGTGGAGTACCTTCCAGGTGAGTCAAATAGCGGCTTTTTCGGTGGTAATTCCAACTGGCGAGGGCCAATTTGGTTTCCTTTAAACTACCTAATTGTGGAAGCTTTGGAACGTTACCACTATTTTTATGGCGATAACTTCCAGATTGAGTGTCCCACAGGTTCGGGACAAATGATGAACCTGATGCAAGTTGCAGATGAAATTGGTAAACGCCTAGCACGAATTTTCGTGAATGATGAGAGGGGATTTTGTTCTTGGCAGGGTAAAAATCCATACTTCTGTTCTGATCCTCACTGGCGTGATTTGGTTCTTTTCCACGAGTACTTCTGTGGTGATTCGGGAACTGGTTTGGGTGCAAGTCATCAAACTGGTTGGACGGCTTTGATTGCGCGGTTGTTGAATGATATTGGGTGGAAAAGAGGGAGGTAATAGGATTTTGGATTTTGGATTTTGGATTTTGGATTGTAAAAATTAAGTTAATTTTTTAACCTCACGCAGAGGCGCAGAGGCGCAGAGTTTTTCTTTGCGGCTTTGCGGACGGACACTTTCCTCAACTTTGGAAACCAAAGCACGGAAGTGTCCTCCTTTGCGTGAGTTTTTTATTTTTGCCAAGAAACGGCTATTTGTCTGACTACTTCAATAAATTTTTGTACTGTTGGTGATGTATTGTGGTGTTGCCAAATCATGGCGATCGCTACTTTTGGGGTTGGTTGTTGGATGGGTTTATAGACTACTCCAGTTCGTTGCAGATGTTGAAGGGATTCTGGGACGATGGCGACTCCCATTTCTGCTGCTACAAGGCTGACTATTGTTTGCATCTGAATTGCTTCTTGGGCGATGTTGGGGCTAAAACCAGCTTGTAGGCAAAGGCTGATAATCGGGTCGTGCAGTCCAGGGGCTAAAGTACGAGGAAACATGATGAAGGGTTCATTTTTGAGCGATCGCAGTGATACGCTAGTTTGATTCGCTAGTGGATGGGCTTCAGGTAATGCCATCATTAATGGTTCATGAAAAATTATCTCCCAACAGAAGGATTCTTTCTCTACTGGTGGACGGAGAAATCCTACATCAATTCGATGATCCTGCAACCACTGTAATTGTTGATCTGTAGTGAGTTCGTGTAATTCTAGATCCACGTTTGGGATCAGGGTACGAAATGTCCGCAGGATTGTTGGGAGAATATTATACGCCGCAGAACTGACAAAACCAACTACAAGCTGTCCTCTGAAGCCACGGCTGGTTTGTCGTCCTACTTCGATAGCTTGTTCTAGTTGGTTGAGAATTTGTTGGACTTCACTTAGAAATACTTGTCCAGCTTGTGTTAATTGTACATTCCTTTTCGTGCGCTGAAACAGTTGAAAGCCCAATTCTGTTTCTAACTGGCGAATTTGTTGACTGAGAGGAGGTTGGGCAATGTGCAAGCGTTCCGCCGCCCGTCCAAAGTGCAATTCTTCTGCTAATGTCACAAAGTACCGTAAGTGTCGCAGTTCCATTGTGCTAATTCATTAATATCAAATAAATATTAGTTGCTCGATAAAAATATATTGGACATATATAATTACATCTTTTACTGTGATAAATAAGCCGTTATTCACGTTGCACGCAATCAGTGAAAGTAAGGCTTTGATATTACTTACAAAAGAAGAATTTTTCATGTTAGATAATAATTGGGATACCAGTCTCTACGAAAGAAAACATTCATTTGTTTGGCAGTATGGAGAAGATTTGCTAACGCTATTGTCTCCTCAACCAGGAGAACGCATTTTGGATCTTGGCTGCGGTACTGGGCAACTAACTGAGAAAATAGCAATGGCTGGGGCTGAAGTTCGGGGAATTGATAATGCTCCTGCCATGATTGAGAAGGCAAGACAAAACTATCCCCATCTCCAGTTTGAGGTTGCAGATGCTAGGAATTTTCAGGTTGAGCAACCTTTGGATGCTGTATTTTCTAATGCTGTGCTGCACTGGATTCAAGCAGGAGATACAGTTATTCGCTGCATTCACCAAGCCTTGAAACCTGGGGGAAGGTTTGTAGCTGAATTTGGCGGTAAAGGTAATATCCAAGCTATTATTCAAGCGCTAGAGAATACTTTGGAAGAACTTGGCTACGCTTCTCCAGAAAAGATTAACCCTTGGTATTTTCCCAGTATTGGTGAGTATGCTAAGCTACTAGGAAAACAAGGGCTGGATGTTACCTATGCCATCCTGTTTGAGCGCCCAACTCCTTTAGAAGCAGGGAATTCAGGTATGGCGAATTGGATGCAAATGTTCTTCGCCAATCATTTCTTGTCTGAACTTTCTGCTACACAGCAAGCAAATGTGATTAGAGGCGTTGAGGAACGCTTGCAGTCTACGTTGTATCGAGATGGTAGATGGTGGGCAGACTACCGCAGAATTCGCATAGTTGCTATCAAAATTTAATACGCAATCACATTTATACCAAGTCTCTTTTCAAAAAAATCGACCACAGATAAATACAGATGACATCGATAAAATCTGTGTCTACCCCCCTCATTCCCCCCTATAAGAGGGGGGAAGACAGAGGAAAAAGTTTTATTTGTTGTCCATCTGTGGTTATAAATGAACGCAACTTGGTATAAGTTTGTAGCATTTTTAAACGCAGAGGGACGCGGAGTACGCGCAAAGGAACGCAGAGATTTTTTGAGTTTTATTATAGATGTTGAAGTTTTACAAATATCACGCTCTTGGTAACGATTATATAGTTATCAATCCCAAAGACTTAACATTTCCACTTACACCTGAGAAAATCAAAACGGTTTGCCATCGTAATTTTGGTGTTGGTTCTGATGGTATCTTGTTAGGGCCATTACCATCTAAAAGTGGGCTGTTCGGACTGCGCATTTTCAATCCTGATGGCAGCGAAGCAGAGAAAAGCGGCAATGGATTGCGTATTTTTTCTTACTATTTATGGGAAATGGGATTGGTAGGTGAAGAACCTTTCACAATTCAAACTGTTGGTGGGGTTGTACGAATAGTTGTACAAGATGCTGGGAAAATAATTCAGGTTGAGATGGGAAGAGTCAGCTTTTGGAGTGATGATATTCCTGTGGTAGGCGATCGCCGGGAAATAATGGAAGAATCAATTTGTGTTGATGACAAAATATTTTCCTTTTGTGCTGCTACGATTGGAAATCCTCACTGTGTTATTCTTTTGTCTGAAGTTACAGCTGCGATCGCGAAACAGTATGGACCGAAATTAGAGGTTCATCCTCTATTTCCAAACCGAACCAATGTTCAGTTCATGAAAGTCCTAAATCGAAATATGATTCAAATCGAGATTTGGGAACGTGGCGCTGGTTACACTTTGGCTTCAGGTAGTAGCAGTAGCGCGGCTGCGGCGGTTGCCCATAAACTTGGTTTGTGTGATTCCTGTATTACTGTACAAATGCCTGGTGGATTAATTTACATTCAAATTTATGATACCTGGATGATTTCAATGACAGGTTCTGTTACTAAAGTGGCTGAAGGAAAGTTATCTGAAAAATTGTTTTAATCAGTATACAGCTTTAGGTAAAATTGTAGTCTTTTTAAACGCAGAGGGACGCAGAGTAAGCGCAGAGTAACGCAGAGTGTTTTTGATGAAATTCGTTACGAATTAATTAAATACTGTATTAAGTTTGAATAGGCAGATGTTAATACCAGTGGCACTGATATGAGTAAATTACTTTGTTTGATAACTGCGGGTGAGTTTCTCAAATTGTAGCAAGATTAGAACATTTTCCGCAAGAATTGAACAGACAGTAGTAGCAATTTATTTGTAGACTAGGTTTGATTATTCACCTTCGGGTAGATAAGAGCAACTATATAAAACAAGTATATTTGGATGAGCTAACACATAACTGATGAAGGTGTATCTACCTATGTTAGTAATTTCTATGAACAATGAGTTTGATTTTGATTCAGTAATCGTTATTTTCGTTTTAGCTTATCTGTAAACCATGTCATCTCCTCAACCAGAAACTGAATTTGAAGATCGTATTCCAGAAACCGCAATAGAGCCACCTCGCAGACAACGCCGGTGGCTTTGGTTATTGTTAGTCCTACTAGCATTAGCGGGTGGAGGGTTTGCTGTTTGGCGTTGGCTTTCTGGTGAACAAAATCAAGCACCTGATGCTAATGCTCAACTGCAAGCGATACCAGTCAAGATGGCCCCAGTTCAAGCAGGCATAATTGAAGACAGTCAAGAGTATAATGCTACCTTGGAATCGCGTCGCTCGGTAACGCTCCAGCCAAGAATTCAGGGTCAGGTAGCTCAGATATTTGTCAGGCCTGGAGATACAGTCAAGCAGGGAGATCCAGTTATTCAAGTAGACGCCAGAGAACAACAAGCAGCAGTTAGTGGTTTAAATGCGGCGGCGGCGGCGGCTAAGTCACAATTGGAAAGTGCTAGAGCTACGTTGCGCTCTCTGGAAGCAGAACGGGAATCTTATCTTGCTGATGTGAAGTTGAACCAGCAGGAATTTGACAGATATTCAAACTTAGCTGATCAAGGTGCTGTATCTAGGCAGACTAGTGATCAATATGCCAATAGACTTGCTACAGCAAGGGCTGCTCTCAATGCTAACGAATCTAAAATTCAAGCCCAGCAAGCTACGGTGGCTGAGGCTGAAAAAAGCCTACAGCAAGCACAAGCCAATACTAAGCAACAAAAAGTTCAGCTCCAGTACTACAGAGTTGGCGCTCCCTTTGGTGGCACAGTGGGTGACATTCCAGTGAAAGTAGGTGATTTTGTTAATACTTCCACACAACTAGTTACCATCACTCAAAATCAACCATTAGAGGTAAATGTCTCTGTGCCAATTGAGCGAGGGGATCAACTGCGTAAGGGAATGCCAGTAGAAATTCTAGATGGGCAAGGTCGTAGCCTTGGTGTGAGTCGAATATTTTTTATCTCTCCTAGAGTTGTTAATAATACTCAATCAATATTGATAAAGTCGCTGTTTGACAACTCTAAAGGTCTATTGCGAGCAGATGGAATTGCCCGGGCAAGGGTGATATTTAGTCAACGCCCTGGAGTATTAATTCCTGTAACAGCCGTATCTCCTGTAGCAGGACAAAATTTTGTTTACGTAGCCCAAGAGCAAAAAACACCAGATGGAAAGACCCAAATGGTGGCTAGGCAAAAACGCGTAAAGCTAGGCAATATCACAGGTAATAATTACCAAGTGCAAGAAGGATTAGAGCCAGGAGACAGAATTATTGTCTCAGGGTTACTCAATCTTAAAGATGGCGCTCCCATTGCTCCTGAGTCTTAACTTTGTAGGGAGTAGAAATTGGGCATCGGGCATCGGGCAAGGGGCATTGGGCATCGGGCAAGGGGCATTGAGCATGGATAAAAAACTAACAATGCCCAATTCCCAATTCCCAATTCCCAATTCCCAATTCCCAATTCCCAATTCCCAAT
>JBHYDF010000018.1:0-64479 GCA_051861145.1 Nostocaceae cyanobacterium
AGAAAAAATAGTAAGTAAAAACCCCTTTATGAAAGTTAGGGTGCGGAATGTGGGTACTCATATATTTTGACCACAGCGATAAGCGAAGCTTACGCCAAAGGCGATCGCATCGTTTTTGTGTAATGATGTACCATGCCTGGGTGAGGCTCATCAATTTAATCTCTTAAACGGGATAGTCACTTTCGTGACTTCACCAATATTTTTGCCAAAATCACCCAGAACCAGGCTCATATTCGGGCGAATACTGCACCATTGTGAAGACGGTTTTTGCTGTCATGGTACTACTTAAGTGTAATATTTTTTGAACTCAGAACATTCGAGTGCCTGTGTTTCTTCTATATTTTGCTAGTGGCGATCGCCGCTAGTTGGAGGCTCATATCTTGCACCTGGAAATTTGAATGTCAATTCCTTGACTAAGCGCCAAATCTCTCAGGCGTTCAATATCTAGTAAAAAAAGTAACAGCACCAATTGTGGAAATATAGTTTGGAATGCGATTTCTGCGGCTTGTCCCCAATCAGGTAAATTTGTAGAGGCGATCGCTAATCACTAGGGGCAGTAAAAGACGGATAATACCTATGTTGTCTCGCTTAGAGGGTTCGGACTATCAGAGCGGCTACCAAACCATCGACAGCAAAGTGTAACCTAGACACTTATACTTTATTTCTATTGGCGGAATCAAAATATGTAGGTTGTTCCCGTTTAGCAGAGATTCTTGAAGGTTTGTCTCATTCAGGGTGTGAATAGATTTTTATTACGAGAACGGTATGAACCAAGGGATTTATTTGACGAAATTAAACCACACATAAATTTGCTAGGTGGTACTTTAAGTGGAGATGATACGGTTATAGACAAACCCTACAGTGACCCAAAATTAACGGAATTAATCGGTTATTATTGGTCTGGTAAGCATCATCGAATAGTTAAAGGTATTCAATTAATTACCGAAACAATTAAAAATTAAAAATTAAAAATTAAAAATTGAAGATTAAGAAATAACCAATTTTGAATTAATAAATTTAGGTTTAAAGCACCATTATTTATTTAGGTCAAAGGGACTCATATTTTTGACAAGACCAAAATGCTGTGGAAAAAAGCGCCCCTTACTCTACGCCCCGCTCATTAATTTATGGGGATTGTAATTTTTAATTTTTAATTTTTAATTTTTAATTTCCCCGAAGGGGTTGACCCAATTAGAATTAATGCGAGCCGAAGAGTTAATTGAAAATTGGTATGAACTCCAAAGAAATTTATCTGTTCAAGTTGCTCGTGACTTCATTTTGGAACACTTACAACAGAAGCTAGGCTGAAATCCACATAGTGAGTTTTCTGTCAATGCGTAAATCCTACTAGTTTCTTGATATACCTAGTAGTCAGCCAGAGTTATTTTGACAGGTAGCTTAAATCGAGAGAGAATCTGGATCGGATGGTATTGATACCATGTAATACATGGAAAAAGCCGGCTGGAGCCTTTCGTGTATTACACGGGAGTAGGAAGTACGTTGAATCGGAACTTTACCAAAGATGATTGTACTATTTTTAGGTCTTTAAACCAAAATTTCGCAATCCTTTACTGCAAAGTGCCAACTACATTAGTAAATTCGGAACTTTACTTGTCTAGAGACGTGATACTATGGATGCGGCTATAAAGAACTGAAATCAACTCTAGGTAAGGGTTTGAGGCTAATTGGCACTTGGTGACAGCTACCCTAACACTTCCCCAATTAATTTGTACTTCACTCCAAAGCTGATAACTGGTCACTGAACACTGTTAAACATGGGTTCCCCTACACCCCTACACCCAGCAGCACCCCTATACCCCGTTTGAATTAATACTATTAATTCATCTATTTACTAACTTTTTATCAATCTATTGGAATAATTTTTCTCTATCTCGTGCTGATAAATGTGTTTCTGTCAAAAGACATAGGTAAATATTATTTGAGATTAAAGAAACTAAAAAATCAGAAGGCTCCCGTCAGCACGTGCCGATTGAGGTTTCCTTTGTTGTAGACGCGCTTTGCGCACGGCTGAGCGCAAGGTAGAAACTGCTGTAGCAGAAGGAAAGATAGTTTTTCATCAGCCTTGATGTACGCAGTTAATAATCATTACTTAATAGTTAAATAGCATGAAAAATGAAAATATCATGTTATGCTACTCAATTGAAATATTTAATTAAAAATAATTTTAACCATGAATTGTCCACCGCTCAAATCACAGCAACGGACAATTGCTTCACGAGAATTCTGCTGAGATTTCTAGCTCTTGTAATTTCTTTTACCAGCCATTTTTGAATCTGAACCGATGTTGTGTAGGTGGCGATAATTTGTTTGCTGCGGCGGTCACGGACGCCATAAGTTTTTCCTTGACTTTGGTCATAGAGTACTTCTGAGGTGAGGTCGAGGAGGTCGTACCCGTAGAAACCAAGGATTTGTTCGAGTTCTTCATCTTTCATAGTAATGATAGATATTTCTACAATGAGGATGCGATCCTGAAGGGGGATACACTGGCGAGGGTACAAAGTGGCTTCAAAGCTTGCTGTGTAAGCGTTTAAGAGCGATGCCCTCTGTTGGGTATGTTGCGATCGCATTTAAAACAGCGACCTCGGAGATTTCGACCGGAGTAATCCTGAGCAGAGAAGTCAAGGGGCATAATTGGGCTAGGAAAATGTTTGCATTTAAGCACTATTACTGATTGAGTCTGTGATTGTCCGGATTTTTAGACAATATCTGATGGGTGCGGCAACACATGAAGGTGTATGCGTACGCGATCCTAAATGCTTTAGGAGTCGCAAACATTTTTGAATTGGTATTACTTCTGAGATGGCGACTCCTAAAGCTGCTGAAGAAGACAGCGAGCGATCGCTCTTTTTACTCCTGAACGCGGAAACACTCGCATCATATGGCCAACTTCAACCGCCTCCAAGCGTGGGCGTATACACAAATCCTCCCGACCGGAGCTTACGCTATCCTCTCCCGAAAGCGCCCAATTAAAGGGAGCGCTGACAAGAGCGCATTCACCACATTTTTCCCCTTAGCTCCAAAGAATGCAGCTAACGCTACCCTCTCACTGCGCTATTCCACTAAATCAGTATTCCAGTTCACTGCTTGGATGGCAGTATCCAACTCGGAGTAGTGGGGCTTTCATAAAGTTATCCAAAATTGCCCAGCCTTCATCAAATAATTAAGTAGGATAGGCTTTTGCGAGGGGGGTCACGAGGCGGTTTTACCGCGCTCAAAACAGTTTTTTCAGCGGTAAAACACCGCCTCGTGACCAAGGCGCTTGCTATTTTGGACAGGTTTTTCCCAAGGCACGAAGCGACTAAAACGGCTTTCGTCAAATTAAAACTTTTATCCAGTCTGGATTTTGGCGATCGCTTCTCCTGATGACAGATTGTCCAGTTTGATGAAATAAGGGACTCTACTGGAACGAAAGAATACAGGTTTGAAGGACTTGATAGTAGTACATTTGTCCTGCTTTGCCGTTTTTTGCTGCTATGTGCCCACTACCCCTTGTAGTAGCTTGCGCTTTCTGGTTCCCACAGTTCCTCTCGTTCAATGTTGGGGTCTTCTCGAAAGTCCAAGCAACTATTACCCTGCTTCTCAAATGAACCCGTTATGGAGAACCTTAATTATCTTATAGTGCGATCGCCAAAGCAACCACTATCGCCCTGTTTGATTTTTCACACAATTAACAACCCATCTATTGCTTTGACTGAAGAATGGATAGTTACGGATGTCGCAGATGGGAAAACCATTATAGTTCGACAGAAAGTGACAAATATTGTGCTGTTGTGTTCCGACAACAGAAATATTGCGCTAAAGTCCGAAAAACCGGATACTCAGCATGTATTTACACTAAAACCCAACATCTGTAATCGCAGCTATGCCTTTAGATTTCTCCGGTCAGAATCTTAGAGGTTGTTCCTTTAAGGGTCAAAACCTTGCAGGGGCAAACTTTAGCGGCGCAGATATTCGAGGGGCTGATTTTAGTGGGGCTAATTTGAGGGGTGCGAACTTTAGGGGTACCAAGGCTGGATTACAGAAACGTTGGTTAACTTTTCTTGTGATTATCTGTTTGTTGCTGTCAGGATTATTAGGATTTTTCTCAGCATGGACTGGTTCTTTTCTGACATTAATATTCTCCACTGAATATTACAAGATGACGGGTTGGGTTAGTTTAATCTCACTAGTTAGTTTCTTTTTCGTCACGATTCGCCAAGGTATAGGGGCAGGTTTAGGAGTTTTAGCCGCAGCCGGAGTCTTAGCCGTTGGCATTGCCTTTACTTTAGCCGCCCCAATCGCCGGAGTCTTAGCTGGAGCCGTAAATGGGGTGGTCGCCTTAGCTGTCGCCTTAGCTGGATCATCAATCGGATCTGTTGCCTTAGCCGGAGTATCAGCTAAAGCCGTCATCTTAACGGGAACCTTATTTGGAGCCTTAGCCTTCGGCTTAACCGGAACAGGAGGCTTTGTCTTGATCGCAGCCGAAGCCTTCGCCGTAGTTGGAGCAGTGATATTATTTGGTGCTTACGTTGACTGGCAAGCTATTAAGGGAAATAAGAAATATACATTAATTTGGAATCTAGCAATCGCTTTTGCTGCCATCAGTGGTACAAGCTTTCGAGATGCTGACTTAAGCGATGCTGATTTTACCGAAGCTACACTCAAAAGTACTGATTTCAGAAAGGCGACTCTGACCTGTACTCGTTGGCATCAAGCTAAAAAGCTTGACCGTGTTCGCCCCGGATCAACTTATCTTCAAAATGAACAAGTACGGCAGTTGATAATTACAGGAGAAGGAAAAAACAAAAACTTTGATCGCCTTGATTTACGAGGTCTTAATGTACGAGAAGCAGATTTAGAGAATGCTAGCTTGATTGATGCAGATTTATATCAAGCAAATCTATCAAATGCAAATTTATCAAGAGCTATACTTGTCCGAACCAATTTTGAAAGAGCCGATTTAAGAGGTGCTTGCTTAACTGGAAGCTGTATTCAGGATTGGACTATCTCTAGAGGAACTAAGCTTGATGGAATTATTTGTGATTACGTTTATTTGAAATGGGTTGATGAAGATAAACGTGACCAAATGCCACATAGGGGCAAATTCAAAAAAGGTGGTTTTGTTCTTTTCGCAAAGTATATTTTAGATACAATCGATATTTACCATAACAAAGATATTAATCCTCGGTTAGCCTTAAGTGTTCTGAAAAAGATGTCTAGAGATTATGACGAGCCTTTAGACATTGTAGCTGTAGGTAAAAGAGGTGATAAGGTTTTTATTAAGGTTAAGCTTTCTGAAACTGTCGAACCAGAACAATTTAAAGAAAATTACTTCTCCAGGTACGAGTCCGGTTTGAAATTAATTTCATCCTCTTCTAGAGCGTTACCATCGGTGGATGAACTTGTCGAAAATAAACTGACAGAAATTGCCTCTGATACATCAAATGAAATTTCATCCATTAATGTTACGCATATAGAATACCTCAACACTCCCAAAGACCTACTTATTCAAGGAGAAGTTACTGTGGAAAGCATTGAAGCTGGAGGAGACACTATTAACCAAAGTGGTAGCTTTGGTGTTGGTGTAAATAAGGGAGAAATCAAAAATGTTGGACAGGTAGATTTTATGAGTAACAACCCTGGTGGAATTTCCCAAAATATGAGTGGTGGTCAAATGGATGGCGGGATGCAAGCGATACAAGGTAATCGGAACCAACAGAATATGAAAAATAAAACCTCTAATTTTGACCTGAGGAATGCTCAATTTGCAGGTGGTCTTGTAGATGCCGACACCGTGACCGCACACCAAATAGGCGGAAACATCACCAACTACACCCCACAGCAACGGCAGAATCTGGCAGAAGCAGCAGCAGAGATTCAGCAGCTTCTCAACCAATTGAGTCAGACATATCCTACTACCACGGCATCTGAAAAAATGACAGTTGTGGCTAAGGCTGTGGATGAGATTGAGAATAACCCAACTTTGAAAGTAAGGGTGATTGGTGCATTAAAGTCTGGGGGAACTGAAGCTTTTAAGGAGCTAATTGACAATCCTTTGATTAATATTCTGTTGGCCTCAATAGAAGGATGGCAAGAGGCGGAATAATTTGATTGCACAGATGAAGCAGAGGGGTTAACTCAAGATGGCGAATCAGGAACATCTGTCAATTCTTAGGCAGGGACACTTGTGACGCACACCAGATAGGTGGTAACATTCAGAACAGCGACGCTTAAAACCGTCTAAACCAACCCATGCCCTAGATTTGTGTGCTTCCTGGCATGAAAATCATAGCCTCTATGCTTTACGGTATTATGCTGAACACTTACGAGATGCGAAACGGTGGAATGAGTTATATGTTTTAGCCCGGAATAAAGCTTTTGCTGATATTCAGTGCGAACAGCTACTAGATGAGCCTAGCTTACCTCTGAAGACTATACAGATAGCTTTGTCCAGCGCTGCGGAAGAAGATAATGCTGAGTTAATGGCAGAGTTTATTCTGCAACATGCACAATGGATAGAAAAAACAAAGGTAGAAGAATCTCCACTGGAAGCCTTACGAAAAGGTAGTTTAGAACGAGCATTAAAACTCGTAGAAATATATGAAGTTGAGCGGCAAATACTGTGGTATAGGACTCCTATTTGATTTTTGAATAAACTCCGTACATTTGAAGAGTGGTAAAATCAAAGGTAGTGTGCCTAATAAACCACTCGAACATCCACTTCAAATGCGAGAATGTTGGAATTAAAGCACAGAAACGTCGAACCCATGTTTTGGCTTGCAACCAAATATCCTCGATGGGATTTTGTTCTGGGCAATTTGGGGCAAAACGAACACAGTGTATTTTCCATTGATCTTTTGGTAAATCTTGATTAACAGAGTCCAAAAAAGCTCTAATCTGCTGGGAACGATGGTCAACCCCTTCGGGGAAATTAAAAATTAAAAATTAAAAATTACAATCCCCATAAATTAATGAGCGGGGCGTAGAGTAAGGGGCGCTTTTTTCCTCGCACTACGTGTCTTGTCAAAAATATGAGTCCCTTTGACCTAAATAAATAATGGTGCTTTAAACCTAAATTTATTAATTCAAAATTGGTTATTTCTTAATCTTCAATTTTTAATTTTTAATTTTTAATTTTTAATTTTTAATTGTTTCGGTGATACGTCTAGAATCGTTTGAATTTGATCGTACAAGTAACCTTGATAAACCAGCTTGACTGCCAACGCTTTCCTGACCTCACGCGCATCTGGACGCAGTGCTATGAAATCTTGTAATTCTGCGATCGCTTCCTTGCGCTGTACTTCGTTTATCCCATGAAGCACAGTTCCTTCACTTGACTGTTGTCGGGATACTTCCAGTCCGAGTGTGGTAGCTGGTAAATACTGACTTATCATTGTTTTTTATTAGACTTGTAAGCTCTACCGTATTTTCTCGCAGTCTTGTTCAAAAATCAAATAGGATTCCTATATTTATTGCTGACATGGGAACTAAAAGATACAGACAAATTAGATAAAGCACAAGCGATATTGGAGTCGTTACAACAAAAAGATTTGCCATGTTATAGAATGCGAAATCTTTATTGGCAAGGTAATTATGCTGCATATTTTCTTGCTCATATTTTTGAAGTTAGTAATGCTATATGTCTTTCTCTACAAGAAAAAATATTAGATAATGACTACCGTTGTAATTTATGCAAATATCTTGCGGACTTGGGTAATTTTAATGAGGCGATAGATATTACACTGAAACTGTCCCTTATCTCTTACGTTTTGGCCCATTGGGCTTATTTATCCACGGCGATCGCCTCCACAAATCTACCTGATTGGGGACAAGCCGCAGAAATTGCAGCTCCTTTCTATATTTCCACACTTAGTACTGTTATTTCTTTTACAAGACATTGAACGCCTCAGAGAACTAGCACTTAGTCAAGGAATTAACATTGAGATTTCAAGGTGCAAGATATGAGGCTACCAACGCTTGTAACGCTTTATAATTTTCAGGTTCTTGCGTACTTAGCGTGCTAAATTTGTTGAAAAATAAGCTTGAAACCCTTGCTGGGCTATCATAACAGCCATTATTTCCTGCATGACGGTCAGATTGCTGAAATTTTGACTATAAGCGTCTGTAAGCCTTGATTTTAAAGCAAAGTTATCGACTGTAATTAAAAATTTAGCACGATATGTACGAAAGAACCAAGTTATTTCATACTCACTCAGAAAACACACTGGGTCTTATCATGAGTGGAATAACTGGGTATTATTGGCCCAAGTACAAGACTCTAATCGCCCAATGTCTAGTCCTGTAACTTACTCACTAGTAAGTGCAAAATCATTGCTGTAAAATATTGCCCCTCACAGGGAGGGGCAATATTTTTTTATCCTTAAAAAATATGAAACTCACAATTACAATAGCAACTTTTTAAGACTGCAACTCAGGTAGAAACGCCAACCGCGTGTATATTCTCTTGTAATCACCCCTCGCCTCGGCCATTGCCATTGCCCGTTTGCCGTTCCAAATGCTCCCAGATCCGGCGAATTTCTGCCTGCCATGTTTGGCGATCTTCTTGCCATGTTTGGCGATCGCGCTCCGCCTGTACCGCTTGTTCGGCTACAAGTTGTATTGTCTCAGTTGTTGATGTTGTGACGATTTCTCGTAACTGCTCCATCTGTAATTCTAGTCTTCCCAGTGATTCGGCATTGCGCTGTGTTTGTTCTTCAAGTCGGTCTAAGTTAGCTTCAATACGGTCAAGGCGTGAGCCGTGCTGCTCAACTCTCTCCGAAGTACGGGCAAGCAGTTGGGTTACTTGTGCCGTAAGTGGTGCAAGAGTCGTAAGAATTTCGTTGTGAGTAAAGAGTGCAGCTTCTATGCGGTCAAGTCGAGATGGTGTGTCTTGAGTCATATTTCTCCTTGGTTTTGGTAGTGTTACCACATTTGTCGAAAACTGAAAAAGCGATTGAGATTGCGCTAAGGAGTGTAAAATTTTACGCAACGTCTGAAGAATTATTTCAGCGTTGCTGAATCATCTTTTTGAGAGAGCGTTCGTGAGGCTCACATCAGTTTCGGAAAAATGTAGCGGTAGCAAATCTTGCATATTTATCTCAACTTTGGTGTCAACTAACTGATTACCAATTGGCAAGCGACTACCAGTAATCCAAGCTTGTTGGGGTTGAAACTGATAAATCCTGCGGGGTGAATCATTGAGATAATCTGCTGCTGTCCGATTAAGTTGTTTATTAGCCCGATTTATAAGTAGTTTCATTACCTTTTCTGTCAAGTCTGGCTTTAGCTCGGATGCAGTGCCATAAAAATATAAACCTTCCCCTGTACCCTCACAAACACTCGAATCAAAAATAGCGATCGCCACTCGTCCGTTATTGTTATAGATGTTTTGTGAATGCTTCGACGCTGTAGCAGAAGACCAGTAAATGTTTAAGCTCTCATCATAAGCAAAAAATACAGGTGATACCCAAGGAAACCCGTCAATAGAGCAGGTAGATAAAGTGCAGTAGAGATTATTGGCGATGATACGATGGGCTTTTTCTATAACAATAGGGTTTTTTGAATCGATTGTGTTAATCCACCCATTAGCTGCCGTTGGTTCTTCCATAAAAAATTTGATTTTTGATTTGCTCAAAAAAATATTTAATTTCTAAATACATATAACTTGAGTTATGCCCGAATTGGCGGTGCGATTGGCTCAAGCCAACGATCAAGTCAAATGGTAATATTCGTTGCCATTCTAAAGTTGAGTATATCTTTAGCATTTACCACAAATGATTACCAAGCTCATTTCCTATCTCTGTTGCTCCTAAGTTCGTAAGGGTATATTGATAAATGCTGCATTGTGTCGGATAAAAAGCAGCTGACAAGTTACGTAGTGATTTAGTACACAACTTGTGGACGGGGTATTTCTACTAAATCTAATAATTCGCCTTTTCGGTAGACAATACCGAAGCCATCTTCGATTAAGACAAATCGGGTGGTAAAGCGTCCCCACTGAGCATCTTCGTCGAGCTTTGGCTTGTCGAGTGTTGCGGTATAGGTAATCTCAAAACCGCTAGAAGGAGAGTCACGGTAGCATTGCTCTAGGGTTTGCAGGTCTTCTTCTTGCCAATAGTCGCTTGTACGGCGTTTGACTGCTTCTTCTCCATTCGAGCGGATTTGCCGTGCTGCTGATGCAGAAATAAGTACTTGTGCATTATCTCGAATACGAACCAGCCCCATATGTTTGTCTGGACTTTCCAATATTTGTGCGATCGCAGGTAAGAGCTGGGGTGTTAGCTCCAGAATGCCGACAAATGCTGATGGAGTTCTGATAATTGATGACATTTTTCTATACTCCGTAAGAGTTGTGTGGGTAATGCGGTAGGTGATTTCATCTCCCCAATCAATAGAGACAGTGCCTTGCAGCACCGTTGCAGTAGTTGTAAGGGTTTGGGCGAAGTGGTCAAGCAAATAATCCGCTGCTTTCTGATCAGGGGGGAAAATGGTTAGTGAAGTTTTTCCCATCTGCCACTTCCATCCGGCATTATTAATGAAAGTTAGTACATCCATTTTTCTTCCCTGACTCTGTACCCTTTGCCGCAAGCGCTTCTAGCTCTCTGAGGTCAATGCCCACTACTGAGCTAATGCGAATCAAGTCTGCTTGTGTTGCTGTGCCTCCTTCTGCGATCACGTCAATATTTTTAATATTTGCTTTTTTAAGTGCCCAGTAATGCTGCTGTACCAGTTCGGCAAGCGTTTGAGGTTTCTGCCGTTCTGGTGGCGCGTGTCGAGCTTGTTCCTCTAACAGCGTTAAATACTCCTCTAACAGAAGAATCGCCTTTTTGCTTAAGGTGAGTGCCCGCCATGCGGAATCAGAGCGGATTTTCTCAATCCGCTCTGCCACCGATGACAGGTCAATAGTAGTTCGTTTTCGTTTTGAGTCTGACATGGTGACAAGTTTAGCATTCCTTACACTGGTAGGGTTGATATGCCTCTGTTCTGCCCTTTTTCATCAAAAGTGCAAATAGTGATTTACAAAGCTTTTTATGAAAAACGTGCCAAATGATGACATAAGTGCTAAAGTATGAAAAAGAAAGCGTTTAGGGGTAAACGCACCTGGTTGCAGGGGGTGTGTTTAGGGGTAAACGTTTGAGGAGGTGAGCATATCCAAACGATTTACTATGTCCACGGCTATTGTGTTGATGGACAGGAAATTTTCAGCAAGAAACAAGTCCAGGAAATACTAGGCATACGGCAGCGCAAGACTATCAATGAGTATTTAGATACTCTAGAGCTTCCCCGCGCCAAACTGACCTGGGAAGCTGTCAAAGAGCTACTGAAGCTAAAACTGTTTCTGTACGCCCGGTTGGGCTACCACACCCGCAAAATGTACCAAGTATTGAAATCCCAAGGCCATCTGCCAAAAGTGTTTACATATTTGAACATTAATATCGATCAGGAATTTGCGAGGATTCAAGATGAGTACCAGAAACGGACGTTCAAGAAAGTTAACAACAGTTCCAAAGCTTGAGAACACTGAACCAATTAATGAAACCGATGGTTCTGCTGAGAACCCACCACAAAATGAAGAAGTGAATAAAGCGATCGAGTCAGCAACCAGTTTGGACTCTGCTAGTTCCGCGATCGCCCACCCAGTTGAACAAACAGCGAATGATTCTCCTGATGCACTTCAGGCTCAAGATGAGGTAAGCGGTTTGGACTCTGCTAGTTCCGCGATCGCCCACCCAGAAGAACAACCACCGGGTGATTCTCCTGATGCACAACCGGCTACTGATGAGGCAAGCGGATTGGACTCTACCATCGGAGCGATCGCTTCACCACAAGAACAAACAGCCAAAGATTCTCCTGATGCAGAGGATAAAACAGAATCTCTTGCAAACGACCAACAGGCAGCCCAACCAAGCCCAGAAGAGGTGCTAAGGGCAGCCAAAGCCGCATCTCAAAAAGCCCAAGAGAGCGAACCAGAGCCATCCTCAAGCGAAGCACCGCAGTCATCAGGAGCGATTGAGAAGACAGTCAGCAGTGAGCTACAGCAAGCTACTAATGACGCCGCGAAAGAGCTAGTTGACGCCAATAGTCAAGCGTTACAAGAGCGGGTTCAAATTGGTGTCAGAGAGGGCTTAGAAGACGCTAAAGATATTCGCAAAGGGTATCAGCTAGGGCTACTCAAAGGACTAACCCAAGCCAAACAGACGGACACCCGCGAGTTGGGAGAGCAGCTACAAGCCTTGCGCAGTCACACCGATACTCAAGCACAATCCGATGTATCAGAGTCATTAACACAACTTAACAAAACGGTCAAAAAAGAGGATTTAGAGGAGTCCCCTTTGGAGTTAGTAAACCGCCTGGTGAAGGAGAGTGCCCCGACACAGAACGAGGGATTTCGGATTTTGTGAGTGGGTTTGAAGCGGGGGTTCAGATGCAACAGAGACTAAGTGAGCAGTCAACACACGCATTATTGCAAGCAACTATTGTTCTGTTAGGCGTTCTCTGTTTCATCTTGATTGGCTACAGTGCAGAGCGCACAAACCAGCGAATAGCAGCATTGATGGTGGGCGGTGGATTAGTCGGCGCAGGCGTATACGCAGGTATAAAGATACAGAAGAATTGAGGTGTTTATGCGGTTATTGAGTACGGTAGCAACTGCCCTATTTATTGGATTTTGTATCCTTTCGTTTGCACCAGCAACCTTGGGATTGACGCTTGGAAGTGGGTTGTTTGGAGCAGGTTTATATGGGTTCTGTACAGAAACGTTGGTATAAATCCGTCGGGCGGCTGAAATTTTGAGGAGTCGAACTATGGTACTGGCAATTTCCCCCACATATTCCCAACAATCTCCATCACCAGAGGGATTCGGACTTTATGAGGCAGCGAACATAAATAACATTTTGTTTGGGCGATGGTTGAAGCAGCAAGAAGAATCTCTTCCCAAGAAAGCCTTCCGCGAATTACTCAAAGGCTACGGACTGCTTCGACGGGAAGCTACAAAGTTTATAAGGGCGGCGACTGCTACTGATGGCTATGAAGCTTCCGATTTAGCCAAGCTTGGGACAATGGTGTTTTCGCTTGCTGCACCGAAATATGAGGCATTGTGGGAAGAAATGCGGCTTTGCGGGGAACTGACCCAGGATTTTGTAGATGCACTCAAAAAACAGATGTTTCCCACGAAAAAACGGGGTTTGAACGAACCAGTTTCGGTTTGGAAACAGCCACCAGGGGGCGGAACTAGGTATTGCCAGATACCACCAATACACGACCAAGATACGGGGGTTAAGTTAGAAAGAATAGTCTTAGAATCAGGTATCACCCCTCAAAAAGTTGTAACCGAAGCGCTCGAATGCTACCAGGCACTCAAAGATGGGAGGCTTCGGTGGATAGAGGATGGTAGGGAAGCGATCGCTCCTGGTACAGATTTGGCTGCTGAGACAGTCAGGGCTGCTGATACAGATTTGGCTGTTGGTACAGAAAAAGCTGGTGGTACAGATTTGGCTGGTGGTACAGAAAAAGCGATCGCTCCTGGTACAGATTTGGCTGCTTGTGACGATTTAGCTGCTTCTGACGATTTGGCTAGTGGTACAGAAAATGCGATACGCTCAGCGTTAAGCCAAAGGCTTATCGCTCCTGGTACAGATTTGGCTGCTTTGGATCAAGCGTACGCTCCTGTTGAGGAAACTTCCCCAGATCAGTTGTCAGCCCAGGTGGCAACAAGCTCTTTTGAGGTAGCCCAACTAAATAAGATCGAATTGCTGTATGAGCAAACCTCTGTTGTAGCGCCTGTAGGTGTGGGATTACACTCATCAGATGTCGAATCACAAGAGTCAGTTGTACAAGTCGAGGCTCAGTCAGATCAAGCTGTTGAGCCAGAAGAACAAAGCAAAAGTACCTTGATGTTAGAAACGACTGGTACAGTCTCGGCTGATTCAGAAACCAGTTGTGCCCTCAAGACAGATTCAGAACAACACAACGCTCCGTTGCTCCTTTTTCCAACTCCTACACCTACAGACCGTTGGAGAGAGGGTTGGAAAAAGGGGGATGTAGTTGTAACCAATTCGGCTGTACCAATCTTACCTCGATGGGTAAAAGGAGAGCCCTCCGGGTTCGCCAGTTCGACGGGACGGAAACCGACTCCGCCGACTGGCTCACCTTTGCAGATTGTTGATGTGACAGGACCGGTTGGGAGTGTTCAGCGCGTCACCCTCATCAACAGCAATTTCCAGCAATACTCAACTTACGGGAACTGGATTGAAGAAGCACCATTGTGTCAAGTGAGTGGTGGTGATAGAGAGTGGTCAGGAAAAGTAGTCAAAATCGATTCAATTGGCAGAACATACCATCGAGTGAGTGCTGTTGATGATGAGAGTTGTTGGACGAGTATCAAACATGAGTTTTTAGTACCCATCGATACGACTGAGGCTACTGCTGGTGTTGACAATCAGGTTGCTGTCAACAAGGGCGGTGATTCAGACGTTGAGCAAATTGTGTTCAGTGAGTGGGGCTTTGGACTTGGGGATATTGTGCAGTGGGCGGATATCGAGCGATCACTAATGATGGCAGGGCGAATCTATGATGTCACTGCTGATTACGCTTTGGTTGACTGCGGTCTAGTTGAACCTGTACCAATTGCTTATCCGCAGTTAAAGAAGATAACCCCTGATAACGTCGAGAAGGGGTTAAGTGACCATGCTTCTCCGATAAGTCAGATTTTTTACAAAGCTAAAAATTACGTGGCGATGTGGAATGTCAATGCTCTCTTAGCTCACGGTAGCCTGAAAGAACTACTGGCAATGTGTTGGCACTACAAGGTCTGGATTGATACTCTTGCAATGGAATCAGAAAACGTATTAGTGTTTGTACCTGGCGGAAGGGATTATTTGTCTAATGTGGCCGAACTTGTTGTGGAAGATGACCAAGAAATCCCTATTAATCCAGTAGAAGAACTAGCGCGCATATTTCGTACTGCTATTAAATGGTCGCAGGTGAGGGAGGCGCTTTTGACTTACGGATATGAACATAAAAATGCAGCGTGGAACCTTTTGTTTGATACAGAGAAGAAGTGGTTTCTTTCATTAATGCCGGAACCGATACAAAAGCTATCCCGGCTCAAGAAACAAGGATTGATTGTTGATTTTAGGGAAGATGCAAGCGGTGAAAACTTCTTCATTCGCCTGCAATCACAAACAGGTGAAGAACAACATGTATCGTTGGTTCAACTTGATGAATTTGTTAGGTCGTTAGAGCAGTTTTAGTCATTCAAAAAAACAGAGATATGCAACATGCATGTATACGCTTTGTAAGAGACTCTATTGAAGTCCATCATATCCGCAAATTGGCAGACATTAACCAAAAAGGATGCTCACAACGTCCAGAATGGATGAAGAAAATGTCGGCACGTAGGCGCAAAACTCTAGTAGTTTGTCGTCAGTGCCACGAGAAAATTCAGTATGGACGCTACGACGGTGAAACCCTTAAACGTAAAAATTACCGGAAAGCTACGTGATACGGAAACGGTCATGCGTAGTTTGGAGGGGGGTGGTTGGAAAAGTGCCAGTAATGGTAACTCGCTGGCTACCTACCCTACATCATGTACGGTTCCGAATGGGAGGTGAGGAGTAGAGATACACCCATCGACCCTCTTCGTGTTCCAAACAGAAACTCTCCCCCTGCTGTACTACTTCGCGAGTCCTATCGTGAAGGAAATAAAGTGCGTAAACGTACCCTTGCAAACCTCTCAAAATTACCCGACCATGCGGTAGATGGGTTGCAAGTTTTGTTGAAAGGAGGAGTAGCAATTGAGAGCTTACCAGAAGCGTTTAAGATAATTCGTAGTCGTCCTCACGGTCATGTTGCAGCAGTATTGGGAAGCTTAAAAAATATTGGTTTGCATAACCTAATTAGTGAAGAAAATACCAGGGAAAGAAGATTAGTATTGGCGATGATAGTAGCGCGTCGGGATCGACCCACGGAAGAGTTAAAGCACATGTGTTTTTATGCATGTTAGCTTATTATGTCGAATGGCATATGCGTTCTCTTTTAGCTCCAATTCTTTTCGATGAGGATGATTGGTCACAAGCTCAACTCAAGCAAATATCTGTTGTTTGTGCTGCTCAAAGTGATAGTGCTTTAGCTAAAGCTCAAACCAAACGTACCTCTGATAATTTGTCAGTTCATAGTTTCCAAACTTTATTAGCTGCTAACCGGCACTATTGTTAAAAACCAAATTCAATCGACTATTAAAGGTGCTAGTGAAATCGTTTTTGACAAGATTACTGAACCCACTCCTGTGCAACAAAAAGCTCTCTTATTGCTTGGTGTTTCCTTGATTTGTACCCAGTAAATCCGGAACTAAATTCTTTAAAACCCTTGCTATGCATTGCATACGACTTTTGTCAAAGGGGGAAGTTCAGATTAATAGATTTAGACACATCTAAACTAATTGCTCTGTTAAGCGATCGCACACAGGAAATAATAAAGAAAACTCTTATGGGATGGGGAACTGATGTTTTAAAGCAAATAGAGGAAGTAAGTATAGATTTGTGGCAAGGTTACAAAAATCTGGTGAAAGAATTAATGCCGAATGCTCAAGTGGTTGCAGATAGATTTCACGTTATAACACAGATTAATCAAGAGCTAGATACACAGAGAAAACGAGAAAAACGAAACACAGAAGAGTTAATTAAAAAAGCAAACACCTCATCAGAAAAAGCCAAACACGAAAAAGTTTTATCAGGATTGAAGAAAAGTAAATACGTCCTACTTAAAAATTATAAAGACTTGAACGAAGAGCAAAAAAGTAAACTTATTCAAGTTAAACACGTGTCTCCCACTCTAAAAGTAATGCATGAATTAAAAGAGAAATTAGAACAATTTTTAATAAGACTAATGATTGGTATGTAGGAGTATTTAAATTGGGTATGTGGTTATCGAAAGCTAAAAAATACTTCCCTCAGAGCAACAACACTATTATCCGTTGGTTTGATGAAATAATTGCTTACTTTGATAATGGGACAACGAGTGGTGTCGTTGAAGGTATCAATAACAAACTCAAGCTAATTAAGCGCTCGGCTTATGGGTTTAGAAACTTTGAAAACTTCCGAGTGAGATGCTTATTAAATTGGCATTTCAATTGTTAGTTTAGCATAACAGGTACTGAAGAACCAACAAAATTAATTACATACTGATTCTTTACTAGACAACAATTTCAGCTCAGATTTTGTGTAATTAATTGTGTGCGACTACTTATTTTCTCGTGATTAATTGTCATTAAACTTAACTTGTTGAGAATAAACTAGGGGTGTGTAACCCTTGCTATTTCGATGATTTTCGACTTGTCGGGTAAGAGAGGATACCGAGCTTTACCTTCCTCCCCTAAGAACGGAACATGAATGTTACGTTTCTCCCATTAGTTGCTTTATTCTTAGCTCATCTAACAGAGGAGATAATTTCTCGGACGACTATTGAATCACTCCATCCATTATTCCACCGAACTCAATGCCAGTAGGATGAAGTTTAAAAGTATGCAGCAGCGCCTGCGTGAGGAGTCCATGTCCGTGCAGTTCATAAGCTGCTTCATTGTCTTTTGACGCAGCGATAATGACCCTCCCTTTTCCTTGCAGATCTGCGACGGTCATCATTGTGCTACGCGGAGTAGGTACACTTTGAAGTACACGTGCAGTAGCCCCTCCGCTAAAGCAGCAGTCAAGTATGACAATAGCAATACGTGCGTTCGATGACTTTAGGTATTTGTCCAATTCACTCATCGCGATCGTTGTTTCCTCTAGTGCTTGACGCCGAGCATCATGAGGAACAAGTTGGTGTGCAGGAGATCCGTGACCTGCAAAAAAGAAAAGGGCCGTATCATCAGGGCCTGCTCCATTGAATGTATCGTCGAGAGCATCTCTTATGGCTGTACCCGTTGCTTGGCTATCAAGCAGATAATGGGTTTTGATATCTGAGATTGAATCTGAAAACAGTGCCCAAAGCGCAGTGGCATCATTTGATGCGCCAGCTAGATCAGAAATATTGTTGTCTGCATACTGATTTACACCTATAAAGGTGGCTACTAAAGTCATACTAGTATTTACTCATTACTAAATCTATTATTATAAAGCTCAACTTGCTATCTAGTATCTTTTTAAACTCGAGCAACCTCTTCTCTAGTAAACCTATATATTCTGTCATCAATCACTTTGCCTTGCTGAATTGAAATTGTAGTATTAGTAGGATTTGACTTTTGAAGTGGAACATTAGGCTGAAGTTGCGCGATAGCAGCAGTAGTGGATAAAAATCCAACAAAGGCTATTAAACAAATCAGATAGTAAAGTACTTTCATTAGTCACCAAGATATACAGTTCTCCTGGGTATAAAGTATTAATTTGTACTATACTTTTTAAGTAAATTTTGCAGTAAACATTTAAGCATGAAGGTGGAACACACCCCAACAGAGGGCGATTTTTGCCGGTCAGCGCAAATCTTAATCACGAAAATCACCCGCAATTACAGACTAATGGGGGGTAAGGGGCAGATTTAACAGGGCGATCGCAGGGTGTGGGGTGTGGGGATGGGGGTGGAAGAGGCATGGGAGGATTGATGCAACGCAAGATATGATTCATTGAAAATTCCATGACAAAACTGCTTCAATATGACGAAACTGAAGAATCATAAGAAACTTTTATGGAAAAACTTGCACTCTGAATTAATTACTGATAAAGAGAACGCAGCCAATCCGCCCGGAAGATTTTTTCTGTACGATTCTTGCCCCAAGCGCGGTAACTCACAACACAGTAATGGAAATATCCCTCAATCTCGACAATTTCAGTAATCGTACCTTTAAGCCACTCGTGGTTGCCCAAGTGCCAAAACTCTACGGGCTGATGGAGGGAGAAGAGAGTGTGGGGAGTGTGGGGAGAGAGGGGAGTGTGGGAGGATACCAAAGACGAAGAGGATGAGGAGGATTGCTCTGGCTTTAGAACCCCATCTCCCCCACACTCCCCATCCTCTTGTTGGGTGTCGATTGTCGTGCCGGATGAGGGTGTAGAGCCAAACCCCGTTCCATCCGGGAACTGTGGGGGTTGTGCTGGTTCATCCCCGATATCGTCAGAAAAATCTGATTCACCAGGAACTGGGGGAGAATCTTGTACAAACTCTCCTATCTCCTGGTGAAGTAAATCCATATTTAGTTGAAGTTGATTTTCTAAGAGAGGGGATGAATCGGCACAATCTTCAAAAGCCTGTGATAGCAAGGGATTCAACTCGACACACGATTCGGCACTGCTCTCGGCACTGGTGCGAATACGTTCAGCTAAAGTTATGTCAAAAGTGGGGATGTGGTCGTCAACTTCTGGAATACGCAGTCTTATCCCCTCAATGTACTTGGCGGTGTTATCCCGTCCTTTACGCACATCCCATTTAACGACTGTTTTGAGCAACTCCAACAGTTCCGGTGAAAAGTTTTTCACGGCTTTGGGTTGAAACCCGCTCTGGTGGCAATATTTCACGTAGGAGCCGAACAAGGTGTAAACTCCTGCGCCACCCTCACCCTCAAATTTGTTATTGCCGATGTAGGTCTTTGCCTGTGGATCACAAATTACCCAATCGTTAATCCAGGCAGCAATCGAATCAGTACGTATACGATTTTCCCAAAATTCTGCTGTCACCTCTGGTGCATCAGCCAGCCCCATGAGGGTATTGGTAACGACCTCATCAGGGATTGAAAGTACGTAGTTGGTAAATGCTGATAACTCCGGCTCAAACTCTGCTTCAAGATTTCGGCGTAGTCCGGGAGGAGGTTGATAATTAAAAGGAGCGGTAATGGCACGACGAGTAATACGCGATACTGAATCTCCAACAAAGATGGGAAGGTTACTTGCAACTGCGACCATGCCATCGTAACGGTACTGAAATGCTTTTTTCCCCTTTTCTTCGGCGCGAATCCAATCTTCTCCCGTCAGACTTAAGAATTTACCGAGCTTTCCGGTTTGTTTATCTTCATCTGGAAAAACAACCAGGCGTTTTTTGTAAGCATTGGCGGTTTCAAAATTGTTGCTGCACCAATCTTCGAGAGTAGTAGAGAGCGTATTTTCTTCTCCAATCAGAGATTGCAGCAGCCTCAAATATGTTCCTTTGCCCGTGCCACCAACACCAATAATATGGATAAATTTCTGCAAATCAGCACGCCCCTTAATCACGGCGTTGCAGAAACATAGTAGAATTCGTTTGAGATTATCGCTACCTTGGGTGGCTTCATTCAGAAAGTTTTCAATAGTTCCCCATCCCGTTGCTAGAGGATTATATTCACGAGGTAGTTGCCACGTGAGGTGATAATCGGGGTGATGGGGCAGAAGTTTTTGCGAACTGATATGCAACACGCCATTTACAAACGGGAGAAATTCGAGGGGTGAAACTTCATCCCAGGTTCGGGTAATGAGGATGCAGCGCAAATTTTTGAGGACGTTAGTGATGTAGGAATGGCTACCGTAACCAGTAATTCCTTTGGAGTCAAGGATGCCCTTAATTAAAGACTCCATGTACTCCGAGGTTTCAATTGCCCACGTTCCCTGCTTTTCGACTTCATAATGCATCCAGCTGCCAATCGAGTTGTTAAACTTAAATTTATCTTTGTACTGCTCGGCAATCTCACGAGCAATAATGTCTGCTGGCGGGCGCTCAGTTTTGGGAATTGGTAAAATCTGTTTAGCAGTTTCAACGGCGGTATCTTTGATTCTTCCCACCCAAGAACGAGGTTTTGGTTGTTGATTAGGCTGACAAGTGCGGTGTTTCTTCTCCCATGCTTGTATACAAACAGCCAGAGCATCATCCGTTAAGCTGGGCGTAGGGTTGTCCTTGGATGCTGAACGCCAGATAATTTCTGCCTCTTTGGTATCAAGGGGAGGGGTACAACGCCCACAGTAGTCATCAAAAATCTGCCTTGGTGAACCATCAAAACTAATCCCCAACTCAACAAGCCGACTAGCAGTGCCAATCAGGTTCCGTGCTAGTTTTGCCCCGTTGCTGTTACGCCCACCTTCGCTTACTCCTTGCTCAATTAGCTGGCGATCGCTCAAAGTTAGACAACTTTCGAGAGGAACCCCTGAACCAGTCACGCCAACAGTCGGCGAAATTTTTGGCAAGGGCTGTGCCACAGGAATCGCAGAGCGAAGTTCCGAGTAGGAATATCGTTGACCTGAATGAGTAATTATGCGGCTTTGCACGTATCCTTTGCTTGAGACGTGCCATGCTCCTGCTAAGCGCATTACTCTTGAGGGGTTTTTTAAAGAGCGATCGCCCTGTGCATACTCCAGTAAATCTCGTTGGAGTTCTCGCCACTGGTTTACAGGAATTGGTTGCTCAAACACCCAGTAGCTGTGAATTGATTTACCGCCGCTATCAACTTGCAGTGTTGGTTCTGGTAGGTCAACATAGCGCCACAGTTCCCTTTGTGTTTCTTTATCTAGGTCATCATGCTCAATAAAAATGGCACGGCAAACAGTCACATCCTTATCTTTGTGTCCGCCACCGTTGACGACGAAGTAAATACCACGCCCATCAAATTGCCATTTCTCTAGCTCCTGCCACGACAAGCCTGTTGCTTTGCGGGCTTGTTTTGGGTCGTTGCATCTGGCGTCATCCTTCGGAAAGAATGCTCTTATATATACTTCGGCGGCATTTGAGTACCCTAACGCCCGTAAATGCTCATGAGCCTCTTTTTTATCAATCGTCGGCTGATTGTTTGGTGTAGAGTCAGTTGATTTTGATGTGCTTGATGTATCGTCTGTACTGAACATTTTCGACTCCTTGTTCGTTTTGGAGCCTTCCTCTCGATCAAGTCTCAATCACTCAATTCCAGCAAGCTTAAAAGCAGGCTTCTGTTGGGCTTAATTTGAGATTTTAGGAATTGAATGACAGAATGAAGATGCTATTATTGTTGGCTTCTGCCTTTGAGAATCGGGCTTTGTGTGCCCATCGAGAGGTAGAGGCTTTTTCTTTTATGTGAAGAAAGTGTCTGTTTTTGTGCATGTGTGGCTAGAAGCGCCACTGCATGGATGCATGTTGATTACATCATGCGATGCAGCGGTTTTTTTTCCACACTTATAAGGGCATGAGAGAAACGTAGCTGAGCTGATTCTTTTACAGAACCAGGGGGGAGTTTCCACTGCGGTAAGCAAGCGAAAAGTATCATGGTGGAGTTGGCTTGCAAAGAGCTAAAAATGCAGTCAGCCGCCTGATGTATTAAGCAAAGTAAAGCTTCTTTGGGTTGAAAAACTGAAGTATTCACGGTTGTCCTCCAATGCCAGACACCCAGCCTTTCAATTTCTCCCCATAAAGAATGCAGTTGCAGCTTACTTACTGCTGCAAAAGGATTCGGTTGATTTTGGGAGGTTCCTTCAAAAATCTAGAGTTGGAGAGAAATTGTAGAGCCAGATGCCTTTTTTGTGTTTTTCCAAAAAAAAGACATAAATCTCCCCTACCCCTGTGATAGAATCTCAATACAGGGGTGAGGGTCGTAAGCCGTTGAGAACAGTTAGGTGTGTTTCTGACCTGCCAAGTCTCACAACACCAACACTGATGTCTAACGACTCACCTGTAATTTTGACTAGCTAAATATCGCTCTGCTTGTTTTCACCTCCTTTGTAAACGCAGCCAAGTAAAAACTTGGTGACTTATTTGCATAGGATAACATTATTCGGCTGTTTTTTCTTTTGGAAATTGCCGATGATTCTAGTCTTTTTTTCTCTGACAATAAAAGTGAGTATCTTCGCCTCAAAATCCTTGCTGTGAGATGAAAAGAGCATTTTTTATTGAACATTTTTAGTTTCATAATCAAACTTTTCCCTTTATCTAAGATAGAGGGAATTAGTATTAGAAAATGTTTTGCTGACTAAGCGCCTTTCGCGCTCAATATTTCTTTACAAAATGTAAGTGTCATGCCCAGAAGAAAAATTTCTCTTGGAGCTTGATTATGTCTGGTCCCTGCCGTTGCCGAGAATTCCCAAGTGTTCCCAGATGCTCCCGGATTTGAATGCTGTTGTCAGCAACCAGACGCAGTGTCTGTTGTTGTTGACGTTGTAACTAGCGGGCGCGAGGCTTTCCATACGTTGCTCCAGACGGTTCATTGTTTCGACATATAAGAGTGGTTTGCTCTTCCAGGTCGGCTATAGCCAGAGTGTTACGATTTGTTGCAGCCACCAATTGGGTGATCGCGCTTTCAATACGAGTGAGTGTTTCGTCGTGGCTCACTAGCCGTTCTTGTTGTTGTCTACGTTGCTGGGCTTCGTTAAGGGAGAACTCGGTTAATTGCCTGTGGGCTGCGGCTCAAAAGGCTTAATATTTGGTTATGAGTAGCCACAGATGCTTCTAATCTGTCTAGCCTGTTTGGTTGGTCTTGGGTCATTTGTCTTTTTCCTTTTGAATTCGAGTTGAAATTGATTCAGATTGCGAAATCTGCCAGCCTTCTCTATCTCTAACGGCTAGCTCTAGTAAGACAGCAGCTAAATTACTGACCGAGCGGCGCTCATCTGATGCCCATTTTTCTAAAAACTCGTATATTCCGTCTGGGAGGTAGACAGCTAATCTTTTAGTCATTTCATTTGGCATATATCTGTACCAAGATTAACTCCTTATAGCTCTTAATGTGCCTATAAAACTAATAACTAGCACGTTTTAGAGTTAAAATGTGCTTTATACGTGCTACAATATCACTTGTAAGACCAGACAACAAGCCCTAAGCATGAGTGAGTGAAAAACTACGTGAGGAAAAGTAGATTTATCAAGCCTCAAGAGCGATTTGATACAACACTGTGAAAAACGGGCGTCAGTACTTATCCTTTGTAGATGTCAGGTTGACATCATGTCACCCCGTGGAAAAAACCTGCACTGGTACCGCAAGCCTTTTGGCTTATTGCCTTGCCAAGAGCGATTTTGGGTAGGGGTTCTCACGCGCGAGCGGTCTTTTCGCAGTAATACGCTCGAATAATCGCAGCTTTGCCCGCTCGTTTTGAGAAGGCTTGCGCGTTTTGTGTAGAAAGCGTGCGTCCCCAAAGCTCATATAAATTAAAGCGATTAGGGGTGAATGCACCTGTTTATAAGATGTGTATTGAGGAGTAAACACTTGAGGAGGTGAAAGTATCTAAACGATTTACGTGCGCTGCGCCTTGCAAGAGCGATTCTAGAGAGAACTTTCCCAAGGATGCCTGCGTTGCACAATTGTATATTTGTGCTTGACTCCTTGGGCTTTGGCTTTAATTGAGCGCCGAGGCAATCTTAATGCCCAGTTGATGCAATGTTTTCTCTCGGACAAAATCAGACGCAGCTCGTGCGGATTCAGCAAGAATGGTGTCCGTATTTGGTGTAAGCTTTAATGCTCCGCCCAAATAGCCCAACGCCTTGCAGTAAGAGTCAGATAAGTTAGTAGCTGCTAACCTTTTCACAAGCTGATAGTCACCTTTTTGAAAAGCAGATAAGGCTTCACGGTGCAAATCATTTTCCGGAGTGCCCAAGGTATCAAGGATTGCGTTAACGGCTTGATTGACTTTTTCTAATGTTAGTTCTGTAGTTTGTGTTGCTTGCATGATTGTTGCTCCTATTTCCAATTTTCAAAGCTTTCTTCAGCTTCTACCTGAGAGGCGTAAAGCGTGTCCCAGTTTCTCGCTAAGTGTTCTTTGATAATCCGCGATACAAAGCCGATTGCATTGTCTCGGTCATATAATATACCGACTCTTAGGAAAGCTAGATTTTGTCTCCCCAGCAAAATGTAGTTTATATTTCGCTTTATGAGGTTCGAGGGTAAAACCACGTCTTTTAAAGGATTGTCCGGAATGTTTTTTACCTCGTACTTGTACGGAGGCAATCCCTCGATTCCATGAGTAACAACTATCTTTCCCCATTCTGGAAACGAAATTCCGCGATTTTGAGCATCGAATTGAGCTAGCTTTTGGTAATACTCTCTGTTCCTTCCTATCCACCCCCTTACATATTGAGTAACCAAGTTTTTCTCTGAGTCACCTGAAACCTTTCTAAAAGCGTCGATTTTTTGGGCGTCTTCAGGAGAAACATAGTAATAAGCAAGCGAATATCTCTCAGCCATTGAACGGTTCTTGGGCAACATCCAAATCTTATTATGCGATATTTTTTATAAAAATGTACCATCGCTTATTAATTTTGATGTTAAACTTGTTTCAACAAAATAAAACCGTCCCAACTTCGGACGGTTCTGCGCCCCTGGTGTCTCGTACACACCAGGGACTTCCCAACCCGTAGTGTCTCCCTACAGGAGGGCAAAACCTATCATGGCATTAAATATAGACTCAGATATACAGCTGTTAGCAGAATTATTTGACCAAGGCGAATTGCATCCCTTTGATGCCCGTGATGCATACAACTGGACAACCTCAAAAGCCTCTCGAATGCTCGATATACCCCTGAAAACTCTTGAGTGTTACAATCCGACAATTGCGCCTCGCCGACGCCGTAATCCCAGCGAAACAACGAAACAAAAAGTTTACGCCAGAGTAAAAGCTTTCATTCGCGCTGGAATTTTGCCCCGCTATCCAGATAAATTACCACAATCGCTACAAAAACTAATACCTGCACTTGGGGCTACAGGCTAATTTTTTGTAACTTGAAGCGTCAAGCACAGAAAGCTGCTCTATCAGGAGCAGCTTTTTTAGTTTGAGGTTCACCTATAGGTGAATGCGGAAGCTCTTGACCTAAAAATACAACATCTTCATCTATTTCTATCAAAAACAGATTAGATCCGGCGTTCTTGGTTACATCTGGGGACTTCTTATAGAAACAGACCCACTGCGACTTCTGGGAGTGGGTTTTTAATTTTTTAATTTCCCTGCAAGTAGGGAGACAAAATGGTATCGCTCTTGCTTGTTCTAATTCTATTGTTAAATCATGAAAACCTTCACTGGTGAAATGCGAAAACTGAAAGTGTGTTTTCAGTGGTGAAGAAAATGGAACACCCCATGAGGAACACCACATATACAGTTCAAAGTTATGAAGTAGAAGGAAAGCAGTACTTCAGTCATGCTTTGGTGATGAAACTCACAGAGATTCGCCATTACGAAACCTTTTCCAACTACTTGGGGACACTGGGATTATCGGAAAAATACCTTGGCTGGAGTGAGATTCGCGCAATTTTAACACTCAAATATTTCTTGCGAAAAAACCCTGGTTATCACTCACACGCAATGTATCAATATCTCATGCTCAAAAGGGAGAATGTTTTAACTAAGCTCTTAAGACAACTGGGAATTGATGAAGAGGTAGAGAGGGAGTTTCAGAAAATCAAGCATTACTACACGTCGGTTGGAGAAAAATCAACATGACTAGCAGAAACGGACGTTCAAGGAAGTTAACAACAGTTCCCAAAATTGAGGACACTGAACCAATTAATGAAACTGATGGTTCTGTTGAGAAGCTGCAATTGAATGAAGAAGCGAACGAAGCGATCGCCCATCCACTTGAACAACCACCGGGTGATTCTGCTGATGCACAAACACCATCTGATAGGGCAAACGATTTGGACTCGAAGAGTTACGCGATCGCCCACCCAGTAGAACAACCACCGGGTGATTCTGCTGATGCACAAGCACCATCTGATAGGGCAAACGATTTGGACTCTACGAGGGGAGCGATCGCTCATCCACTTGAACAAGTTGCCCTTGATAAAACACAGTCGGCTGCAAACGACCAACAGGCTGCCCAACCAAGCGCAGAAGAGGTGCTTCGAGCAGCCAAAGCGGCATCTCAACAAGCGCAAGAACAAGCAACAGAATCTCCCTCATCAGAGCCATCCTCAAGCGAAGCACCGCAGTCATCAGGAGCGATACGCAAGCCCCAGGGCGTAATCGCGCACGCTTGAGCGCACCACCTCATGCGTTGGAGTGTGATACGCCTTTGGGGCGTTACGCTTCGCGTATCGCTATGAAGCAATTTGATTCTGACAAACGATGGCTGGCTCTTGCCAAAAAAGCAGAGTCGCTGCGTGTAATAGCGAGATTCACAAGGCAAGCATCAGACTGCTATAAATCTCGCATTTCATGCGGATTGTTGTCGAGAAATGGCGGCGACTGGACAACCAGAGACGATCATTGTTGACCAGGGGTAGGAAGTATCAACCGTCAAGATGAATGGCACTAAGATAAGCTGTAACTAAACAA
This sequence comes from Nostocaceae cyanobacterium, assembly GCA_051861145.1. Lineage (GTDB taxonomy): Bacteria > Cyanobacteriota > Cyanobacteriia > Cyanobacteriales > Nostocaceae > JBHYDF01. The sequence goes on from JBHYDF010000018.1 coordinate 27,168, forward strand.
CTATAAAGGAATGGCACTAAGATAAGCTGTAACTAAACAACTATAAAGATTTCAATAAATTGAAATTTGTCGAGTCAAGTATTCGCTTTCTTAAAGTTAAAATAAAATCCCAGTAGCATAATTAACATCGATTATAAAAATAATAAAAAATCCTGTATTTTTAAATAGAAAGAAACTCTTGAGCATGAAAAATTAATTCGCTGTTGAATTGAGGCGAATTGTGTTGAACACTTATAGTTATGTCTTAATATTAAATTTGTTGCACAATGTAATTTACAAAAGTTAAGCAGATTTTAACTCGACATGATATTGTTGTCTTGATTTTTTCATTAAAGGATAAGCTTTAGGGCGACGTTTCCTGACTCTCGGTTCGCAGCGACCAGGACGTTGTAAAACTTCTTTATGGATTAAAATATTTAATAATGTTTGGTAAATCAAGCCAACTTTTTTTTCCGAAGCATTTGATAATTTGGGAATAAAATTATCAAAGTGGTGTCGAGTACCTTGTAATGACAAGTTTAAATGAGACGTTCCACTCTTTGTCGCAGCTTCAAGCATCAAAGTTCGTAAAAGATTATAAGCGAGTAAAAATGCCCAAATCTCTTTACGTACTAATGATGGTGTCTTTTCTCGAAGAATATCCATTCCCAAAGTAGTTTTTAGATGTTTTAAATTTACTTCAACACCCCATCTTTCACCATAAAGTCTCACTATTTCTACCGTCGAATATGTTTCTTCATCAAGCAATGTTGTAATTAAACTAACTTGTTTAGTCCGAAAGCCAGGAATATTAATGTAAAAGTATATTTCTCTTACTATTAAAGTTTCTGGTAATAACTCGAATTCTTCTTGTGTTAAGCCATTAGGGCACTTTCTTGGTTTGTTCCAAGTAACTAATTTATCACCATCTCCGACTATTTTTCCTTGTCGCATCTCTGTTTTACGACTTTGATGTTTACGAAAAACAGCATCACAATCAAGACTTTTTATTTTAATTAAATCTGCATATGCACAGAAAGCTCTATCTCCTAAAAGCACATCCCCCGGATTTAAAAACTCATATAGTTTTCTTGCAAGCTGAATATCATGAGTATTAAAAACATCTATGACTAAGGCAATTACTGCACCTGTTGCAATACTAAAAAGCACCCCGATTTTTGCAATTGGAAAGCCACAACCGCACGCTTGATTTTTGTGTTGCGGATATTCTTTTTGGTTGGCTTCCGTATCGGGCATTGAAACGTTAGAACCATCTAAAACTTTTACATTCCTAGCACACCATAAATACTGTTCGCTTACTTTTTCTTCAAGATCAACTGCCACTTTGTAAAATATTTTTTCCAGTAACAATTCTGGCAATCTAATGCGTGCTTGACAGTATCCACTTGTATCTGTTGATGGAAGTTCTACTCCTGACCCAACCAAGTGTGCAATGATTCTGCTAACTGCATTATGGCAACTTTTATCAACATCTAAAACTTGAGATAAAAACGCCCATAACGTTACTATCGGGTCAAATAAACGGCTTCTATATTTTATTTTTGATTCACTGATAATTTCACTTATAGCAATCCTAAATGATTCATGAGAAAACACCATATTCATGTAATTTAGGAAAGTTAAATATTTGATAATGTACAGATAGCTCAAATAAACTCTTGACTACAGAGAAAGAATCACACAGAAAATAAAACTCTCGAATTAATCTTTTAGCTTGTAACCAAACATCTTCTACAGGATGAGCGTTGTGGAGCATGGGGCGCAAATCTTTCACAAGTAACTAACCAATTCTCTGGTTGGAGTTGACTATTTAAAGATTCTAAATAATCTTTGATGGGTTGGGAACGGTGGTAACTTGCTCCATCCCAAATAATTAATAATTGTGCTTGAGGACGTTGTACACGAAGATATTCTAAAAACTTAATTGTGTTTTCTGAGTTGCCTTTTTTGGCTGGGTAAATGAGGAATTCCTTAGTTTTGTAGTCTAACGCCCCGTAATACGTTTGTTTCTCACGGGCATTAATTACTGGAATTGTGACGCGTTCAGTAGTTTTTCCCCACACATATCCACATATATCGCCCCAGAGTAGATGACATTCATCAATCATGAATACCACTAGCTCTCCCGACTCTATTTCAGCACGTCGCGCTGCCAATAACTCACAAATCTCTTTTTTTTTGAGGCGACCTTATCTGGATCATGTTTTGGATTATTGGCTTGTGCTTTCTTCCATCTAATACGCGCTGTCTCAAACAAATCATAGTAACTTTGTTTAGAGGCGAATGTCACACCATACTTGGCGGCAATCTGGTACTCTAACTCATTCAAAGTCCATGTATCCTTTGTTTGTAACCATTCGATTACCTCCTGGAGTTGCATCTGATTGAGCAATCCTTGACTACCTTTGTATCTGCTCTTTAAACCATCTACTCCATTTTTAAAAAAGGCTTTCTTCCATGTGCTGATGAACCCGGTGGAAACACCTAATATCGGCATGATTTCTTCATGCTTATAACCACATAACAGCATTTTGACTGCTGTAGCTCGCTGGATTTCACGCTTATCCTGACTATTTTTGATAAAATTTTCTAGCAATTTCATCCACATGGCTATATCCGTACTCTAGTTACACACAATACTTTATCCTTGTATCCGTATTTTCTCATAAATCATTCCGGATTGCTATATCAGTGTTTCTGGTAATAATTCTTTAAAAGGCAGCCCAATACTTTTACTAAATTTCTCCTTGAGAATATGCACCCTTTTTGGCACAGTATAAGTAGTCATTTTTGATTCCCCCGATCACTAATCTAGTTTGACTGGATACATCGGGGTTTCTCTACAGGAATAAAATTGTATGAATTTTGACTACGTGGCTACTTACCTAACTTGTAACTACATTCTTCAATAACTTCGCTGTTCTTTATGCACCAATTTTCCTTGACCTTTCAATACTTCAAGTTCTTGTGCTGCATATCTTTCGGCTTATCGAGCGTGCCATTCGACTACAAAACTCTCACTCGCAAAGGGCTGGCTCTAGACAAGCTATCCCAATTACAGTTAAGCCAACAAACAGCAATACAAGCGAAGCAATTGATACTTTCAAACAAGCGATACGCCTGTCTTGCGTTCTTAGAATTAGGCTCCACCATCCACTTCAATAACACTTCCTGTAAAGTAGTCGCATTCAATAATGAAACGCATAGCTAGCCAGATTTCGTAAGGCTCAGCCATTCGACCAAGAGGAATTTTAGAAATCATATCTGCCTGAGCTTGTGGGGATACTTGACTTAAAATAGGCGTTTTGGTCAATCCAGGTGCTATACCTGCAACGCGAAATCCAAGGTGAGCCAACTCAAGTGCCCAAGTACGTGTTTGTGCATCAAGACCAGCCTTGGAAGCGCTATAGTTGGACTGTCCGGGATTGCCTGATCGCGTTATTGAGGAGATGTTGACTATCAGACTTGGGGAAATATTTTGCTCTATTACCTCAGCAGCAAATTCTCGCGCCATTAAGAACGGACCAGTCAAATTAACATCAATGACTCGCTTCCATTGTGCTGTTGGTAGCTTCCGTAACCAGCCTTCGCGATCGCGCGTGACTAGTAAACCATCTCGCAGAATTCCAGCATTATTAACCAGAGTATTAACATATCCAATTTTTTTAAAAGCCTGTGAAATAAAGTCTTTCACTATTGATTCATTGGATACATCAAGATGTGCTATGTAAATTTTTCCTAATAAATTGGCACTTTCAGCTTCTAATTCTTTCAAACCATCTACATCGAGATCACCTCCCATTACTTGGGCACCAGCACGTGCTAGTTCAAGAGCGATGCAGCGACCGATGCCACTGGCAGCACCAGTAATTATTGCGTGAACATCTTTTAGTTTCATGACTATTTTTCAATCAAAAAGTTTCAAAAATTTGTTATCGAGGGTTTGAGTTAGAACTAACCTGATTCCTAAACTTCTGCCAGATAATAGCTGGTATTTGTGCTATTAATCGCATTCCAGAATATGCAAAAAAATGTCTAAAATGTACCTTCCACCAGAAGTTGATAGAAATATTTAGCTTGTCAAGAGAGTATACTTGATGCCACCAAAAAACTGGGATGAAAAGCATCTCCCCCGGTTCTATAACACACTCTAAACACTTTGCTCTTGAGAATTTAGGAAACTTTTCAATATCAGGTTTATCAACGTTAATTTGACTAAAATGTGGTATTTTTGAATGTGCAGGAAAAGGATATAGTAAAGAAGTTTCTTTTGGATCAAAGAGTACAATCCGCTTTCGACCGCCAACCTGAGCTAATATATTATCCGATATATCATAATGCAGTGGGGAAATATTACCACTAGTACCTAACCAGAGGTTCATAGCCCACAACAATTTTTTGTCAAAATAGTCTGGAGTTTCAATATCCTGAACGAGTTCTGGAAATATTATTTTCATTGGGTGTTGCTGGAGATAATACGAATCACTGGTGGATTTGTTTTTTTCCAGAGTTAAACTCATGAATTCGCTAAACTTCATTGTTGTTCTCCACGGAGCAAATCCTTTTTTGGGATCGCCAGTGAATATTCTGTTTTGGGAAACACTAACATCAACTTGTGTATTGCCTACAGTACTGTTGAGGTAATCAGCATTCCATAAAGAAAGTGCTTTCCAACCAGTCATTGCTCCAGTGATGATAACGGGTTTTCTCAGAGACAGGATGTTTCGTTGAAATTCCTCAGATGTAGGATTATTAATACGCTCAATCTTGTTTACTTCAGTTAATTCAAATTTGTCTTGTACGTTTGTATTCATGTTGCTGTTGTGCTTATTTACTAGATGAACAAAATATAGGATTACTATTTGATTTTTGAAAAGCGTAATGCACTAAACCCTTATTAAGGGTGCGTTACGCTATCGCTAACACACCTAAAATATTTAAGTTTTTCAAAAATAAAACCGGATTCCTATAATTCATTTTTAATTTTCAAAAATCAGTAAGTAGGACTTGTTGAATGGTTTCAGCAAGATTCTTGACATCTGGTTCTTTCAAAATACTTTGATGCCCGCCAATTACCGGATAAATACGTACTTTCGTATTGGTTAGTTTGCCCCAACCTACAGTTGGATCTTCAGGAAATAGTTCTGTTAATGCACGGGTTTTAAAAATGGAAATAGAAGATTGAATTGGTTGTGGTTGATAACGAACAATTGCCCGTGAATTAGTTTTGTAAACGTTGAGGAATCCTGTCACAAAATTATTGCCGACGTCAGGTGGGATGAGTTGATGAGTCCGTAAAAGTTGCAGTACGTACTCTAATTGCTCTGCTTCTTCCAAGCTTGAGAGATATTCATAAGAAATATTAATATCTTCGTTAACATGAAGACAAATTTGTTCAACAAAGAAGGTTAGGAGAGCAGCATTATCATCAAGTGATGCTTCTAATTCAGTGGTTGCTAAAGGAGGATGAGTATCAATAATTAGGAGATGTTCAACAGGTTTTCCTATAGCTTCTAACTGAGAAGCTATTTCAAAGGCAACTAATCCACCAAAAGAGTGACCACCAACTAAGTAGGGCCCATTAGGAAGTATATCTTGAATCACCTTGAGGTAAGTGGAAGCCATTGCTGGAATAGAGTCTAGAGGTTGTTGTTTCCCATCCAAACCGCGAGCTTGTAAAGCATATAATGGCTGTTCTTTTCCAAGGTTATGTGCGAGAACAGAGTAGGACAAGGCATAACCACCATGTTGGTGGATAAGAAATAGTGGAGGTTTATTTTCTTTGATTTGCAGAGGAATTAGAAGTTCAGAATGATTTGATTTGCGATCGCCTTCCAAAATGGCAGCAATTTTTTCTATAGTACCTTCGCGGAAGAAGGTGACAAGGGGAAGGCTATATCCTAACTGCTTTTCGATTTCTGCTAACAAACGAATTGCTAGAAGAGAATGTCCGCCTAAATCAAAGAAATTTTCGGTAACACCAATGAGGCTAACTTGAAGAACTTCTTCCCATAGTTGTGCTAGTTTCTGCTCTAATAGTGTCCGAGGTGGAATTCGCTTGCCAGAACGCACTCTTGCAGTTGAGTTTGAATCCTTTAGCGCCCTTCTGTTAACTTTGCCATTAGGCATGAGAGGCAGGGTATCCAATATTACAAAGCTTCCTGGCATCATGTAGTCAGGCAACTTCTCTTGCAGGAAGCGGCGTAGTGCTGTGGGGGAGAGTACTTGTTCTTCGTAATAAGTAACATAAGCTACCAAGTATTTATCACCCGGTTGATCTTCATGAACTAGGACTACAGCTTCTCGTACAGCAGGATGTTGACTCAAAACTACTTCAATTTCGCCTAACTCGATGCGGAAACCACGAATTTTGACTTGGTTATCAATCCGTCCTAGAAACTTGATGTTACCATCCGGGAGATAACATGCTAAGTCACCAGTTTTGTAGAGACGTGCATTTGGTTGATGATTAAAAGGATGAGGAATAAATTTCTCGGCAGTCAACCCCGGACGATTGAGATATCCACGAGCAAGTCCAGTTCCCTGGATATACAGTTCGCCAGGAACGCCAATGGGAACTAATTGTAGAGCTTGATCCAAAATATAAAGCTGAGTATTGGCAATAGGTCGTCCAATGGCAATTTGTGATTGTTGCTGAGGAGATAAATCGTATACACTACTCCAAACTGTTCCTTCTGTTGGTCCGTACTCGTTCAAAAGAGATGTTTCTGGAAGCTTTTGGAAGTGAGCGCTCACTAGCTCTTTTGAAAAAGACTCAGCCGCTAAAATCACAGTTTTTAGAGAAGCTAATTGTTCTGATTGTGCTTGCTCTAAAATCATGGAATAGAGAGAAGGAAGGCTGATTAAATGTGAGATGTAATTTTGAGCTATCATCTCAATGAGTTTTGCTAGTTCCCATTGAGAATCTTCCGGCGGAAGGTGAAGAGTTCCTCCTTGGCAGAGTGTCCAGAATATACCGGGTATAGAAGCGTCAAATGCCAACGATGAAAGTAATAAGAAATTAGTGACAGGTTCTGGATAGTAAGCAAGACGAGCTGTTAGTGAGTGAACCAGGTTTTGATGAGTGATTTGCACTCCCTTGGGTTTGCCTGTAGAGCCAGAAGTGTAGATGACATAGGCTAAATTATCAGATGTTATATTGCTATTGGGATTTTCTTCGCTCTGTTGAGCAATTATTTCCCAAAATGTATCCAAACAAATTATATTTGCTTCATTTTCTGGTAAGCCTTCCAATAATAATTGTTGCGTTAGTAACACTGGTGTTTGAGCATCTGACAACATGAACGCTAAACGGTCTTGTGGGTAAGTGGGGTCTAATGGTAAGTAGGCAGCACCCGCTTTTAAGATGCCGAGGACGCCAACAAGCATTTCAAGCGATCGCTCAACGCAAATTGCCACCAGTGTGTCGGGTTTTACCCCTAGAGATTGCAGATAGTGCGCCAGTTGATTTGCTTGAGTATTCAACTCTCGGTAGGTTAATTGCTGGTCTTCAAACACTACCGCGATCGCGTTTGGCGTCCGTTCCACATGAGCTTCAAACATCTGATGGATACACAAATCCTGGGGATAAGGCATCTGAGTATTGTTCCATTCCACTAGTAGCTGATGTTGTTCAGCAGCTGTAAGTAGGGTTAATTCTGTCAGATGCTGTTCGGGATTTGCCACAATTCCCTCTAGCAGAGTTTGAAAATGCTCTGCCATCCGAGTTATTGTTGCTGCGGTGAATAAATCGGTTTTATATTCCCATCTGCCTTGAAGTCCCTCTTCCGTTTCCATCATTGACAAAGTGACATCAAACTTAGCAGTTACACTGTCCATGTCTAAGGAACTTAAGGTTAGCTGAGGCAGTTCCAAAGTTCCCATTGGTGCATTTTGCAAAACAAACATCACTTGGAACAAAGGATTGTGGCTCAGATTTCGCTCTGGTTGCAGTTCTTCAACAAGTCTTTCAAAAGGTAAATCCTGATGAGCATATGCTTGGAGGGTTTTCTCTTTAATCTGCTCCAGCAATTTGATAAACGAGGGATTGCCACTCAGGTCAGTTCTAATGACTAGGGTATTGACAAAAAAGCCGATTAGGTCTTCAGTCTGTTTATGATTGCGATTGGCAATTGGAGTTCCGACTAGTAGATCGTCCTGTTGAGAATAACGCATTAACAGGGTTTTAAACACCCCTAGCAATCCCATAAACAGAGTTACACCTTGAGATTCGCATAGATTTTTAAAGCCTTCGTAGTTTTTACGATTTACTGTCAAGGATACTGTCCTACCTTCATAACTTGTAACTGCTGGACGAATAAAATCTGTGGGTAACTCTAAGGACTGGATTTCTCCGGCGAGTTCTTGCTTCCAATAATCAAGCTGGCTTTGCAGTTGCGTTTTCTCAAAGGTAGTACGTTGCCAGTGTGCAAAGTCAGCGTATTGCAAATTGAGCGATGCTAAAGGCGTTTTCTCTCCTTTACAAAAAGCTGCATAGCATAGTGATAATTCCTTGATCATTAGCCCAAAAGACCAACCATCGGAGACAATATGATGCATAACTGCAACAAAGACATGAGCATCTTCTTCGAGACGATAAATATGGACACGAAGTAGGGGACCTGTCTGTAGATTAAATGGACGGATCGCCTCTGTCATGGCTGCTTTTTGCAGTTCTGCTTCCCTTTGTTCTCCCTGCCAATGGCTGAGATCAGTGATTGTCAGCGGTATCTCATTTGATTCATGAATCACTTGGACGGGGTTCCCGTAGGCATCCTGACAAAAAGTTGTGCGTAATACTTCGTGGCGTTTAACTATTTCCTGTAAACTATGGTGTAGGGCTTCTTGATGCAAAGATCCGTTTAAATGGAAGCCTACCATAATGTTGTAAGCGGCATTATTGGGTTCTAATCTATCAAGAAACCAGAGTCTTTGCTGGGCGAAAGAAAGCGGCAAGTTTTCTCTTTGGCTTACTCGTGGTATAATGTCTTCCTCTGTTGTTGTATGATTGCTCGTCAAAGCGAGTTGATCGATTTGCTCAGCTAGACTTGCTACAGTCGGATGCTCAAAAACTTTACGTAAGGGAAATGCTAGGTTAAACTCTTCGCGAATCCGTGACACAAGTCTTGTTGCTAGTAAAGAGTGTCCTCCTAACAAAAAGAAATCGTCCTCTATTCCAATTGAGTCTATACCAAGCACATCCTGCCACAGCTTGCACAGCCTTTCTTGGGTACTGGTGATGGGTCGAATGAGAGTATTGTTGGCGATCGCTGTTTCTCGTTCTGGTCGAGGTAGGGAACGCAAGTCCAGCTTGCCACTGGGAGTCATAGGCAGCTTTTCCAGAAGCACAAACGAAGAAGGTCGCATATACTCCGGCAGTTGCTCCCAGACTTGTTGCTTTAACTCGGTAATAAGCGCCTTAGCAAAACGTTCCTTCAAGGGATTGGCCAAGTAAAGCTGGGTCGATTTTAGGGAAATGCTGTCTTGGGTAATCGGCATCACAGGACAGCGGCGTTTTTGGTTCGTGTCTGTTGCAGGATAAAAGCAAGCATCAAAATAACTCGAACCAAAATCCTTAGAGTAGCTGATGGTTAGTTGATAACCAATGTCTTGGGCAAGGGTATGCAAGTCACTAGGATCAACAGCCTCTGGCTGATTCAGTTGCTGCAAATACTTGCGCAAATCCCCTACTGTAGCAGGCTCATCATTTCCTTGATACCACTGCAAAATTGCTGTATCTTTCATGAGACGAGCATTGGGGATACCACGCCAACCAATGGGGCTACCATGTCGATTTTCCAGATTTTGACGCAAATCGGTTGCTTGTAAATTTGCTTCCTTCCAGTCTTCCCAAATTGGCTCAATAGAAAGATTGTTTTGAGAGCCGCCTTTGGTGTGAAGAATCACATCGTAACGGTATTTACTTAATTCATTATGTGCTTTTTCGCCTTTGAGGTGAACTTCTACCGTATCGACAGCCTGAAAAACCTTGGGAAGATTCACAAAGAAAGCGGGATCGATAACCAGTTCATTTTCCTTTTCAGCAATGCGCTGCACCTGCGCTGTAAAAGCTTGCCGATCAGTTTGATCTGTAGCTTGAAAAAAGGCAACACTGGCATGAAAAGCACTTAAAAGTGGTAGATACCGATTATCGCCAATGAAAATGCTTCCTCCTGGAGAAAGTACACGCAATGCCCCTGCAATGACTTGCTCAAAATACTCTATGGACGGGAAATACTGCGCTACGGAATTGATAATAATAGTATCAAAGTAAGTCTCAGGAATATTTGAAAAGTCGATCGCTTCCTGCTGTAGCAAATGAACACCAGACAACTGACGCTTTCTGGTAATATTCTCTAAACGAGAGATGGCTTGTTGGGAAAAGTCACTAGCCCAGTAGGATTCGACATTGGGGGCAACGTTGAAAAGAATCATGCCAGTACCGCATCCAATTTCCAGGACACGCTGTGGCCTTAAAGCAGCAATGTGTGTCAGAGTGTTATCAAGCCACTCGCGCATTTGCTCTGGGGAAATTGGCTGACCATCATAACTGCTATTCCACCCTGAGATATTAAAATCTTCGTTAGCTTCGGCTGAGTCACCGCTATAGGTTTCATCAAAAGTGACTTGCCATTCCTCCGTCTGTTCCCGCTGGAAAGTCTCATACTCAGGTATCTTCGTTAAGTCAGTTTGGGGAACGATGTATGCAACAAGTCGAAAATCTTCCTGACTTTCCTTCTGAGCAATCACGTGTGCTATGCGAACGCCAGGATTGCGTTGTAAAACTGCCTCTACTTCACCCAGTTCAATGCGAAAACCGCGTATTTTTACTTGATGGTCGTTACGTCCTAAGTATTCAATTTCGCCATTGCGGAGATATCGGCCTAAATCACCTGTTCTATAAATACGGTCTTTTCCTTGGGGATTTGCAGGGTTAGGTATCATGCGTTCAGCAGTTAGCTGTGGGCGATTAAGGTAGCCACGAGTGACACCCGCCCCACCAACATAAATTTCACCAACCACCCCAACCGGAACTGGTTGTCCATAGCGATCGAGAAGATAAAGGGAAAGATCCGGTATCGGCTCACCAATTAGATTGCTCTGGCGCTTCTTAACATCGCGCCAGCGAATTGGACGATAAGTCACATGCACCGTTGTTTCCGTAATTCCGTACATGTTGACTAGAAGGGGAAAATCTTCATCATGACGGTCGAACCAAGGCTCTAAACACGCTACATCCAGGGCTTCTCCACCAAAAATGACATAGCGCAAATTCAGTTCACTTTCTCGACAAATCACTTCCTCGGCTTGCATCAACTGGCGAAAAGCTGATGGTGTTTGGTTTAAAACAGTGACTTTACTCTCGCATAATAAATTGTAAAAGTCTTCCGCTGAACGGCTCACTAAATAAGGAACAATAATTAAACGTCCGCCGAAGAAAAAAGCGCCCCACATTTCCCATACAGAAAAATCAAAGGCATAAGAGTGAAACAGAGTCCATATATCCTTTTCATTAAACTGAAACCATTTTTCTGTCGCCAACATCAGTCGCAAGACATTCCGATGTGTCGCTACTACCCCTTTGGGTTTTCCAGTTGATCCTGAAGTATAAATAATGTAAGCAGCATTATCTGGATGAACGCTAACCTCTGGATCAGTAGGCTTTTCTCCTGCAAAATCGGCTTCATCCCGATCAATTAAAACTATTTGGGCTTGGTGTGGCGGGAGTTGTTTCTCGAATTCAACCTGTGTTAGTAGGACAGAAACCTGGCTATCCTCAAGCATATAAACGACGCGCTCAAGAGGATAATCGGGATCAAAAGGAACGTAAGCGCCTCCTGCTTTTAAGACAGCAAGGATAGCAACCACCATTTCTAAGGAACGATTAACCCATAGTCCAACTCGTGATTCTGGTTTAACACCAAGATGAATCAGATGGTGTGCTAAGCGGTTCGCACGCTCGTTTAACTGTTCATAGGTCAGGGATTCTTGTTCAAAAATCAGTGCAGTCTGATGCGGATGCAAAGCTGCTTGTTGGCTAAAAACTTCATGAAGACAATATTCTATCAGAAAACTCTCACTAGGAGCTTGAGGCATTAATTGGGCATATTCTTCCGGAAGGAGAATCGGTAAACGGCATACCGGGGTATCTGGATGCATCACTAAATTCTCCAGCAGATTGCAGAAGTGATGCACAAAACTTTCTACAGTTTCCCTAACAAACAAATCAGTATTGTAGGAAAAAACACCATTTAGACTGTCTTCGCCTTCTGTCACAAACAGTTCTAAATCAAAGCGGGCAGCTTCTTGATTAGCTAATGGAGTGACTGCTAAATCACCTGTTTTTAATTGAGATTTTGGTGCATTTAATAAGGTGAAAGCAATTTGAAAAAGTGGATTTCGGCTCGTATCACGCTCGACGTGTAATCTTTCAACCAGTTTTTCAAATGGTACGTCTGCATGTTCAAAGCCTTGGAGAACAGTTTCTTTGACTCTTTTGGCAAGCATCCGAAAACTCGGTTCTCCAGACAAGTTAGCACGAATTACTAACATATTCACGAAAAAACCAATGAGTTTTTCGCTATCGATCCCTGGACGGTTAGCAATTGAAGTGCCAACAGGAATATCCTCCTGCCCAGAATAACGCCCCAAGAAAACTTGGAACGCAGCCATGAGGGTCATAAAGAGTGTGACATCCTCATTTTGGCTGAATTTGCGAATTTCAGTTGTTAAAGAAGGAGGTATAGAAAAACTTACCAAACCTCCTCGAAATGATTGCAATCTGGGTCTAGAATAATCAGTTGGGAATTGCAAAACAGGTAATTCTCTTAATTGCTTTTCCCAGTAAAGAAAGTGTTCTTCCAAAACAGAATCACTATATTTCTCTTGTTGCCAAATAGCATAGTCGGCGTATTGAATATTCAGTTCCTCAAGTCCAGTAACATTTCCTTGAAGGGCGAAATGATAAAGAGTAGTCAATTCTTCTATAATTACGCCTAATGACCAGCCATCGGCAATAATATGATGAAAAGTTAGCGTCAATATATGTTGTACTGGCGTCAGTTGATAAACCCGCAGGCGAACGAGTGGTCCCTTTTCCAAGTCAAAACAATACTGTGCTTCCAGAGGTGCTATAGCAGAAACTCTTTGTTCGATTTCTGTCTTTGAGATATCACTCCAATCTTCTAAGCTCAGATTTGATAATACATTTGGGTGAATGTGTTGCCACGGTTCACCGTCAATTGTCGAGAATGTGGTGCGAAGACTTTCATGCCGCTGCTGTAATTGTTTGAAGGCTAAATCCAAAGCTTCGATTTGCAGTGGTCCGTCCAGACGAAAAACAGAACAGATATTATAAGCCGAAGAAGTGGGATCCAGTTCATGCAGGAACCACAAGCGTCGTTGCTGATAAGAAGCTGGAGCTTTTGTGAAACTGTGACGCTTAATCTGAAATTGATCCTCTTCTCGATGAATACCTTCTTCTTCAAGAAGTAATGCCAAAAGTTCAAAATCGTTGGTTTCTGATAAATTCATATTCATAATTTGGTCAAACTTAATTTATTAGATATTTTGGAGTAATTGCCTTGAAATAAATTTCAGCTATGTAGAGACGCGAAATTTCGCGTCTCTACAAACCCGTTAAAACGGGTTGAAAAGTTTAACCAGCCATCTTTAGATGAATGCGCGCTATTAGCCCGAAATTTATTTCTGGGCAGACTTTTGCACTCTTACTACATGAACAAAGTTAACAACGAACTGATGAAAATATCTCTTTCCCTAGCCCCTAACCCCTAGTCCCTAGCCCAAGCGCCCCTAGCCCCTAGTCCCTAGCCCCTAACCCCTAGCCCCTAACCCCTAGCCCCTAGGGCGTGTTTTCAAACTAATCTTTACGCGATGAGTTGAGGTTGCGATCCCCCTAAATCCCCCGCGCTTCTTGGGGGACTTTGAGAAGATTTCCCCCCCTTTTTAAGGGGGGTAGGGGGGGATTTCACAGTTTGAAAACACGCCCTAGCCCCTATTTTCAAGGCAAGTCTATTCAAGTAGTTTTGCGCTTTTCTTGTAAAAATCTGGATTTTTCTTCTGGAGTCATATGTTTCATACGGAGAAATGCTTGGGCGATTTTTTCGGTACGTCCTAGTTGCATTTCTCGCTTTACCAGAAGCTGTGCTGTTTTCTCTATTGTTAGAGAATCAAATAGTTCTCGTAATGAAACATCGATAGAGAATACTTTTCTCATGCGAGCATGAATTTGCGCAGCGATTAAAGAATGTCCACCAAGTTCAAAAAAGTTGTCTTTTACTCCTACTCTTTCGACTTCAATTAGTTCCTGCCAAATTTCGGCTAACGCTTCTTCAATCGTATTTCTAGGTGCTATGTAATCTGCTTGGGTATGAAATTGAGACGGCGCTTTTAAAGCACGCCGATCCACTTTATTGTTTGGTGTCAGAGGCATAGTATCTAGAAACACCCAGGCAGAGGGAACCATGTAATCTGGTAGTTTTTCTAATACGTATGACCGGAGGGTTTTTATAGTAGGTGTTTCAGTATCTTTGGTAACAAGATAAGCAACAAGCTTTTTGTCTTTGGAAGTATCCTCAATCGCCTGAACAACTGCTTGAGCGATCGCCGGATGATTTTCCAACACGGTTTCAATGTCTCCCAGTTCAATACGAAAACCGCGTATTTTAACTTGAAAATCTGCACGACCAAGAAACTCAATCTTACCATTAGAAAGAAAACGTGCTAAGTCACCTGTGTCATACAATCGCTCTCCTGGCTCTTGTGAAAAGGGATTTGGGATGAATCTTTCAGCTGTGAGATTGGCTTTACCACGATAACCGTATGCTAATCCAGCTCCACCGATAAATAGCTTGCCAACGATGCCTTGAGGAACCTGATGACCTGCGCTATCTAAAATATAGATTGAGGTATTAGCGATCCCTTGACCAATAGAAAGCGCATCTTCAGGCTTTCTCACAGGGTTTACTGTAGACCAAATTGTTGTTTCAGTTGGTCCGTAAACGTTCCAAAGTTCGACTCCAGTATCGAGGAGAGATACAGCTAAATCAATTGGCATTGCTTCTCCACCACACAAGGCGCAAAAAGAGCTATTGGGTTTCCAACCCGCAGCCAGAAGTAGCCTCCAGGTAGCGGGGGTTGCTTGCATGACAGTTGCTTGCGATTGATTGAGCAATTGTGTTAACTGAAATCCATCACGGACAGTTTCGCGATCTGCTATAACCAATTGCGCTCCCGTAATTAGCGGCAGAAATAGCTCTAGGATAGAAATATCAAAGGATAGGGTAGTAACTGCTACAAGGATATCACTGGCAGAAAGCCCTGGTTCCTCGCGGAAACTGAGAAGGAAATTGACTAGAGCATTATGTGGTATTTGTACCCCCTTCGGTTTTCCTGTAGAACCAGAGGTATAAATTACATAAGCTAAGCACTGATTGTGTGGAATAGCAGGTAACGCTGTATCAGGTTGCGAAGAAGCTATTAGACCTTCTTCGTTAATCAGCAGAACTTGTGCAGATGCTTTGGTAACGTGGGTAAGAGTTGTATTCTCTGCAATTATAACTTTAGCACTGCTATCCGCAAGCATAAAATCAAGTCGCTCTTGAGGAAAGGCAGGATCTAAAGGTACGAAGGCGGCACCTGCTTTAAAGATACCAAGCAGAGCAACAAGCAAACCAGCATGGCGTTCTAAGCAAACCCCTACCCCTACCAATGTTCCCTGTTCAATTCCAAGTTGGCGCAGTGCATGAGCAACTTGATTAGATCTGCGTTCTAATTCCTCGTAGGTGAGATAATTTGCCCTCCATCGGACTGCTAATGCATTAGGTGTAAGAGATGCTTGCTGACTGAAGATTTGCTGTACGGTAGCTTTACTCTGAAGATATTTGCGCTCGAAGAAGGTTTGTTGTCCAAAATCGCGTTCTTCGGTTTTGCTTAACAGCCCAATATCGCCGATAAATTCTGGTTCGTCATTGGCAAATCTCTCTAAAATTTGGAGTAATTGCTGGAGGAGTTGTTGACGTTCTTCGTTGCAACCAACATTTTCTTGAAAGGCAAGTTTCAGTATCAAATTTTCCCCTGGTAAGGCATAGAGGGTTACAGGGTAATGGGTTCTTTCCAGGGACTGAACAGAACTTACAGATAGTTCACCTGAATTTCTACGCAGACTTTCTTCAACTGGATAATTCTCGTAAACAACTATAGACTCAAACAATGGTTGTCCTCTGGGAACATCACTCCATCCTTGAATATCTACCAAACGACTGTAAGAATATTGATTAATTTCCAGGGTGCGATCGCGTAGTTTTTGCAACCAAGATGTTAAGGTTGAGGTCATATTTAATTTAACACGTAAAGGAAGAGTGTTAATAAATAGACCCACAATCTCTTGAGAATCCAGTAATTCAGGAGGACGACCTGACACTGTGACGCCGAAAACAATCTCTTCAGAACCGCTATACAGACTCAAAAGAAGACTCCAAGCAGCTTGCACTAAGGTATTAACAGTGACTTGGTTCTTTTGGGCAAATGCCACTAGTCGTGTATAAATCTCTTGACTCAGAGTGCTGTGTAAAACCTGGTAATCTGAAATGGCAACTGTTTGGGAAGGTTTAGCGAAGGATAGCCCCAAGCTAGTTGCTTCGCACAAACCTTTAAGTTCACGATGCCAGAAAGCTTGTGCAGCCGCCGATTCCTGTGCGTTTAGCCAATGAATAAAGTCTCGGTAAGCTGGTGGTTGTTGCCGGTTTAATTCAAGTCCTTGCTTCTGTGCCTGGTAAAAAGCAATCACATCACGGAAAATTAACGGTAAAGACCAACCGTCGAGAAGCAAGTGATGATGCGTCCACAAAAATTGCCATTTCTGCTCCTCAATTTTCACTAATGTGAGGCGCATCAGTGGTGGTGTTTCTAGGGAGAAACCAAGCTTGCGATCTGTTGTTAGAAGTTCTTGCCATTTGCTGACAACTTCAGCAGTGCTGAGAACAGACCAATCGTGGTAGACAAAAGGTAAGTTGATATGGTAATGAATTCGTTGAAGTGGTCGAGGTAAATCGCCCACAATGAAGGATGCACGTAGATTGCTGTGTCGCTCAATACAGTAATCCCAAGCTTTTTGGAAGACTAGAGTATCAAGAACTCCTGTGATTTCACCCGTTACCTGCTGGAGATAAACACCGCTTTGAGATTCGTAATTGGCATGGAAAAGCATTCCTTCCTGCACTGGTGCAAGCGGGTAAATATCTTCTACATCAGAGGTTCTTGCCAAGGCAACGGCAAGTTGTTCTGTATCAAGAGATGCTAGAGGGAAATCAGCAGGAGTCCAACTATCTCCTTTGGTTCGACTTTCTGCTAGGAGAGTTGTAAAACGGCTATAAAAGCTATCTGCCAAATGACGGATTGTGCTTTCTTGATGCAGTGCTTGACTGTAAACAAATCGAATTTGAAGTTTACCGTTAACAATCAAACCAATAATTTCTAGCTGGAAACAACGTTTATTTTCCGGATTATGAGAAACTCCCGAATTTTCGGACGATAGAACAAAGGGCGCTGTTTCTGGGAAGTTATCATCAAATTGTCCAAGGTAGTTGAAGATAATTCCAGAGGGAATTTGTGGCAGGGAGTTGGCAAATTCCTGTTTACGGCTGAGGATGCCATAGGAAAATCCGTTATGAGGCAATTTCTGAAACTGTTCTTTTACACTTTTGAGGTTGCTCAATAAGTCATCTGTTGTTTTCTCCAACTTAAAGGGGAAAAGGGATGTAAACCATCCAACAGAGTCAAAGACATCAAAATTAGTGAAAGTAGTGTCTCTACCATGACTTTCTAAGGCGATCGCAATTTCGGATTCACCAGTCCAGTCTGTAATAACTTCCAGAAGCACTGTTAACAAAACTTCCTGAATACGTGCTTTGCGAGTGCGCGGAAGTTCATAAAGCAAAGTGTCAGTTTCACTCTTGCTAAAGTTACACTCAATTTGCGCTGCGGAATTTTCCTTGTTACCAGCTAAACCTTGAGGAAAATCAAGAGGTAGTGCAGGGTTTGAGACTTGTTGTGTCTTCCAAAATGCAAGATCCTTATCCCATTGAGATGTCTCAATTTGACGATGCAATTCAATTGCCCATTGAGCGACACCAGCGCTACTGGTAGACAATGGTACACTTTGTCCGGTTTGTATTGCACTACAAGATATAGCAAGGTCTTGTAGGATAATACGCCAAGAGACGCCATCCACAATTAAATGATGGATAATCAGCAGCAGTTTGTCTTTTGCATTTTCGCCAGTCTGGAAATAAACGGCACGTCCAAGCGGGCCATGTTCTAAATCAAGCTGGGTGTGAAACTGACTAGCGATCGCTGGTATATGCTGGGAAAGTTCATCTGGGTGAACTGTAGTCAAATCTACCACATCGAAGCCAATAGTATGAGCATCATGCACCAAATACTGTTTCCAGCCATCTGTGGTTTTGTGGAATCTGAGGCGAAAAGCTTCGTGAGATTCAGCAATTTGCTCTAAAGCTGTTTTGAGACTTTCGCAATCAATCTCCTGTTTCAGATCCAGCAAAATAGCCTGATTCCAGTGTTCTGGATGAGCAAGCGATCGCTCAAAAAACCATTGTTGTATAGGAGTTAGCGGTATCTCACCTTCAGAAATTAAGGGAACAACGCCTTTAACATCCGATACCTTGACATATGGCGCAAGTTTTGATACTGAAGAGTGCTTAAATAAATCTGCTGGAGTAAATTGAAGACCATGAGCATGGGCTTTGGCAATGATTTGCAGGCAAAGTATGGAATCTCCGCCTAGTTCAAAGAATTCGTGTTCAATTCCCACATGAGATATTCTCAGAACTTCCTGCCAAATTTTGGTCAATATAATTTCAGTTTCGTTTCGAGGCGCAACATAGCTGCTTCTGACAGCAATATCTTCCTCCTGCGGTTCTCGCAAAGCATTGATATTTATCTTGCCATTTGGTAATAAGGGGAAGCTATCTAAACTAACAAACAGCGATGGCACCATATAATCGGGAAGGGTGTTGCGTATGGAGAAGCGTAAGAGTTCTTGCCAAAATTCTGGAGGGTCTTTCATCTCTACATAAGCAACCAGTCGATCTGGTCTATCTGCTGTGGAGAACGCTTTGATGACTGCCCGGACTACGCAAGATTGATTTTCCAGCACAGTAACAATTTCACTAGTTTCAATACGGAAACCACGTATTTTTATTTGTTGGTCAATGCGGCCGAGAAACTCAATGTTTCCGTCGGGTAAAAGCCTAACACTATCTCCTGTGCGATAAATGCGATCGCCTGGTTCAAGAGAAAAGGGATTGGGCACAAAGCGATCGGCGGTGAGTCTAGATGCATACCAGTAACAACGAGCCAATTGCGAACCACCAATATACAACTCGCCTGGTGTGCCTATGGGAACAGGTTGAAAATTGCGGTCTAGTATGTACAGATGAGTATTAGGTACTGGCTTGCCAATGGGAATAGTATCTGTATTCTCGTTGTTCTGACAACAGTGGAAGGCTACATTAATAGTCGTTTCTGCTGGTCCGTAAAGATTGACCAGAGGAATAGCCATTTTGTTAAACTCATCCCATACTCGTTTTTTCAGCGCTTCACCGCCACTAAAGACGAGGCGCAAGCTAGAACATTCACAAAACCCTGGTTCGGTAAGAAGAATCTCCAAAAGCGTAGGCACCACTTGCAAAAGGGTCACTTTCTCCTTTTGTATTGTTTTCGTGATATAGGCGCTGTCTTGATGTCCTCCCATTTGTGCCATGATGAGTTTTGCTCCTGTCATCAAAGCTGCCCAAAACTCCCATACAGAAGCATCAAAACTGAATGGTGTTTTTTGCAAAACGACGTCAGAGCTATTAACGGCGAAGGTATCGAGGAACCAAGCCATATGGTGTGCTAAAGCTTGGTGGGAAATGGCAATCCCTTTGGCTCGTCCAGTTGAACCGGATGTGAAGATGATATAAGCTATATTTGCTTCCAAAACTGGAATTTCTAAATTGTCGCAAGATTGCGCCGCAATTTCCTCCGCAAGCTGATCCAAAAAAACGACCTGGGTGTTGGAATTATCCAAGAGTTTGACACCTGAATCTGAGTGAGTCAGGATAAGAGTGGTTTTTGCATCCTCAACCATCGAGTGAAGACGGGCAGCAGGATAGTGTGGATCTAGGGGCACATAACAGCCACCTGCTTTCAAAACGGCTAAAATCGCACAAACCATGTCTAGAGAGCGTTCTAGACAAATTCCCACAGGTTTGTCTGAACCAATACCCTGATTTCGTAAAAACCTTGCTAGCTGATTTGCTTTTTGGTTTAATTCGCTATTTGTCCAAGTCTCACCCTCACAAGTGACAGCTGCTGATTCCGGGTGCTGTGCTGCTTGTCTTTCAAAAATCTCATGTACCCGTTCAGTCGCTGTCAAAGGAGACACCGTGTTTTGACGATGTTGGAAAATCAAGGTTTTCTCTTCTTGTGAGATTATTTCTGCTTCAGCATAGTGGGTTTGAGGATTGGTTGCTGCTGCTGCACACATTTTCGTATAGTAATGAGCGATCGCCGCAGCTTGGTTTTCATCGAACTCGTTGCTATTGTAGGTAATGTTAAATAGTAAGCTTGCGGATGAAACTTCCTCACTCCAACTTACGCTCAAGGGAATATTGGTTTCATCAAAGGACTGTGCTTGAATTAACTCAACATCGCGCATTTCCAGAAGTCCCTGATAAACATGAAAGTGGACGAAGTTAAAGGAACTTTCGTAAAGTGGTTGATGACCATGCATCCGCTGAATTTGCGCAAAGGGGAAACGACGGTTGGGCATAACCGTTTGTTCGGCGTGAAAAGTTTCTTGAATCAAGTCAATCCAGGAACCATGAGGAAGTTGGAGGCGAAATGGCACAGTGTTGAGGAAAAGCCCTAAAATTCTATCACCATCTGGTTCTGCTGGTCTTCCATTGCAAACAAGTCCAGTAACGACCTCTTCCTCACCGGAGCAAAAGGCAAGAAGGCGCATATGAATAGCCAGTAGGACTGTTTTTAAGGGAACACCCAACTGGTTAGAGAGTTTTCTCAGCCCTTGGGTAACAGATTCTGGAAGCACAGTATCAATTTTTGCTATTCTTCCGGGAACTTTCTGCTTAACAGCACTGGGCTGGCGCGGAAGTTGGGTAAAAGGGATACCTTCAAGTTGTCTTTTCCAGAATTCCCGTTGATTTTCGTTAGCAAGTGCCTCCTGTTCCAAGGCGATAAACCTAGAGTATTGTAGCGTTGGAGATGGGGGTAGCAATGGTACTTTGTGATCGAGAAGATGGAAATACAAGCTGGTTAGCTCAGCGATGAATAGGGAAAGACTCCATCCATCTAAAATCGCATGATGTACAGCAAAACTTGCTTGTACTAGATTTTGGTCAAGACGGTGTAGATAAAATCGAATGAGTGGCGCGTTAGACCACTTAAAACGATTTGCCCGTTCTTTCTGAATAAATGATTGTAAGTAGGCTTCTTGTTCTAATTCGGGCAAAGAATTTAAATCTTCAAATATGATTTTTGCAGCAGGCGCTTCCTTAAGAATGACTTGAAGTGGCTGGCTAAATTCTCCAACATAAAATGCTGTTTGTAATACCCGATGTCTTTCAAACATTTGTGCATAGGCTTTCTCCCAAATCTGGAGTTCAAAAGGCATACGCACACGGAAACTGAAAATATCGTTATAAGCTGTAACTCCTTCGGAATAATCGCTCTCGAACAGCATACCTGCTTGGAGTTGAGCGAGTGGGTAGGCGTCAATAGCCCAATCTTGAATTTGCTCGCGGTCTTTTGGAGATAGAAGCGCAAACGGTTCTTGAACGATGGTATGGCTAGTCGTTTGTTCTTTTTCTGCACAAATAGATGCAGCGAGATCGGACAGAACCGGGTGATAGAAAATTTGTTCTAGCTTTATCTTGAGTCCAGCTTCTTCTGCCAAGGAACAAACACGAATGCTGCGGATGGAATCTCCGCCTAAGACAAAATAATTATCAAAACGTCCTACCTGATGAACTCCAAGGACTTTTTGCCAGATTTGCGCGAGGATTTTTTCCTCAACAGTTGTTGGAGGAACAAATGCCACTTCGAGGCTATCTCTGCTGATTTCCGGGATTGGAAGTGCTTTGCGGTCAATTTTTCCGTTGGGTGTGAGAGGAAATTGATCTAGGTAAACAAACTGCGATGGCACCATGTAATCTGGTAGGTACTGCTGTAAATGTTTTCGCAGTGTTTCAATTGATGGCTGTGTACCAAGAACACAAACTATGTAAGCAATCAACTGTTTTTCGTTGTCTTCGTTGGAGTGAATGACAACGATGTTTTCTTGGACGCTAGGAAATCGAGAAATTGCTGCTTGTATTTCGCCTATTTCTATACGAAAACCGCGAATTTTAACCTGATGATCTAAACGTCCAAGATATTCTAGATCGCCATTGGGAAGAAAACGACCTAAATCACCACTGCGATACAGTTTTTCTGAGTCATTTTGAGAGAAGCGATCGCGCACAAAGCGTTCGGCATTTTGTTCGGGTCGATTGAGATAGCCACGAGCTACTCCCGCTCCGCCAACATAAATTTCACCTGTAACACCAGGGGGTAGTTGATTCCCATATGGGTCGAGGAGATAAAGACGGAGGTCGGGAATTGGTTGACCAATGACGCTACCAGATGCGTTTTCTAAATCTTTGGGGCTAATAGGTCGGTAGGTAACATGGACTGTCGTCTCTGTGATACCGTACATATTTACTAGGCGTGTTGCCTCTTCACTGTGGCTCTCAAACCAGGGACGCAAACTTTGCAAGTTCAGTGCTTCACCACCGAAGATGATGTAGCGTAATGTAGTCGGTTCTGTTGATGGTGAAACATCTTCTGCTACTAATAACTGCGTGAAGGCTAAAGGAGTTTGGTTAAGTACGGTAACTTTTTCATCCCGAATGAGCTGGAGAAAGCTGTTGGGATCACGACTGATACCATAGGGAACGATGACAAGCCGTCCTCCGTAAAGCAATGTCCCCCAGATTTCCCAAACAGAAAAGTCAAATGCGAAGGAATGGAAAAGTGTCCAAACATCATTCTCATTAAATCCGAACCAGTGGTTTGTACTTTTAAATAGACGGGTAACATTATGTTGAGTGACGAGAACACCCTTGGGTTTACCTGTTGAACCAGAAGTGTAAATAACATATGCTCCATTATCGGGTTTTAGGGTGTTAACGATAACTGGTTCGGTACTTTCAGTTAGATAGGGCGTATCCTCAGCATCAAGACATACCACTGGTACTGACTGGGGGAACAGCGAGTATAAAGAAGTTGTCGTCAAAATAAGTTGCGCTTCGCAGTCGGCGATCGTAAATTCAATTCTTTCACGGGGGTAAGCTGGATCGATAGGAACGTAAACACCTCCCGCTTTGACGACACCTAACATAGCAATAATTAGTTCAGGAGAACGTTCTAGGCAGATAACGACTCTTTTATCCGGACTAATCCCCTGTTTTTGCAGAAAGTAAGCTATTTTATTGGCACGAATATCAAGTTCTTTGTAGGTTAGGCTTTCTTTGCCGTAGGTGAGAGCAATGCGATCGCCATATTGACTTACTGTATCGGCAAAACCAGCCGCTAAAGTTTCTTTGCTGTAACTATTAACAGAATAATTATCTGGGGTTATGTCACTGGGAGATAGAAGAGATAAGGAACTTAAAAGTGCTTTAGGGTTGTGTGCCATATTAATCAAAAGTTGGCACAAGTGTTTTAGTAACAGTTCCATCCCCGCTCCATCAAAGCGCTCCGTATCGTAAGTCAATTTAAACAGGAGTTTCTCTTCTGGAACGACTACAAGACTTAGGGGATAATGGGTTGTCTCATAGAAAGATGCTTTTGTAACGAAAAGACCAAAATCGGCTGCTTTTAAGGATTTGTCTACTGGAAAATTCTCAAACGCCAGAATACTCTCAAATAGCGTTTGTCTCAGAGGTAGATCACTCCAACGTTGGATATCCAAGAGGTTAGAGTGTTCAAATTGACGCATCTGCACTTGTTGGTGTTGGAGCAACTTTAACCAAGCATCAAGCTTTTGTTCGCCAGATACTACAACTCGCAAGGGTAAAGTATTAATGAAAAGACCAATCATCCCTTCCACTCCAGGCAATTCTGGAGGGCGTCCTGCTACTGTAATACCGTAAACAATATCCTCGCTGCGGCTGTAGCGATTAAGTAAAATTGCCCAACCCCCCTGTATTATTGTATTAACTGTGACACTACAATCACGTGCTAATTGTGATAGCAACCCAGTTTCTTCGCGGTTGAGGCTAAATCTAATTTCTACACTCTTGCCCTTGCTGGATTGCTTTTTAGCTGGCATCATTAGCAAGGGGGTGTGACTATCAAAACCGCGCATATACTGACGCCAAAATGCTTCTCCCTCATCCGGATTTTTTTGTTGTAACCAAGCAAGGAAGTCGCTGTAAGGACGAACTGGAGGCAGTGATATTTCTACATTTTCGCAAGTCGCTTTGTGTAAAAGAAAGAACTCACGCATCAGGGGTGCTAAAGACCAACCATCGAGAAGCAAATGGTGGTGACTCCATACCAGTTGCCAAGATTGTTCACTCAGACGAATCAAAGTAACCCGCATTAAAGGGGGGCGATTGAGAACAAATCCTTTGTGGCGATCTTCTTCAAGAAATTGTTCGAGGCGTTGTTCTTGTGCTGATGCATTTAGACCCCGCCAATCTTCTTCAACAACTTTAAAAACAATATTGCGAAAGACAACCTGTACTGGTTCGGTTTGTCCTTTAGTAATAATGGCAGTACGTAAAATAGGATGGCGATTCACAAGAGTTTGCCATGCCTGATTCACAGCATCTACAGAAACATGGCCTTCTAAGTGACAATTCAACTGCTCAAAGTAAACAGCAGCTTCAGGGTCGTACAGAGAGTGGAAAAGAAGCCCCTTTTGTAGCTGCGTGAGGGGAAAAATGTCTTCAATTTTATCTTTTAAGCTCATAATATTTCTTCTTAATCTTCCAAGTCTTCAAGAATAGAATCAAGTTCGGTTTCACTTAAATCAATTAAACGAAAATCACTATTTGCATAAAAAGATGGACAATAAATTAGGTCTTGTTGAAGATAGGAACGGAGATTATTGAGATAATTTTCTGCAAGATGATGTATAGTTTCTGCACGATGAATGTACTTGCTGTAAGACCATTCTACCTGGAGACATTCGTTTTGGACGCGAGCATTAATTGCTAGAAGGTGAGGACGCTTTTGTTTTGCAAACATGCCCGCTCCAACAGGAGCGTTACTAAGGTTGAAAAGGTTTTTGCTCTTGTGCTGATTATCTACTTGTCCAAGATAATTGAAGCTAACTTGAGCGCTATTGGCATTTATTAATGTTTTTTGTAGGCTTTTATCCTTATGTAAATAACGCAGCAAACCAAAGCTAATTCCATGATGAGGCAGACCTCGCATTTGTTTTTTCACTTCTTTGAGCAAGGTTTCACGAGCTACATTTTTCTCAGGTATATTGAGAAGAATGGGATAAACAGAAGTGAACCAGCCCACAGTTCTAGATAAATCGAGTCCGCTGCCTAAATCGTCTCTACCATGCCCTTCTAAATCCACAAGCAATTGTAGTGAATTATTCCAATCAGTGAGAGTTTTTAAGAGTGCGGCAAGAAGTATTTCCTCTATTCTCGCGTGGTAGATTGTGGTTGCCTCTTGCAGTAGTATTAGGGTTTCTGTAGACGACAACTGCACAGATTCAATCACCATGCTTTCTACTATATTGCTATCAAGGTAAACCTCATAATCAACAGGTATAGTGACAGAATTTGATAGTATTTCTTGCCAATATGAAATATCTTTTTCAATTTCGGGAGAATTTGCCAAGCTTTCTAAAGCAGTCGTCCACTGCCTGTATGAAGATGTTTTCAGAGGTAATGAAACAGGTTTTTTATTAACAGCTTGGTGGTAGGCTTGGCTTAAGTCCTCAATTAGTATACGCCAGGATACCCCGTCAAAAATGAGGTGGTGTCCAAAAAGGTATAGTACGTCACCGTATTCTTCTAAGTTTTTTGCGTAGAGAACACGAAGCAGGGGCGGGGTATTGAGACGGAAATGTGCTTGTTCTTCGTCTACAACAAGTTGTAGAAAATAAGGCTGCAAATAGTACGGGTAGCTGCTGAAGTCTTTGATACGTAAAGATGGTTTTACCGCAAGTCCAGAGTAAAATTGTTCCCATACACCCTGTTTTTGCATGAATCCCAAGCGCAAGGCATCGTGATGTATAGCTACTGCTTCTAGGGCAACTAGCAAGGCTTCGGTGTCTAGTGATTCACTAATACTCAGTGCTAATACTTGATTCCATTGGTGCTGCTGCGGCAAGTTCTGTTCAAAGAACCAATGTTGAATAGGAGCAAGGGGGACATTACCCGTTAACGGTTCAATAACTTCAATAGGCTTGCTAAATGGTTTGGCAATAGCCGCCAATCGGGATAGGGTTTGGGCTTCAAAAATATCTTTTGGATTAATATCTAATCCGGCTTCGCGGGCACGGGAAACGATTTGCAAACTAATAATCGAGTCGCCACCAAGTTCAAAAAAGTTATTGTCTGGATGGACTGTTTCTAACCCAAGAACCTCAGCCCAAATTGTGCATAATATCGCCTCTGTTTGATTTGCTGATATTAGTGAGGTTGCCCCTAGCTGAGGAGTTGGTAGTTCAGGTACAGGCAAGGCTTGACGGTCAATTTTTCCGTTAGAAGTCAAAGACCATTGCTCGACAAGAACAACTGTATTTGGAACCATGTATGCCGGAAGAATTTTGGATAAATGCTCAAGTAAGTCCTTGGAACTTACTTTTTCCGTTTGTACTAAAGCGTATGCTACTAGTCGCTGTCGTCCAGGTACATCTTCACGCAACAACACTACCGCACTATCCACAGCCTTATGTTTGGTTAAAGCAACTTCGATTTCGCCAAGTTCAATGCGATGCCCATGATACTTAACGCGATTATCCTGCCGCCCAACAAACCTTATGTTTCCTTCTTGATCGTAAACGCCTATATCTCCTGTACGGTAAAGCCTTGCTCCAGATTCTTTGGCGAAGGGATGAGGAATAAAAGCAGCAGCAGTTAAACTGGGCTGATTTAGATAGCCACGTGCTAAACCAACTCCGCCAATATAGATTTCACCCGCGACACCAGGGACCACTGGTTCAAGATTCGGGTCGAGGAGATACATCTCTTTGTTAGTTATTGCCCGTCCAATACTAGGTTCACTAGTAAAATGTGAACAATTTATCATACTAGCACAAACAGTCGTCTCTGTAGGACCGTAGGCGTTAAAGACTTTGCGCCCCTCTCCCCCCCAACGTTGCAGAAGGCTAAGAGAAGCAGCTTCACCAGCCACAATCAGGGTTTGTAACTGTGGAAGTTCTTCCAGATCGAGCGCAGCCAGGAGAGATGGAGGAAGGGTTAGATGAGTAATTTGCCATGCGGTTAAAGCTGACCACAGAGCGGGCCCAGGAGTACGTTCTGCTTTTGACTTTAGGTATAAGCTAGCACCACTTCCTAGAGCCATAAAAATCTCAGAAATTGCCGCATCAAAACTTAGTGAAGCAAATTGATAGACACGGCTTTCTTTGGTGACGCCAAAAGTTGAGGTTTGAGCGCGAACGAGATTTTGAATACCTTTGTGGGTGACAAGAACACCTTTAGGTTGTCCTGCGGAACCAGAAGTGTAGATGACATAGGCAAGATGGGAAGGTGTGGTCTTTAAGTTGAGGCGGCGAGTCTTCTTTGTCCAATCAATATTGGCCAAAGTCATTACTCTACTATGAGATTGCAAAAATGGAAGTTCAGGCTTTGCTTGTGCCAGAATCAAGCAGGCTTGGCTGTCTTGCAAAATTAACTTTAAGCGTTCTTCAGGATAGGCAGGATCAATCGGAAGAAATGCAGCCCCTGCTTTGAGTACAGCCAACAGGGCGACAACAAAATCAATAGTTGGTTCAAAATATAGCCCAACAATGTCCTCATGATTAATACCTTCTGCTTTCAGGATGGAAGCAAGTATGTTTGTCTTTCTTTCCAATTCACCATATGTGAGAGAATTTTCACCACAAACTACTGCAATATTATTGAAGTTAACATCTACTTGATCTTCAAATAGCTCGTGAGCAGCACGAAAATCTCCCCAAGACATGGAATTAGTGTTCCACGTTTCAATAGCAAGCTGGCGTTCCTCGGCAGATAATAGTTCAATAGTACCTAGGGTAACGTCAGGATGGAGAGCAAGTTTTAACAGTAGATTTTTCAGCCCCTGTAGTAGAATTTTGGCAGCTTTTGGAGACAAGAATTTTGTCTCGTAATTCAGTCTTAGGAGCAGTCCGTCATCTGGAACAAAAGCTATAGTCAGCGGGTAGTTAGTTCTCTCGTAAAACTGAATATTGTCTACTTTTATATTCTGTCCCTGATTTTTTAAAGATTCGTTAATCGGGTAATTCTCGAAGACCAAGATACTTTCAAATAGAGGTTCACCAGCAGGGAATGCGATCGCCTGATGAATATCTGTTAATTTGCTATACTCGTACTCCCGCATTTGCATATGGCGCTGCTGAATTTCTTGCAACCAATCGGCAACAGTCAGTGTCGGATTGAGGCGAACTCGTAAGGGAAGAGTATTGATAAATAGCCCAATCATATTCTCAATGTCGGGCAAATCTGGTGGGCGTCCAGAAACGGTGACACCAAACAACACATCTTGTCTCGCACTGTATTTTTGTAAAAGAAGCGCCCATGAGCCTTGAGCTAACGTATTCAGCGTTAGGTGATAGTTTTGCACCATCTTTTGTAAGCTAGCAAATTCTCCTGGACTTAGGCGCAATTCTTCTTTCTCATAAGCTGCCCTATCTTTAGGAACCTCTGAATCTTGTTCTGGTAATAAAAATAATAAGCGTGTTGGTTCGTCAATACCTGCTAAGTTTTCCCGCCAGAATTCCTCTGCCTGTTGAGAGTCGCGGGATGCTAGCCATTGGATGTAATTGCGGTAAGGTGGAACGGATGGAAGCGAACAGGAAAAGCCATGAAGAGTTGACTCGTAAATCATCAAAACTTCCTTGAACAGTAGTGGCAAAGACCATCCGTCCAGAAGTAAATGGTGATGGCTCCAAACCCATTGCCAAGTGGACTCATCTAAGCGGATAATTGCAAATCGCATTAGAGGTGGCTGCTCTAGCAAAAATCCCTGCTTTCGGTCTTCAGCCAGATATCGACTCAATTCTTCATCTTGACGAGAAGGCGGTAAATTACGCCAGTCTTGCTGGATAACAGAGAAATCCACAAACTCACTCACAACTTGTACGGTATGTTTTTGACCTTCCCACACAAAAGCACTACGAAGAATGGAATGCCGATCTACAACAGTTTGCCAAGCAACATTAAAAGCTGTAACATTAAATGCACCAGTAATTCTACCTGTGACTTGTTCAAAATAAACTCCATTTTCAGGAGTATACAACGTGTGAAACAGCATTCCTTCCTGTAATGGAGAAAGAGGATAAATATCTTCTAAGTGTGCAAACTTTGCTTGTAGACGTGAGAGAGAAGATTGATCAATGTTAACTAACGGAAAATCTGAAGGCGTGTATTCTCCTACACCTGGTTTAATACAGTGTGTAAGTATATCTAATAAATTTTCTTGAAAGTCTTCAGCCCACTTTAAAATAGTTTCTTCACGATGTAAGTCAGAACTGTACAACCATTTGACCTGGAGTTTCCCTTCAATTACAATGCCAATAATGTCAATTAAATGCGGACGTAGACCAATAGGATCGTGTAAGAGTCCGGTATCTTCATTACTAAGTAAGCGAAATAAATTATTTTTCTTAGCTTCGCTGCGCACTTGACCAAGATAGTTACAGCTAATATCCGCAGGCAAAGGAATAGCTAAGCTACTAGCAATCTCAGTATTACCTTGCAAGTACCTTAAAATACCGTAACCTAACCCCCGTCCTGGTACAGCACGCATCTGTTCTTTGATGCTTTTGATCAAGGTTTCATTATCGGTGCAGGATGAGAGGTTAAGCCGCAAAGGATAAAGTGCTGTAAACCAACCCAGAGTACGAGTGAGGTCTAAATCAGTTGATAGTTCTTCTCTTCCATGCCCCTCCATCATGATTTGCAGGTCTTTTCCAGCCCAGTTTTTCAGTGTTTTGGCTAAAGCAGCAAGAAGCAATTCTTGAGGTTGGGTATGGTAAGCTTTGTTGGCTTTGGTAAGGAAAGTCTCTGTATCTGCTTCAGTAAATGTGAGTGAAATAGTGTTGACAGAAGACTCTACATTTTTTGCCAAATTTTGGGGATAATCTAGTGGTAGTTGATACTTTGTCTCTTTGAGACTATTCCACCAAAACTGTTGTTCTTGCTGAATAGTTGGGGAGTTAACAAAAGATTGGAGAAAATTGCTCCAATTTTTAAAAGAGGTAGTTGACGGCGTTACAAAGTTGCCGTTGATGGCATCTGCTAAATCTTCAAGTAGGATTTGCCAAGAAACACCATCAATAATTAAGTGATGAATCACAATGAAAAGCCGATTTGGACGCACTGTTCCCAATTGAAACAGGGCTGCACGTGCAAGTGGACCTTGGCTCAAATCAAGCGATCGCTGCAAGTTAGCACAAGTTTCCCGCATTGTAGCATTCTGCTGTTCTTGATTCTGAGTGCTTAAATCAATAGTTTCAAAGGCAAAATTGGAATCATTTTCAGTATAAAATTGCCGCCACCTATCTTTTTTATCAAACCGTACCCGAAAGATATCATGGTGTAATGAAATAGTTCTCACGGCTGCTAAGATAACTTGCGAGTCTAAAGATTGATTGACTTCTAGTAGTACTGCTTGATTCCAATGATTTGGGTTGGGAATGTCGAGTTCAAAAAACCATTTTTGAATCGGACTTAAAGGTGCTTCACCCACAACTCTCTCTGCGACAGGTGCAACAGAGTTTAACATCTTGGCAACTGCCGCCAATTCTTTGATGGTTTGGTGCTGAAATACATCTTTTGCCTTGACTTCCCAGCCTTGACGGCGCATTTGTGCGATCACCTTCAAAGCTGAAATTGAGTCACCCCCAAGCTCAAAGTAATTATCTTCAATGCCTACCGTATCAATACCTAAAACTTCTTCCCAAACTTGACAAATAATTTTTTCAGCAGGTGTTTGTGGAGGTATAATAGTGTGCCTGGCAGCAGAATCATTCCAATTTGGTGCAGGTAATGCTCTGCGATCGACCTTACCTTGAGCGGTCAGCGGCATCGCATCCAGGAAAACAAAAGCGCCTGGAATCATGTAGTCGGGCAAGCACTCTTTTAAAACAGCCCGTAAATCACTGCGGTTAGGTGGATCGCCGTTAGGAACAAGATAAGCAACAAGGCGTTTATCATCTTCGTTTTGTAAGTAGGTAATAACTACAGCTTCCGCAATTTCCGGGATATTAGCTAGTGCTGCTTCGATTTCACCAAGTTCAATGCGGAAACCGCGCACCTTCACCTGTTGATCGCCTCGCCCTAGGTACTCTAAATCACCATTCGATAAACGTCGGGCAAGATCACCGGTGCGATATAGTCGTACTCCCAATTTTTGGCTAAAGGGGTC
This sequence comes from Nostocaceae cyanobacterium, assembly GCA_051861145.1. GTDB lineage: Bacteria > Cyanobacteriota > Cyanobacteriia > Cyanobacteriales > Nostocaceae > JBHYDF01. Next base: position 58,872 of record JBHYDF010000018.1, read on the forward strand.
AGGTATAAAACGTTGTGCTGTTAACGTCGGCCGGTTAAGATAGCCTCTGGATACACCCATACCGCCTACATAGACTTCTCCTGGAACCCCAACTGGTACTGGCTCAAGTTCCTCATCAAGTATGTATAGTGATAGGTCTGGAATCGGTGTTCCAATGACGCTACCGCAATTTTGTTCCACATCTTCTAGCCGAATGAGGCGGTAAGTTACGTGTACGGTAGTTTCCGTAATACCATACATGTTAATTAGGCGTGGGTATTGATCACCGTAGCGCTCAATCCAAGGACGCAAGCTTTGCAATTCTAAGCTTTCCCCACCAAAAATAACTGCACGTAAGACTAACTTATCGTCAGCCTCTTGATCGACGCGAATCAACTGGCGGAAAGCGGAAGGTGTTTGGTTGAGAATAGTTACGCCTTCACTGCTAAGAAGAGTACGAAAAGCTTCGGGAGAACGGCTTTGTAAGTAAGGGACGACTACAAGCTTGCCACCATAGAGCAAGGCTCCCCAAATTTCCCAAACAGAAAAATCAAAAGCAAAGGAGTGGAAAAGTGTCCAAACATCATTATGATTAAAGCCGAACCAAGGTTCTGTACTTTGCAACAACCGACTGACGTTGCTATGAGCCACAACGCAACCTTTCGGCTTTCCAGTAGAACCGCTAGTATAAATAATATAAGCGGCTTGATTGGGGTGTATCTTCTGTGGATGAAAAACAAACTGTTCCTCATGCGCAAAAGATTCGATGCTGTCAGGAATTATGACTTCTACATCAGCAGAGGGTAGAGAAGAAAGCAATGCTGCTTCTGTAATTACAAAAGCAACTCCACTATCTTCTACAATGAAACGAAGACGTTCTTCCGGATACGCTGGTTCCAGTGGCACATAGGTTCCGCCTGCTTTTAAGACGGCAAGCAATGATACTAATAACGCCTCGCTGCGCTCCTGGAAAATACCGACACGGGTTTCTGTAGTAACCCCTTTTTGCTTTAAAAAATAAGCTAATTGGTTAGAACGTTGATCGAGTTCTTTATAAGTTAATGTTTTGTTTAGAGCTTTTACTGCAACCCTGTTACCATGGAAACGGACGCTTTGAGCAAATAAATCTACCAGATTTTTCGGCTCGTTATTGATAGGTTCTAATGCAGATCCCAAAGCCAAAAGCTGGTGACGTTCGTTTTCAGTTAATAAAGGAAGGGCATTGATGCAGATATCAGGGTTAGCCACCGCAGCGTTTAGTAACCGCCGATAATGTTTTAGCATCCGCTGGGCTGTGTCCTCAGTAAAGAGGTCAGTGTTATATTCCAGTGTTGCTAGCCATCCATCGTCAGCAGGTTCAAGGATTAGACTGATATCGAATTTAGCTCCACCGTTGTCAAGCGGAATATGAGTAACTGTAAGTCCGGGTAAATAAATTTTGTCTAAAGGTGCATTCTGGACTGCAAAAAGTGTTTGAAAAATTGGGGAACGGCTGGGATCTCGCTTTCCTTCCAGTTTTTCAACTAGCATTTCAAAGGGGACATCTTGGTGAGTGTAGGCTTCAAGGCAAGTTTGCAAAGTCTGTTGGAGAAACTGGCGGAAGGTAGGTTTTCCAGAGAGATCGCTGCGAAGTGCTAATGTATTGACAAAAAAGCCAATGAGGTTTTCCAGTTCGCTCTGTTTACGATTGGCGATTGGACTACCAACAATAATGTCAGTTTGACCAGAATAACGATATAGTAGGATTTGGTAAGCAGCCAGTGCAATTATGAAAAAGGTAGCATCCTCTTCTGTGGCAAGTTTTTCCAGAGAAGTCTTGAGTGCATTTGGTAGTGGTTCACGTACTACTGCACCATGAAAAGTTTGCCTTGGCGATCGCAATCTATCCAAAGGTAAATCTAGAACCGGAAGTGGTTGTGCAAGAGTTCTTTGCCAATAAACAAACTGTTTTTGAATTTCATTCTCATTCAGCCACTGCTCTTGCCATTCAGCATAATCTACATATTGTATTGGTAGATCTGGCAAAGAGACATGAGAATTATGAATATATGCAGTATAAAATTCAGTAAATTCTCGGACAAAAATCCCTAGCGACCAACCATCGCTAATAATATGGTGCATATTCACAAAAAGAACATGTTCCTGTTCTGTCAAGCGATACAAAATCGCTCTGATCAAGGGATCTTTGACTAGGTTGAACGGCTTCTGAGATTCTTCTGCTAAATGCTTTCTGAGTAATTCTTCCTTTTGCTCTGGCAAATCTTCTATAGTCTTTTGCTCTATGTGAAATGCGATGTCGGCATGGATCAACTGGATTGGCTCTCCATTTTCCATGGCAAAGGTAGTTCGCAGAATTTCATGGCGACTAATGATTTTGCAAAAAGCTTTCTCTATAGCACCCTGATCAAGTTTGCCAACTAATCGTAATGCTATAGGGATGTTGTAGGCAATATTGCTAGACTGGATCATCTCCTGATACCAGAGTCGCCTTTGGGCACGTGCGAGAGGAAAAACGTATACTTCCATGCCGTTAATCGATATGAATTAACTAAATAGTTGAGATGCAAAAAGTAGCTGTAGGATGACTATATTAGCGATTAACCAAACTGAATATTAAGTAAGTAGGCGAGAAAAAATCAAACTATGTAAAGAAAAGTAAGGTTGGAAATTAGCTCCTAGTAAGCGCTGTCTTCGCTAAAGCGCTTACTACATACCTTTACAACCTACTTACCCCCATCAGAAAAACCAGTCTACCTTCATGACTTAATAATTTAGGCTTGGTACTCTAATTTGGTCTTTGAAAATCAAGGAGTAACACAATTCTGGTTTTATCTGATTTATTCCAAGCTTCATGCTCGAAGGTATCATCAAAAATTAAACACTTACCCTCCTGCCAACTTCTAGTTTGATCGCTAACTCTAAGGAGACATTGATCTGGCACAACTAAACCTAAATGACAACGTAGGACTTTATTTGTGTAACCAACATGGGGATGAATGTGTGTTCCTGGTGCTAAAGAAGAAAAGCCAGCTGTGATGATACCTGGAATTTTCTCAATTAAACTTGTTGTTTCTGGACATAACTTACAATTATCTTCGAGTTTGTGTCCATAAGTATACAGACCAAATACTTCCCAACCTGTTTCGTAAAGAAATGTTTCAGGCCAAGCAATAAATCGTCCTTGCTGGATCTGCATTTTCTGTAAAGTTGGAGGTATTAAGCTTTCGTCTCCACCTAAACTCTGAATATCTAATTCTTGCGTAATTTGGTTTTGCAAATCAAATTCAAGTTCGAGCAGTCTGTCTAATTCTTGTTTAACCGTTAACCAGTGAGATTCTAAATCTGTTAGAAATGGAAATTCTGTAGTCTCAAAAAATGGTTTTGTCAAATGGTTAGTAGTCATAGTTAATTATCTGATTAAAAAATAAAGAAAAACTGCGATCGCGGTATTTTTTATCTGGATGAGGAGAGGCAAGTAAGCTACAAATCTTCCCGTGCATACTTAAATTCAAAGTCACTCTTTGGAGTAAAATGTATTAACCGCCCAAGCAATCCAATTTAGAAGCGTTACAGCTTTTTTAAGGAATGGAATACTTTTAAATACTCAAGAAGATTGACTCCGAAAACTTAACTAACCAACATGCCGTCATCACTTAACTGAACTGAATGCCTTTGCCGACTGGCTCGTGGAATATTTGTTGTAGTGGTTTGTTTGTCTGGAGATTCTTGAATCAAACGAGCTAGTTCTTCCGGAGTACGATTGGAGAAAACCTCAGACAAGGAAAGCTCAATCTTATAGATTTTCTGCAAACGGCTGACAAGTTGTGTGATCAACAGAGAATTTCCACCAATTTCAAAGAAATCGTCATTGACTCCAACTTGTTCTAGATTTAACACTGAAGCCATGAGTGAGCAAACGGTGGCTTCACGATCATTTCGGGGTGCTATATATGGTTTGACGGTTTGCGTCCAATCAGGAATAGGTAATGCATTTCGATTCAGCTTTCCGTGAACTGTTAGTGGAATTGTCTCAAGTGAAATAAATGCAGTTGGTATCATGTAATCCGGCAGCTTGGTTTTGAGATAGTCACGTAAATGCGGTACTATGCTGTCTTTCTGATCGGACACAAAATAAGCAATTATACTGTCTTCTCCATTAGGTCGAGTCTGATTGATCACAAATGCAGTTTTGACTTGCGGATGAGTTGTCAAAACTGCTTCAATTTCACCAAGTTCAATGCGAAAACCGCGTATTTTAATTTGGTGATCTGAGCGTCCTAAATATTCCAACTCGCCATCCGGAAGACGACGGGCTAAATCACCACTGCGGTAAAGACGGCTACCTGGAATCTTCGCGAATGGATCGGGAATAAAGCGTTCCGCAGTTAGCCGAGGACGATTTAAATACCCCCAAGTCACTCCAGCTCCACCAATGTATATTTCTCCAGGAACTCCAATTGGCACAGGCTCCAGAGTTTTATCTAGAACATAAAGACTCAAATCGGGAATGGGTTGACCAATCATGCTACCTCGATTTATCGTTAAGTCGTCTTGATAAATTGGTCGATAAGTAGCGTGAACAGTAGTTTCCGTAATCCCATACATATTAATTAATTGAGGTTTGCGATCGCCATAACGATCAAACCAGGGTTTAAGGCTTTGCAGTTCCAACGCTTCTCCAGCAAAAATCACATAGCGCAGATTAAGTGCTTCCATATCTTCATCTTCTTCATGCGCTTGTAGAAGCTGTTTAAACACAGAAGGAGTTTGGCTCAACACAGTAACTTTCTCAGACTGAAGGAGATTTAAAAAATCTGCTGGTGAACGACTTGTCCAATATGGAACGACCACAACTTTACCCCCATGGAAAAGCGCTCCCCACAGTTCCCACACAGAAACATCAAAAGCGTAGGAATGAAACAGAGACCAGACGTCGTTGTGATTAAATCCAAACCATTGTTGCGTTGCTTGCAGCAAGCGTATCACATTAGCATGAGTAACAACACATCCTTTAGGTTTACCCGTCGAACCGCTAGTGTAAATCACATAGGCGGGACGATCTGGTAATATCTTGCCTTCAACCGCTTCTTGGTTTTGATTTTTAAGTTCCATAGTACCCAAATAGACCGACAAACGTAGAAGTAATTCTTGATACTAGGCGTTGTATCTTGAAGGGATGAAAATCCTATGTCCGAACGAAACGACGGATGCACAGACGTTGCAGTGCAACGTCTCTACAAAATTCCTGCTTTTGATAAAAAGAATCATCATCCCGCAATTATGCAACGCCCTTGATACTGAAAATATATTTTTAGACGTCTGAGAACTATTGTGGGTTGTTATTAAGTTTTCGTCAGTAAGAAAAAGTAGAAAAAAGTGATATGTTTTAGTGTTAACCCTTTACCACTCAAAGAATACCTAAGTTGGCGTTGCTGAATTAGGGTATGAATTTTGTAGAAGCAATTCATGAATTGCTTCTACGGCGGTAGACTGTAAATCTGATTTTACTGATATCTTGCACCAGTTGCAAAAATCGGGAGGCTCCACCTCCAAAACCTCGTTACCAGGTTTAACCTAGTACTCTGTCACACAAACTTTGCCGGGTGAGACAGTCGGGTATAAACGTTCC
>JBHYDF010000019.1:0-63177 GCA_051861145.1 Nostocaceae cyanobacterium
CGCAAGACAAAACCGGGGTGGGGTTCTTTGGGATTTATAAGTAATTAAGCGAACTAGATATAACCTGTGTTTTTTGAAAGATAACGCTGGGCTTCAGGCGGGAAAACACTTACCAAACGCCTGAAGTAGTTTAGGAGAACCACTGATCCGAATTTTGCGCCGCAACAATGCCCAAATCAGGTTTTGTTCCTGGGCAAGAAAACGTAACCAAGTTTCGCTGTCTGCGGTGACAGAAAGATTTGCTTTCCCAACGTGTCCCTCTTGAACCTGCATCGTTTTATCTTGAATTGTCACCGTTGCTCGACGAGACTCAGAGCCAGTGAATGTGAAGTGGTATACGGCATTCAACCCCTGCGACTGATGCCGTTGAAATAGCAATGGTAGTCCAAAGAAAAAACCTGAAATCGATTTGGGACGAATGCCACTGCTGACGAGTTTAACTGTTTTGTGAGGAAAGCGTTTTGCAACATATGTTTCTGCATCCGAACCTGGTACCACATAGATCGTTTCGGGTTTGTCCTGCAATGGTTTAACAACCTCTTGGATAAACGCTTTGCGATCGCTCAAAAATGGCGCAATGACATCTTCGCCAGCCGGACATGCAGCCATACAATAGGCAGCTTTATAGTTCGCTTTAAAGGACAAACTTTGCCACATTGAGGCTGATTCCGAATCGCTGACTTTTTGACGATAATCACGGGCACTCTTACTTTCGGCGATGGTCTGTGCCCAATCTGTAAACCCACTCATAAACTCGCGATAATTATGAGTGTAACAAGCGGAGAAATTGAAGTGGCCATCTGCACCAATCGCACCTACTGGGCAAGCTGTAACGCACAATTTGCATTCTAGACAGGGATTGTAATCGATGGGATGATTATATGCCGTCAGTTGTGCATCAATCAGAATTGTTCCCAACGAGATGAAACTGCCAAACTGCGGATGAATTACTAGGCGATGAATTCCCATATGTCCCAAACCTGCTGCCACTGCAACGGGTTTATGGGAAACTACCCACACCTTGCCTGGAAATTGATCCATTTCCATTGGAAAACTAGCGCCTGGAACCATTGCTCTGACTCCAGTCTGTTCCAATGTTTTGGCAATAGTGCGTGCAACTTCATTAACGTGGTCATAATTGGCATGAAATTCGAGATTTGTCGCAGAACGAACAGGGGTACGAATATTTTCCCGATTCATGCGGCAGACAAAGCTAATGAGTGTTTTGGTGAGTGGAAATGCTGCTGTGATATCTGAACGTTGATTTGCGATCGCACTTCGATCAATTTCCACAAATCCCACATCGTCAGCCCCCATCTCTAAACAAAGCGATCGCAGTGAGTCGGCATTCAAGGTAACTGTACTTTGTGGTTGCTTGCTTGCAGACTGTTCGCGCCACCACTTCACGGTGGGATGGAGATCAAGTTTAGCCATTGCATCCTCCAGAACAGGTTATTATATGTATATACATATTTACGAGAAAAATTTTTAGGCTAGCTGACAGTCTTGAGATCAGATAACAGCGATAGCAGCGTCTGCCATTTCTGTTCCCCAAACTGCTGCATCACTTCAGTTTGAGCTTGCTCCCATAAAGGAATTGCCCTCGCCAGAACAGCTTGCCCCTCAGCGGTAATAGACACCAACTTCACCCGCCGATCCTCACCAGGTGCGATCATCACCAACCCCCGTTTTTCTAGGAGTTTCAGATTTCGGGTTAAGGTGGTTTGATCCGTAAATAACTCAACAGCCAAGCGAGTAATCGGCGTAGATTCAACAAGGTGAATAGACACCAGCAGTGTAAATTGGTTTAAAGCCAACCCTACAGGACGTAAAGCGGCATCATATACTTGCGTCACAATGCGTGAAGCACGACGAACATGCATCCCCATACAGGTTGCAGGTACTTGAATTACCTTAGCAAGATTAGCTTCAGGAAATTGGTTGCTCATAAAATATGTATATACATATTTTTGGTGATTGTCAAGCGATACTTTAAGATGTGTTGAGAAATTAAGTAACTTCACGCACCCTTGGGAATATTTTGTGCTTATGGTGCCGCAAGATTGACGAGTTTTTTAGCTCTATGAGACCGAATCCGAATCGCGTCTGCGGCGAATAGCTGACGATAGGCTGCCGAATCGTTGGCGTTAACAGCTGCCTGATACTTCTCACACATCACCTTGAGAACCTCGTTTGCATCCATCATAGTTTGTATCTCCTTTATTTTTCTGGGCGTTGCTGAATTTGGGTATGAAATTTAAAAATCGGTAGTCCTAAACTCTTCCTCTGTGCGCCTCTGTTGCCTCGTGCGTGAGGCAAATTCATACTTTTAATCAGCAACGCCCCCCACGACTGTTGAAGTATCGCGGTATTACTTACATTAGCTGGCGGTGAAACTTGTTATTCATGACGCAAGAGCGATCGCCATTTAGTTTAAAGTTAAGTTGCCTCTGTTTTCAAAATCCTTAACTTTTCTACATTGTTGTTATTTAACTAACTTTATGAGTATTACTTAATTCGTTACATCTTCCGCCGTCCTCGCTTCCGCCCAAAACAGCAGGGCAATCAGGAGCCATTGGCCTTGCCTGCTGTCACGACTGAATGCAGGTCAACTACCTACACGCTCCACCTTCGGGTACAGTAAGATGAAGGCATAGTCAATGGCGAGTGAGGCGCTGTTCGCATCGTTACGACTAGCTTACCAAATCACTCTAGCATCTCTCAATACGGGAATTCCTGCGGAAGATGATGCTGAGGAGGGGACGCACGCTTTCTACACAAAACGCGCTTTTCCATAGCTCAAAACGAGCGGGCAAAGCTGCGATTATTCGAGCGTATTACTGCCAAAAGACCGCTTCGGCTTGTGAGAACCCCTACCCAAAATCGCTCTCCGGCGGCACAGAGCCAATCATGTTTGCGGAAAAGCGTGCAGGTTTTTTCCACGGAGGTTAATTAATGTGATCAGATTTACTTGGTTAGCGAGAAAATTACGGTCAAAATTTCGAGATTTGCTGGATCTAGTCTGGTTTCGTGTTTTACTGGCGATCGTGATTGCTTATTTGTTAATGCTGACATTCAGTCACATCGAACAGTGGAATCAGCATTCACATGTTTGTAAATCTCAAGATTCATTATTGCAGTGTTTTTACAAACAAGCATTATCAGTAATTCAACTGAATAATATTGAAGCTTTTAGTATCTTAGCAGCAGCCAGCTTATATTTGTTGGAAAGTAGGGAGCGCAGACGCAATACTATTTATCAAGCATGGCAAGTCATTGATCATGCCGCCGCAGCAAATGTATCAACTAGCTACGCCAGAATCAAAGCATTGTCAGATTTAAATCAGTATGGTGTGTCTTTAAAAGCTTTAGATTTACCCGGTGCTGACTTACATGAAATTGACTTGGCTGGTGCGGATCTGTGTGTTGCTAATCTCAGTGATGCCAATCTCATCTATGCTAACCTCAAGCAAGCAAATCTCACTGATGCCCAATTAGAAGGTGCTAATCTCAGTCGTGCCAGACTCAAAGAAGCTAATCTTAAATTTGCTAATCTCAATAGTGCCCAATTAGAAGGTGCTAACTTAACCCGTGCCAATTTAAGTAATACAGACCTTGGAGGTGCGAACCTGTGTGGTGCTGATTTACAAGGAGCAATTCTAGTATTTGCCATTCTTAACGGTGTGGAGTTAGAAATAGCTAATCTTACAAATGCTAAATTAGAAGGCGCTCAATTAGAAGGTGCAGACCTAAGTGATACTAAATTAGAGGGGGCAGACCTGAAAAATGCATACCTCATCGATGCCAATTTCACCCGTGCTAACCTCAAAAATGCCGATTTGCGAGGTACTCAAGACCTCACTGTTGAGCAAATTCAAGCAGCTTATAACTGGACACAAGCCAAGTACGATCGCTACTTTTGTATGCAATTAGGTTTACCTGTAGAACCAGAAAAATCAGTACAGCAGAATTATATAGATACACCAGACACCAAAAGGCTTTTGTAAAATGTGGTTGACTTTTGTGTGACCCGAAGTCAGTAAAAAATCGATGAATTGCAATGTGATAGTGATTGGTTACGGCAATACTTTGCGGAGTGATGATGGCATTGGGCAACGGGTAGCTAATGCGTTAAGCCATTTATCAAATGTGAAATCTCTTGCTGTTCATCAACTTACACCTGAACTTGCTGAAGCTTTAGCCAATACTAATTTAGTAATTTTTGTAGATGCTTGTTTGACTTCAGAAAATAACGATGTCCAACTGAAAAAGCTCGCTCCAGCCTCTGAGTGCGTCTTCGCAGGACATACGGGCGATCCGCCATCGCTCCTCGCTCTCACCAAAGCCCTTTACGGTGATTGCCCCCAAGCTTGGTGGGTAACAATAAAAGGAGTGAACTTTGAATTGGGCGAAAGTCTATCATCTGTTGCTGAACAAAGAGTAGAGATAGCAGTTAAAAAAATAAACCATTTAATCAAAACTGTTAGGAAATAATTATGCATGAAGTTGGAATGATGCAGAATATTCTCGAGGCTGCTGTCAAACGTGCTAAGGATGAAGGCGCTCAACATATTCGTTTAGTACAAATGCGAGTAGGTGAAGCATCTAGTGTAGTACCAGATTCTTGGGAGCATCCCAATTTTGCATGAATAGCCAGCTAGCCAGCCAGGCACTTAAGTGCCTGTCTGAAAGCGCGCATTCCTCTACAAGAGGACTGGGAAAAATCTTTCACTAGTATTTTGTCAAAATTGGGATGCTCCCAGATTCTTTGGAGTTTGCCTTTGATGTTGCCAAAAAAGGAACAATGCAATCAAGGATATCTTAGAAGATATTCACTCCGGTTTATCCCTGAGCTACATATCAGCTAAATTTCACAACACACTAGTTGAAATGATAGTTAAAATTGCAAATTTTGTGGGTGAAGAAAGAGTAGTACTTGCAGGAGGTTGTTTTCAAAATAAGTATTTAACTGAAAGAATAATTAAGTGTTTAAGAACAGAAAATATTCGCCCTTATTGGCATCAACGTATTCCACCAAATGATGGTGGCATTGCTTTGGGACAAATTATGGCAGCTTTACGAGAATTGGATGTTGCAGATCAGAAGTAGCAGAAGGAGGAATTATGTGTTTAGCAGTTCCAGGGAAAATTATTAGTGTAAATGATGAAGATTCACTCATGCGAACAGGAAAAGTCAGCTTTGGTGGAATCATTAAAGAAGTTAGTTTGGCTTATGTTCCTGAAGCGCAAGTAGATGATTATGTAATCGTTCATGTTGGGTTTGCCATTAGTATTTTAGACGCACAAGAAGCGGAACGTACTTTAGAAGAATGGCGCTTACTTCAAAGTTGATTTATAAATAAATATGAAGTTTTTAAGGTGCGTTTACAAACCAAAAGAAGACAGCGATCGCACTTTCGCGCTAACTCTTAATCTTCACTACTGAACACTGATAAAAAATAGGCGATACGCGAAGCGTAAAGCCTCCGGCTTATCGTTATTTTAAACGGGGTAGAGGGAGCGATCGCTCAGTTGTGGCAATTTTTCATGACTCCACTTTGATAATCTAAAAAACAGGGATAGCGGTAATTGTCCACAAAAGCAATAGCACTAATACCAGCACGCAGATTTTGAAGATGATGTACGAGATAATATCAGGAATTGAAATATCAAACATAATTTCACCTCCCTTGTAGTTATCGGGCGAGCGATTTGAAGCGCTAGCAACTGATAGTTGCTTATCAATAATATCTCTATTGTCTAACAAAGATATGTTGGGTAAAATTTCAGTAACATTTTTTAGCGTTTCAACAACATACTTTAACTAAATAAATAAACCGTTAATATGTTGTGAAAAATCAGAATAAATTTAATTCAATATCTATTTTTTCATTTGAAAATAATTTTCAAAGTGTATTTTTTTATTGCTTTTTATCAAAAAATATTAGAATTTTATTGTAAATTAATTATACTTTTTTACTCAGTATATTTTCACAATGTTAGTATTATATATCTAAAGATATTATTTTTGAGCTACTTAGAGAACAAAGGGGTGGCTGTATGAAAACTGTTAACGTGAAAACGACAGACGGTCATAGGGTTGAAATTAATCTTGATGCAATTTCTGAAATAGTAGAAGTAGAAGAAGAACAACCTGGATTTTTATTTATTCCTGGAAAAGAAGCAGAGTATGAAATCCATATGGTTGATAGAGAAATCTACCGGGTTACACAGAATGAGCATGATAAATTGAATAACTCCAAGGAGTAAGTTTTTGCAAATATGAATACTATATAGCAATCCTAAATCATTTGTGAACAATAGATGATTTAGTAGGTAGGCTTAAGCCTAAATTACCAGGTTTGTAGGCTACCTACTACTAAGCTCGAATTTCACACATCATATAGGACTGCTATATCAAATAAGGTGGGCAAGGCCCACCTTATTTCAAATTTCAACGCTTGCTACCCTGATTTAACTTCTGCAAAATCCCCTCCAACTGTTTCTGATACCGCCCATATTCAGCCCAATCACCCCGACGCAGGGCTGTTTGTGCCTTTTGATATGTTTCTAATGCAGATTTAACTAGAGTGGAAAACTCTCCAGTTGCAGGAGGAAACAATTCATTCTTTGCCTGCACCTCACCAAAGATTGCTGCTAAGGATTTTTCTAAAGTGTCCTCCATAACCACGGCTTTGTCATATGCGACAATTACCCGCTTCAGTTCCGGTAACTCACTCTGTTCAGCCCGTAAATATACTGGCTCAATATAAAGTAAAGACTGATCGATAGGAATGACTAACAAATCTCCACGAATGACTCTGGAACCTGCTTGATTCCACAGGGTAAACTGCTGAGAGATTTGTGGGTTTTGGTCAATACGCGCTTCAATTTGTCGCGGGCCAAACACCAGTTTTTGTTTGGGAAACTCGTACAGCAGTAACTTACCGTATTCCTTGCCGTTAGAACGTGCTGCCATCCAAGCAATCATATTATCTTTGTTGGCAGGGGTGAACGGCAATATCTGAATAAATCCCTCTTTCGTCTCCCCTGGCAACCGCATAATTACATAGTAAGGCTGCATAATCTGCTCATTCCCTTCGTAAATCTGCCTGGGGAAGCGCCATAGGTCTTCGCGGTTATAAAACATTTCCGGGTCGGTCATGTGGTAAGAAAGATACATCTGCGCCTGGATTTGGAATAAATCTTGCGGGTAGCGAAAATGACTTTTTACTTCTAGTGGAATTGCTGCTTTAGATTCAAACAGGTGGGGAAATATCTTGCGGTAGGTCATGAGTACCGGGTCAGCTTCATCGATGACATAAAACCGCATTGAGCCATCGTAAGCATCTATCAATACCTTGACCGAATTACGGATATAGTTGACATTCTCGCGTAAAATTTGCTTAGTATTTGCGTCCTTGAAGATTTCTGAAGCATTCTGAGTGTGAGCAACTGGCTCAGAATAGGGATAGCGATCGCTCACTGTGTAAGCATCTATAATCCACTGCAATCTGCCGTTAATCACTGCTAGGTAAGGATCGCTATCTAACCGCAGAAATGGTGTCACATGATTTACCCGTTGTTCAATCTGGCGATAGTAATGGATGCGCGATTGGTTAGTAAAGTAATTGGAAATTAAAATCTGAAGGCTGCCTAAATCGTAGGCATATGCCAGTCTATGCCAAATTGAGGGTATCGCTACACCGCCCTTGCCGTTGTAGGTAGTAAAGGCATTGCTTCCACCCATGGGATAATCAAATTCTTGGGTTTTAGTGCCAGTAAAAATATAGTCATCAGTTTCTTCGCCGTAATAAATCCTTGGCTGGCTTACCTGTAAATCCACCTTAGATACAGGCGGAATGTCTTGGATGTAAAGTTCCGGTAAACCATCGGCGGTAACTTGATTAACTGGACTCATCACTAAACCGTAGCCGTGGGTATACTTGAGGCGTTGGTTAACCCAGGTACGCGCCTCCTGGGGTAACTGGGAATGAGCTATTTCTCGCCCCGATAGCATCACCTGTTGATAATTGCCATTAAGAGTGTAACGGTCTACATCCACACCCCGAAAGCGATAGTAGAGACGAATTTCCTGTATTTGGCGGTAGGTACTGAGTAAGGGGCGATAGTCCCACAGGCGAACATTGCGAATGGTAGCCTGGTTTTCTTGCAAAGACTGACTATTGATTTGCGCTTGTGCTGCGTAGTTTTGCCTTTGCATCTCATTCAAGCGATAGCCATTTTGAGTAAATTTGATGTTGTTGGCAATATAGGTCTTTTCCTTAGCTAACTCGTTGGGTTCAACGATAAATCGTTGCAGAAACCAGGGATAAACACCGATGAGTAGCACTAGGGCGACGACAAACCATGTAATTAAGCGTACTGGTAAGGCAAAACTCCTACGTCGCATCGAGATAACAAACAATACTGCTAGCACAAATGCCAAGATACTCGCCATCCGATACGCAAATAGCCGGGCATGGACATCGGTATAACCAGCACCAAAGACTACACCACTGCTTGAAAACAGCAAACTGTAACGTTTAAGCCAGAAATAGATCGCAATTAAGGCAGCAATTCCCGCCAGTAACAAACTGAAATGAATTTTTGCTTTCCTATTAAAGGAATTGCGATCGCCACTTTTTAAGGTAATGCTGTTTTTAAACAGATAGACCAAAAAAGATACTGTTAGTCCCCAAATTAACAGAAACAGCAACCAAGTCCAGATGCTTTCGTAAAGCGGTAGCTGAAATACGTAAAAGCCAATGTCTCGCCCAAAGATGGGATCACGGTTGCCGAAGTTAGTAGGATGGAGGTACTTAAGGATAGTTTCCCATGCCGGAACACTAGCGATCGCGGCACTGAAAGCAATGAAAACAATCAAAGCGATCGCTGAGTAATTCGCCAATATATTGTTATCGTTCGTAAATTCCCTATCTTCAAAAAAGCGAAACGAAATATACCTGGTGTTACGCATGGCAAGACGGTAATTTCCCCACAGAAACAAAGTGTAGAAAACAAACGTAACCGTCCAGATGAGAATTTGCCAGGTTAATCTTGTCCAAAAGACTTCCGAAAAACCAACAGCATTAAACCACCATGCCTCGGTGACAAAATGCACCAGTATTTTCAACAGAGGCAGACCAATAATCGCAATCAGAATGATGAGTATAATCTTTCTTTGTTGAGGGTTCATCTTAAATTTTCCTCAGAAATTACTTCCTCAGTTGAACTTCCAATCCTGAGGATATTTTTTGAATATCAGTATCAAAATCAGCACAAAGCGATTGCATTCGCTGACAGATGGCATCGAAATATTTCCCTTTAGCAAGTTCAACACACGCATAATTTAGATAAACGGGTATTAAATGCAACTTATTTACACCATGACTATCCACTTCCACTAAGAACACAAAAGACCAGTCATTTCGCAGTATCGGATCGACTACGTAATCATCGAGAAAATCTCCGGTGTCGTAGAGAATGAGTCCGTCTTGATAATGTTCTACAGCTTGAAAAACGTGGGCAGAATGACCGTAAAATATATCCACGCCGGAATCAATCACACTACGAGCAAAGTGACGGAAGTGGGGCGGTGGAGATATAACCATGTTTGGTCCCCAGTGGGCAGATAAAATAACTAACTCAGCACCTGCCTGTTTTAAATGCGCCACCGCTGATTCAATCCGTACCAAGGTCATGGGATCGGTGCGAATCTCCAGATAGTTTGTGCCAGGGCGATTGACCCCAGCAGCAAAATCGGGTTGATTGTCTGTAAGGGCAATCATACCGACTTTTAAACCTGCAATATCCATCACCACTGGCGTTATTGCCTCACAGATATCCCGACCTGCTCCAACATAGTGTATGCCAGCAGTATCGAGATAATGCAGAGTATCCAGCAATCCTTGCTCCTCAAAGTCAAGGGTGTGATTGTTGGCAAGATTGACACAGCGGATGTTAGCAACACGAAGTAGGTCTATTGCGGCGGGGTCAGCGCGGAAGTGAAACACCTTTGGCACTCTTTGGTACTCCTGCTGATGCTCGGTGATGGCACATTCTAAGTTAGCGATAACTGCATCTGCCTGTTGTAGAATCGGTAGGACATCACTCCAGAAAGATTCAGGCGATCGCACTTTTATCTCTTCATTAACCCCCCGACCTAACATGACATCGCCGATAAATGCTATGGTGATAAGCTGCTTCATAATTCAAAACTAGTGGTCTACCACTTGGTTTACCTGTCAAAATTAATGTGGTGGAGTACTAGTCTTGTGCAAGGTAGTGTGTAAACCACTTGCTTGCTAGTCGCGCCACTTCCTCAAGTGCGCCTGGTTCTTCAAATAAATGGGTTGCTCTGGGAATAATTTCCAGGCGTTTTTGTGTCCGCAACTGTTTCAGTGCATCCTCATTCATCGCGATCACTGGGGTATCGTACCCACCAACAATGAGCAGTGTTGGTGCTTTGACGTGGGGTAACGCTGAACCAGCTAAATCAGGGCGTCCGCCGCGAGAGACAATTGCCTTCACAGCCTCTGGACGTTCCACTGCTGCGACGAGGGCTGCACCGCCTCCTGTACTGGCTCCAAAGTAACCTACTTTCAGGTGATTAGTGTCTGGATTCTCTAAGAGCCAATCTGTGGCACCAACTAACCGCGATGCCAACAACCCAATGTCAAAGCGCAGATGTCTTGTCCGTAGGTCAATTGCTTCCTCCTCAGGAGTTAGCAAATCTATCAGCAGGGTTGCTAGTCCGGCGTTTTGCAAGACTCCGGCAACATATCGATTGCGGGGACTATGGCGACTGCTACCACTGCCATGAGCAAATAAAACTATACCTGTAGCACCATTTGGTATTACTAAATTGCCCTCTAATTTTACCTTACCTGCTGTGACTGATACTAAATGTTCCTGAAAGTTGTGTGTTAATGTCCTATCCATTGACTCAACCTCCATTTATGAGTTGTTAGCTACCTGTAGTTTGTGTCTTGCTAATAGTTCACATACCTCTGTGTCGCTCGTTTGTTCAAATTCCTCATACCAGATACCAATCGCATATAAATCCTCTGGCATCATCACGCATACAATTTTGTCCACTTCCGCTTGTAGTTCCTCGCAGGTGGAGGGGGGTGCTACTGGAACTGCAACTATAAGCTCCCGTGGTTGTTGCTGTTTCAATGTGGCGATCGCAGCCCGGATGGTGGAACCAGTGGCAATACCGTCATCAACCAGGATGACAGTGTGGTTTTTGACTTTTGGTGGCGGACGATTACCTCGATAGACGCGGTTGCGACGCTCCAATTCGCGTATTTCCATTGCTGCCACTTCATCAATGGTCTGTTCGGAAATTCTCAACCAAGACACAACATTCTCGTTAATTACACGGCCTCCCCCGGTTGCAATTGCACCCATTGCTAGTTCTTTGTGTCCCGGTACACCTAGTTTACGCACCAGGCAAACATCTAATGGGGCATTGAGTGCCTTTGCGACTTCAAATGCTACAGGCACACCACCACGAGGAAGTCCCAACACTAAAACATCTGGACGATTGGCATATTCTGCCAACTTAGCAGCTAGTAGTTTCCCTGCTTCAGTACGATTGCGGAATCTTTTGAGCATATTTTTATTCCTCGGTTTTAAAACAGGTCACTGATTGAACCGTCAGTTTGGAACCGTTGGATAGCTGTAGCAATTAAGGGGGCGACGGAGACAACTTGTAATTGCTGCCAGTCAGTTTCTTTGGGTGCAACGGTGTCGGTAACGAAAATTGCCTGCACGCTGGGGTGACTTAACTTAACGCGTGCTTCCTTGACAAATAGTCCGTGAGTAGCAGCGATTATAATTTCCGGACGTGCCCCAGCATTGAGTAGTGCTTCAATGCTCCTAGCTAGAGTACCACCAGTGGAAATCATGTCATCAATGATTAAGCAGGGGCAACCCCGTACATCTCCCACAACACGAGTCACCTCAGTTTCAGTGCCACTCTTTCGCTGTTTGTGATGAAGTTCTCCATATTTAAGACTTTATTTGCTGAGTTGCTTCCAGGCAGCATCCAAAGCTGATTTCGCCCGACTGCCTGCACGAGAGATACTCTGTTGCAAACTATGCCATTGCTCTTGCAGAAACTCCGTAGCTTCTTGCAGGGCATGGTGTGAATGATTGCCAGAGGATGCTAATTCATCGCTCACTTCCTTGATTTTGACGCGGACAACTTCTGGTTTATCGTCAGGAGAAATAAGATGATGTAGGCGATCGCCGATCATATGCACCAAATGTTTCACCTGTTGGGATTTCTCGCTTAAAAAACCCCTTCCCCCTTAACCGAACGGTGGTGGGCACTACCCACCCTACGTTAAATTCGCCAGCAGTATCTTTTCTGGAATTACGAATTAATAAATGTCTACAGGCTGGTGCTTGCCAATTAGTCTCACAGTGCTAGCTTGAAGTCCTTTATCACCTACTTCTTCGCTGAAACGGACTTCATCTCCTATTGCCAACTGCTCGAAATTTTTATTCAAGACACTATTGCGGTGAAAATATACTTCACTGCCATCAGGTTTTTCAATAAAGCCATAACCCTCTTCTGGGAATAATGTTGCAATCCGTCCAAAAGGTGGCACCTCATGAATCTTCGTTTCATGTCGTTGCAAACGGGCATAATCTTGTAATTTGCGTTTAGCAGCATCAAAGGCATCGCGAATTGCTACATACATATCTTCATGAGTCTGACACTCTGAGGGTTCGCGATTTATAACTATTTCATGATTGGGTATGCTAATGTCAATTCGCACATGATAAAGTTTGCCCTGACGTTTATGCCGATGCGGAGCGTCAACTGTAACTCGACAGCTAATGATGCGATTATAAAAACGCTCTAATTTAGCAGCACTCTTACGAATTTTCGCCTCAATGGCTTCCGATGGCGACATGTTATGAAAGGTAATTTGCAGTGGCAACAACATAAACTTATCCTCGTCTCAATTATCTATTGCCTCTGTTAAAACATTTTGCAGTTCAGAATTAACTCCATGAGAAAAGATGCAATATTATAACTGCAAACACCGGAAATTCTCTGATGTTGAACTTAGTGTATGAAAACTCTACTCCTATTTCTATCATTGCTCTTCAAGCAAAGATTAGCTATAAAACGATAAAAAACTATATAAAAATACAATTCATTAAACTTAATAATTTGGGGCAATTTCTAGCCCTAATTCCCTATAGGACTCCTATTTGATTTTTGAAATATACGTAGGTAGGCTTAAGCCTACAAAACCCGGATATGTAGGCTTAAGCCTACCTACACTTAAGCTTAAAGTGTACGGATTTTTTTCCTGACTTTTCACGGGATGTTGAAAACCTAAGAAGGTAAACCTCTCTCCGACAAGTCCAGAGGCTTTGAATTCTCCCCATTCCCTTGTAGGGAAGGGGGCTGGGGGGTTAGGTTTTTCGTAGGAATTTCCACATGACGTGAAAAGTCAGATTTTTTTCAAGAATCAAATCTGATTCCTATATTTGTAATAATGTAGATGATATTCCGTTATAGCTCAACTATTTCTTCCTTTTGATTATCAAATATTCTATAGCTATTAGCTTTTAGACAAATGAAATTTATTGACGAATATCGCGATGCCAAAGTAGCACAAAAGTATACAGAAGCGATTTTTGCTATCACCACCAAACCTTGGACAATCATGGAAATTTGTGGTGGTCAGACTCATTCTATTGTTAAATTTGGTATAGATGAACTGTTACCTAAAGAAATTACTTTAATACACGGCCCTGGTTGTCCGGTTTGCGTAACACCTGTAGAATTAATTGATAAAGCAATAACAATTGCTTCACTATCAAAAGTAATTTTTTGCTCTTTTGGGGATATGTTAAGAGTCCCCGGTAGTCATAAAGATTTACTCACTGTCAAGGCAAACGGCGGTGATATCCGCATTATTTATTCTCCACTGGATGTTCTCAAAATTGCCCAAGCTAACCCAGACAAACAAATCGTCTTTTTCGCAGTGGGGTTTGAAACAACTGCACCTGCAACAGCAATGGCTGTATACCAAGCACATCAGCAAGGCATTAAAAACTTTTCCCTACTAGTTTCTCACGTACTCGTTCCACCAGCGATGGAAGCAATTCTTGCTTCACCTCATAATCAAGTGCAAAGCTTTTTAGCCGCTGGACACGTTTGCACCGTCATGGGGTATACCGAATACGAACCCATTGCCGAAAAATATCATATACCCATTGTGGTTACAGGCTTTGAGCCGTTAGATATTCTTCAGGGTGTGTATTTGTGTGTCAAACAATTGGAAGAAGGGCGATCGCAAGTCGAAAATCAGTATACGCGCTCAGTCCGTCGCAGTGGTAATGAAGTAGCACAACAAGTTATTCGGGAGGTTTTTGAAATAATACCGCGCAAGTGGCGAGGAATAGGAGAAATTCCCCAAAGTGGATTGGGATTGCGCGATAAATACCGCGAATTTGACGCAGAACGGCGTTTTTCTCTAACTAGTTGCACTGTGCAAGAATCAGCTGAGTGTATTAGCGGATTAATTTTGCAAGGTGTGAAAAAACCTTGCGAATGTTCTGCTTTTGGTAGGAACTGTACCCCGGAACATCCCCTTGGTGCGCCTATGGTATCGTCTGAAGGTGCTTGTGCTGCATACTATCGCTATCGACAGCCAGTCGCAAACCATGACAAAATTTGAGGATTTTAACTTAATTTGTCCGATTCCAATTCAGAAATATCCTACCGTTCTCCTAGCGCATGGTGGCGGCGGTAAGTTAATGTATCAGTTGATTTCCCAGATGTTTTTGTCTGCTTTTGGTTATTTTAATAACACTCAACATGATGCCGCTACTATCAAACTAACTAGTGACAAAATTGCTTTTACGACTGATTCTTATGTTGTTCAACCACTATTTTTCCCTGGTGGTGATATTGGTTCCTTAGCAATAAATGGCACTGTCAATGATTTGGCAATGGCGGGTGCGCGTCCCCTTTATCTAAGTGTAAGTTTTATTTTAGAAGAAGGATTGCCAATGGAAACTCTGTGGCGGGTGGTGCAATCGATGCAGGAAGCAGCACAAGCTGCTAAGGTGCAAATTGTAACTGGTGACACCAAAGTGGTGAATAAAGGTAAGGGGGATGGAATTTTTATTAATACCACTGGGATTGGCATTATTGAACACGCGCAAGAAATCGCACCACAAAACGTTCAAAAGGGAGATGTATTGCTTTTGAATGGTGATATTGGGCGACATGGTATCGCCATCATGGCTAAGCGAGAGGGATTAGAGTTTGAGACGACAATAGAAAGTGATTCAGCACCCCTAGCTGATTTAGTTTTACAACTTTTAGAAGCAGGGATAGAAATTCATTGTTTGCGAGATTTAACGCGGGGAGGTTTAGCGAGTGCGTTAAATGAAATTTCTGAAGCTGCTGGTGTGGAAATTACTATTGATGAAAACCAAATTCCCGTGCGTGAAGATGTGCAGGGAGCGTGTGAAATTCTCGGTTTTGACCCTTTGTATGTAGCTAATGAAGGACGGTTTGTCGCATTTTTACCAGCTGCAAATGTAGAGAAAGCTTTAGCAATTATGCAGTTTCATAGTGATAGTAATGCTTGTGTTATTGGCAGTGTAACTGGAAAATCTTCTGGTGTAGTTAAGATGAAAAGCAAAATTGGTGGTAGTCGCATTGTTGATATGTTGAGCGGGGAACAGTTACCGCGAATTTGTTGATTGAAAAAGTAAGTACTGCTTTGCGTAAAATCGTAGTTTTTGAAACGCAGAGGAGCGCAGAGTAAGCGCAGAGGGGCGCAGAGTTTTTTCAAATAAATTTTTACGAATTAATGAAATGGTGTACTAAGTTTTTGTATCTTCACAAGTTCCTCAATTTCTTTTTCTACGCTTAAAGTAGAGTATATCCAGAGGCTGAGTTGATATTGCTCTCCCTAACTGATGTGAATCATTAGCTAGCAGATGTCAGAGTAATGGTGTGAGGAATAACAGCTAGCAAGTATTTGGTAGAATTGTTGTAGGAGGCAACGAATATGACACTTAGTCGTTGGCGTCCGTTTCGAGATATTGAACTTTGGGAACCCATTCGCGAAATGGAAAGCTTACAACAAGAAATGAACCGCTTGTTTGATAGGTTGATGCATCCTGTTGATGGCGCTTCCCAAATGATGGCTTTTAGACCTTCTATGGAAATGGAGGAAACTGCTGAAGAGATTTGTCTGAAATTGGAAGTTCCAGGATTGGAAGCCAAAGACATTGACATTCAAGTTGCTGAAGATGCGGTTACTATTAGTGGCGATCGCCAAGAAGAAACCAAAACTGAAGAAAAAGGCATGATGCGTTCTGAGTTCCGCTACGGCAGATTTGAACGAGTCATTCCTTTACCTACTCGCGTTCAAAACGATCAAGCCAAAGCTGAGTACCAAAATGGCATTCTCCGTTTGACTCTTCCCAAAGCTGAAGAAGATAAGAAAAAAGTTGTCAAAGTCAGTTTGGATTAGTTGAGAGGTTACTTATCGTTCGATTGATTTCGGAATTTACAACAAATAACGGTCAGAAAAAACCTTCCTAGCACATAAAAAAGTCTAGAAGGTCGGCGGGATTAACAGGAGGATTTTTTCATCCGGCGATTCTGTTAATCCTGTTTTCTGTGAAGTTGGAGGTGAGAAGTATGCTTTGGAAATTACATGACCGTACACAAGCAGGTCAAATGTTAGCCAAAAAACTGACAGCTTATGCCAACCGTGCAGATGTATTAGTGTTGGGTTTACCGCGTGGCGGTGTACCTGTTGCTTATGAGGTTGCTAAGGCTCTGAATGTGCCACTCGATGTTTGTATTGTCCGTAAATTTGCTGTTCCTAGTCATAAAGAATTAGCAATGGGTGCGATCGCATCCGATGGTGTTCGGGTGTTGAATTTCGATATTATCAGTGATTTCGGTATTTCCAGTAAAATGATTGATGCAGTTGCAGCCAAGGAATTGCGCGAATTGCAACGCCGCGACCATATGTATCGCGGTAATCGTCCATCACCAGATTTACGGCATCGTACCATTATTCTCGTTGATGATGGCATTGCTACAGGTTCCACTATTCGTGCTGCTATTTCCATCCTCCAGCTTGAACAACCTGCAAAAATCATTGTTGCTGTTCCTGTTGCGCCACCAGACGTCTACAAAGAATTAAAAACAGAAGTGGACGAAATAGTGTGTCTGATGACACCAGAACCGTTTTATACGGTTGAACTTTGGTATGACAACTTTTCTCAAACCACTGATGAGGAAGTACACCGTCTGCTTGAGCAATCTGCCTTAAGTACAACTGCTGCTTAAAATTTCGGGGGGGATATGGATGTATACAAAACCACGCTTTAATATTGAAGAACAAATCGTTTCCATTGAATTGGGTAAAGTCAAACTAGAAGGTGAATTGGTAATTCCAGAAGATGCAGAGGGAATTGTTATAGTACCGCAGGCGAATAGTAGTATTAAATACAGCTATCGCGATCGCTATTTTGCTCATCTGCTACGCCAAACGGGACTTGCAACAATATTAGTTAGCCTACTGACTAAAGAGGAAGATATTCTCGACCAGCGCAGTAAATATTTTCGATGCAATATTCAACACTTGGCTTCCCGGTTAGTTGCAATTGCTCATTGGCTGGCAGAAAACCCATTTACTCGCAATCTAAAGATAGGTTACTTTGGCGCGAGTACAACTGGTGGTGCTGCTTTACTTGCTGCAACCGAACGTCCAATGAGTGTTGGGGCTGTTGTTTCAAGGAGTGGAAAAACAGATTTAATTGGTTCTGCCCTTTCCTATCTGCAAATTCCAACATTATTAATTATTGGCGGTAATGATTACCCAATAATTGCGATGAATGAAGATGCACTTGCACAAATTTCTGCTCAGAACAAACGAATGGAGATCATTCCTCAAGCAACGCATCAATTCCAAGAATCAGGTACATTAGAAGAAGTTGCGCGGTTAGCAAGTCAATGGTTTAAGTGTCATCTCAAATCTGCAAAATCGAATGCTATGCATTTATAAGCAATAGACATCGACCGAATTTAATTATGCTTTACCCAAAATCCTTGTAGAGACTGTAAATTTACGGTCTCTACATTATTTTTTACTACAGGTTTAATGCCGATGCATTAAAAAAGATTAATCTAACTGATATCTTGCACCAGCCCCAATAATCGCGAGGCTACACCTCCAAAACCTCGTTACCAGGTTCAACCTGGTAACGAGAAATTAGAGCCTCTGGCTCTTGTTGAGAATGATGCAAGATATCAGCTAACCACTACACCAGTTCTCATAATCGCGCCCTCTTAACGCTTCTGGATACTCGTCACAAAATTCTTCAAACGCTGTTTTTTCTATCCTTTTTGCCTGTTGATG
This sequence comes from Nostocaceae cyanobacterium, assembly GCA_051861145.1. GTDB lineage: Bacteria > Cyanobacteriota > Cyanobacteriia > Cyanobacteriales > Nostocaceae > JBHYDF01. The sequence continues at coordinate 18,431 of JBHYDF010000019.1, forward strand.
GGCAATTTCAGATTGCAACTCTTCAACTATATCCCAGGCTGCGGCACATTCTTCCGAACGCACAGAAGTTCTTCCACAAACTTCGCGTGCTTTTTTAATTGCATCTTGTAGTTCTTGTTCGAGTAAGACAGTTCGAGGTAGTTCGACAAATTTGCTTTTACCAATAATATCCGATGCTGAAATAATACCAAGCAGTTCGTTTTGGATGACGGGAGCCTGTAACAAATGATGGTCAGCAAACAACCGCGCTACGTACTCCACCGCTAATTCAGGATTAACTACAATGCACGGCTTAGTCATAATTTCATATACGCGTACCTTGCCAGGGTCTTTACCATAGGCAATGACTTTACTAACAATATCTGAATCAGTGATAATACCGTAAGCATCTTGGGGATGGCGACGGTCTACAATTAGTGCCCTCCAATATCTTTCTTTCATCAACCGAACTGCTTCTGCTACGGTTGCCGAACTGCGAATTGTAGCAACGTCTTTAGTCATGATATCTGCGGCAGTTTGCATAATAACCTTCCCAACAGTGAAAATGCTTAAAGCATGGTTTGTTTGTGGTTCATTCTCTGACCCGACATTTTTAGTTATACGCAAATAGTGTGAGAATCTTGTGAGGAAACAGAATACTTCCTCACAAAATCCTCACACTATTTATCTAAAATAATAAAAATTATGTCTCGACAAAAATCTTTATTTTTCTTGTCATAAATTAAACAGTTATTTGAAATATGAATCATCAAACAATTAATAAAAAAAATCAACCTGCAAAAAGTACTTTAAAAGAGCATCCTAGTGGTGATAAACGCTTTAAGATACTGGATGCTACCATGAAGCGCCATCAATATCACCAAGATGCGCTGATTGAAGTATTGCATAAGGCACAAGAACTTTTTGGCTATTTAGAAAATGACTTATTACTCTACATTGCCCACAGCCTGAAACTTCCACTCAGTCATGTTTATGGTGTGGCAACTTTTTATCACTTATTTTCTTTAGCACCGAAAGGTGTACACAGTTGTGTCATTTGCACAGGTACTGCTTGTTATGTGAACGGAGCAGCAGATTTACTAGCTGTTGTGGAACAGCAGGCGAAAATCCGTGCTGGCGAAACAACGCTAAATCGACAATTTTCACTTTCAACAGCTCGTTGTGTAGGTACTTGTGGAAATGCACCTGTGGTTGTATTTGATAACACAATGTACGGATATCAAACACCAGAGTCAGTTGTTGAGAAAATAGAAGGATGGCTAAAAAATGGATCTGACTGAATTACTGGAAATAGCACAAACAGAACGTACTCAATTTAAGCCTATTCGCATCCGTTGTTGTATGGCTGCGAGTTGTCTCTCATCTGATTCTACTGCTGTTAAAGAAAGTATAGAAAAAGCAACTGTAGCCGCAGAAATAGCAGACAAAGTATACATTTCTGGTGTGGGTTGTATGGGTTTATGTTCCCAAGGACCACTAGTAAAAGTTGACAATTTGTTAGAAGGTAAAAACAGCAGTATACTATACGAACAAGTGACTCCGGAAAATGCTCCCTCAATTGTTGCTGCATTAAACGGTGGGGAAGCGAAAGTTCAACAGGGAGATTTGAATCATCCATTTTTTAGCAAGCAATTGCCCATTGTTTTGGAAAACAGTGGCAAAGTTGAACCTGAACGCATTGAATCTTACATCGCTGCTGACGGTTATCAGGCGCTTTATCATGTGCTACGCGAAATGAAACCAACTGAGGTAGTGGAAAGTATTACTCGTAGTGGTTTGCGCGGGCGGGGTGGTGCAGGATATCCTACAGGTATAAAGTGGGCAACGGTTGCCAAGGCGAAAGGCGATCGCAAATATGTCATCTGTAACGCCGATGAGGGCGATCCTGGTGCATTTATGGATCGGAGTGTTTTGGAAAGTGACCCCCATCGTGTTTTGGAAGGAATGGCGATCGCTGCCTACGCCGTTGGTGCCAAGCAAGGTTACATTTATATCCGTGCCGAATACCCTTTAGCTATCAATCGCCTGCAAATTGCCATACACCAAGCACAACGCCTTGGTATTTTAGGTAGTCAAATTTTTGACTCGCCCTTTGATTTCAAGATTGAGATTCGCATTGGTGCGGGGGCTTATGTTTGCGGAGAAGAAACCGCTTTAATGGCATCGATTGAAGGTAAACGCGGTACACCTCGTCCCCGTCCTCCCTATCCGGCAGAGAGTGGTTTGTGGGGATTTCCGACTTTAATAAATAATGTGGAAACCTTTGCCAATGTCCCTTGGATTATCCGTAAAGGTGCGGAGGCGTTCGCCAGTATTGGTACAGAAAAAAGCAAAGGTACAAAAGTTTTCGCCTTGGCGGGGAAAATCTGCAACACTGGTTTAATAGAAGTGCCAATGGGAACAACTCTACGGCAAATTGTTGAAGAAATGGGTGGAGGTGTGCCGCATGGCGGTACAGCCAAAGCAGTGCAAACAGGTGGCCCCTCTGGAGGATGCATTCCCGCCTCAGCTTTTGATACTCCTGTTGATTACGAATCTCTGACAAAACTTGGTTCCATCATGGGTTCCGGCGGTATGATTGTTATGGATGAAAGTACCAACATGGTAGATATCGCCCGTTTCTTCATGGAATTTTGCATGGATGAGTCCTGCGGTAAGTGTATTCCCTGTCGTGTAGGTACGGTACAGTTGTATCAATTGCTAACCAAGATCCGAGAAGGTAAAGCATCTCTTGCTGACTTGAAACTGCTAGAGGAACTATGTGACATGGTGAAGCATACCAGCTTATGCGGTTTGGGTCAGTCAGCACCGAATCCGGTATTTAGTACGTTGCGGTATTTTCGGGATGAATATTTAGCATTGATTAGTACAGCAATCCCAGATAGGTTGTGAACACTGCATCCTTATATAAGGAGGCAAAGATGATTAATTTTTTTGGGCGACAGAAGCAAAAGTGTATTCATTGCCACAGAGAGTTTCCAAGCAGCGAACTTTCTCATGGGGTGTGTTCAGAATGTAGAGAACAAGAACAAAAAACGTTTGCCCGTTTTCTCAAGCAGCAAAGGTGTACTCAATGCCATAAAGAGTTTTGGGAAACCGAACTATTAGATGGGATGTGTAAAGAATGTCGAAACGTTGAACAAAATTCTAGATACACTTGGCAAAGATGTAGTCTTTGCAGGAAATTCTTTTCTGTACAGCAACTGTCTGATAGGTTGTGCCCAGAATGTCAAATACTTAATCCATCTCAACAGGCACAAGCAAAATGCACTTGTTGCGGTAAATCGTTTCTGCGATCGCTATTGATTGATGGGATGTGTTTAAACTGTCGAATGCAGGAAAGTGCCTTGCTACAAGCAAAATGCACTTGTTGCGGTAAATCGTTTCTACCATCGCTATTGATTGATGGAGTGTGTTTAAACTGTCGAATGCAGAAAATCGAAATTACTCGCCCTCCTTTTAACTAAACACAACGAGCATTACCCACTCAGAGTTCTTCTGTGCCACGATTGAGCGGGCTGAATTGCGTTGAAATTATCTATTTTAATTATGAAAAATAAACACGACAATTACAAGGTAAAAAAATAGCAATGACAGTAAAAACACTAACAATTAATGACCAATTAGTAAGCGCCCGCGAGGAGGAAACTGTTCTCCAAGCAGCACAAGAGGCGGGAATTCACATTCCAACACTATGCCATTTAGAAGGGGTTTCCGATGTGGGGGCTTGTCGGCTGTGCTTGGTGGAAGTGGCAGGAATTAATCGCCTGTTGCCTGCCTGTGTCACAAAAGTTGCCGAGGATATGGAAGTTAAAACTAATACAGAACGATTGCAAAAATATCGTCGCATGATTATAGAAATGCTATTTGCAGAAGGTAATCACATTTGCTCGGTCTGCGTAGCTAATGGTAACTGCGAACTGCAAGATTTGGCAATTGAAATGGGTATGGATCATGTGCGGTTGCAGTATCAATTTCCTAATCGTAAAGTCGATGTTTCTCACGATCGCTTCGGTATTGACCATAACAGATGTGTACTTTGTACACGCTGCGTACGTGTTTGTGACGAAATTGAAGGAGCGCACACTTGGGATATGGCGGGTAGAGGTACAAACTCCCATGTGATTACTGATTTAAATCAACCTTGGGGGACGTCCCCATCCTGCACATCCTGCGGTAAATGCGTTGAAGCTTGTCCAACTGGGTCTATTTTCCACCAAGGGTCAAGTGTGGGTGAAATGGTGCATAACCGCGCCCGGATTGAGTTTATCGCCACGGCACGGCAAAAGAAAGAGTGGAATATTTAGGAGGTGTGGATGAGTCGTATAAAACTGGCAACAGTATGGCTGGGTGGCTGTTCAGGCTGCCATATGTCTTTTTTGGATTTGGATGAATGGCTGTTTGAACTAGCTTCCCAAGTAGATTTAGTTTATAGTCCCCTCGTTGATGTCAAGGAATATCCAGAAGGTGTGGATGTGGTGTTGGTAGAGGGTGCGATCGCCAACTATGAACACTTGGAATTAATTTATAAAATTAGGGAACGCTCAAAAATCCTTGTCTCTTTTGGCGACTGTGCCGTTACAGGCAATGTCACTGCTTTACGCAACCCGTTAGGAAGTGCGGAACCAGTCTTACAACGTTGTTACATTGAAACTGCGGATATTCACGGTCAAATTCCCCAAGAACCTGGTATTGTACCACCCTTGCTGGATAAAGTGACACCCGTACATGCAGTTGTACCTGTAGATGTTTACCTACCTGGTTGTCCACCAGATGCAAACCGAATTCGCGCCGCACTAGAACCGTTACTACAAGGAGAAAAACCGCAACTCCAAGGACGCGACTTAATTAAATTTGGTTAACTTATATCTAGTTTGAAAAAGGGAGTGGGGAGTAGGGAGTAGGGGGAGAAATATTTTTCATGGCAAGGTTTGTGGGATTTTTCCGTGATTGACTATCTTAAAAATAGGGAGTGGAACGTTCTCCCCGTGATTAAAAATGAAAAATGTAAAATTAAAAATTTATTCAATCCAATTTTTAATTTTTAATTTTTAATTTTTAATTCCAAAGGGGGGAGTAGGAAAAAGAGATTTTCATTCTGCGTTGTGAACTTTTATTTATGGGAGTCTCTTGCACCTAACCGTACAAACCCAGATAACGTATTCTTTCTTGGAAGATAAAAGGTAAATCAAACACTTATGTCCCAAAAAATCATCATCGACCCAGTTACTCGTATTGAAGGTCATGCCAAAATCACAATTTATTTAGATGATACAGGACAAGTGACGGATGCTCGCTTTCATGTCACGGCATTTAGAGGATTTGAAAAATTTTGTGAAGGTCGTCCCATATGGGAGATGCCAGGAATTACGGCTCGAATTTGTGGCATTTGTCCGGTAAGTCATTTATTAGCATCTGCTAAAGCAGGAGATGCGATTCTTTCCGTCACCATACCAAAAACAGCAGTAAAATTGCGTCGTTTAATTAACCTGGCACAGATTATTCAGTCTCATGCGCTCAGTTTTTTTCACATGAGCGCCCCAGATTTATTATTAGGAATGGATAGCGATCCACACAAGCGAAATGTTTTTGGATTAATAGCAAGCGAACCAGAACTGGCGCGTGGAGGAATTCGTTTACGTCAGTTTGGACAAGAAATAATTGAATTGTTAGGAGGACGCAAGGTTCACCCTTCTTGGGCAGTTCCGGGAGGTGTCAAGGAATCTTTATCCGAAGAAGGACGCATCCATATTAAAGACCGCATTAGCGAAGCAAAAACAATTATTTTAGGTGCATTAGGAAAATTTAAAAGCTTGCTTAATAAATACCAAGCAGAATCACAAACTTTTGGAAATTTTCCTAGCCTATTTATGGGTTTAGTTACTACTGATGGTTTGTGGGAACATTACGACGGGCATATCCGGTTTGTAGACAGCGCAGGTAATATTATTGCTGACCGTCTCGACCCATCTCACTATCAAGAATTTATTGGAGAAGCAGTTGAATCTTGGTCATATTTAAAATCTCCTTATTATCGTCCTTTAGGATATACCGACGAGCGCGACCATTGCCGTTTAGATAGTGGGATGTATCGTGTTGGTCCGCTAGCACGTTTGAATATTTGTAGTCGCATAGGTACACATGATGCTGATAGGGAATTAAGAGAGTTTAGAGATTATGGTAAAGGCACAGTTACATCATCATTTTTCTATCACTATGCTCGATTAATTGAAATTTTGGCTGCAATTGAAAAAATGGAAATGATGATAGATGACCCAGATTTATTGTCTAGTAAATTGCGTGCTGATGCTGGTATTAATCAATTAGAAGGCGTTGGCTGTAGTGAAGCGCCTCGTGGGACTTTGTTCCACCATTATCAAGTTGATGAAAATGGCTTGATGCAAAAGATAAATTTGATAATTGCGACGGGTCAAAATAATTTGGCAATGAATCGTACCGTTGCTCAAATTGCCCGACATTATATCCACGGTTCGGAAATTCCTGAAGGAATGTTAAACCGCGTAGAGGCGGGAATTCGAGCTTTTGACCCTTGTTTGAGTTGTTCAACCCATGCGGTGGGACAAATGCCGTTGCATATTCAATTGGTTGGAACGGATGGGAGTGTTATGAATGAAATTTGGCGGAATTGATTACTATCTCATTGGTGAGTGAACGCCACTAACTACTAGTGGTCTATCGCATTAATTATGATGGTTGTATAAGTTTGTAGTAAGGACTTTAGTCCTAGACTCCAAGAGCGCTTAAGCGCTCACTACTAACCCTTAAAAACTAATGCGATAGACCACTAGGGCATGTTTTCAAACTAATCTTTACGCGATGAGTAGAGGTTGCGATCCCCCTAAATCCCCCGCGCTTCTTGGGGGACTTTGAAAAGATTTCCCCCCTTTTTAAGGGGGGGACTCGGGGTCTCCTCTGGGGATAGGGGGGGATCTCGCAGTTTGAAAACACGCCCTAGTACTCCACCACATCAACGCAAGCAGGCTGAATCAACCATCGGTCTGCTGCAATTCCTCGACGGCTTCCATGACGTGAGTAGCGTACATCAGTGCGGGGCCGCCACCCATAAACACTGCTACACCAAGGGTTTCAATAATTTCTTCTTTCGTCGCGCCTGCTTTAAGGGCAGAATGGGTATGAAAGGCAATACAATCATCGCAGTGAATCGCTACGGAGATTGCCAGCGCAATCAATTCTTTTGTTTTGCTGTCGAGTACGCCAGGTGCGGAAGAAGCTTTGTTCAGAGCGTAAAAGCTTTTCATCACATCTGGCAAGGCTGTGGAAAGTTTGCTGGTATAGCTCCGGATGTGCTTCATCTGTTCAGCGTAAGAATGTTTAGCGTTGGATGCGACCATAACATACCTCTAAGAAAATGAGAAAATTGGACGATCACCGTGCTTTATATTCTTGTTTTTCTTTATCTAACTCCTATGTCACTCAAACTCCACTCATACTTAATCTTTCTTTAGAAATAGCCCTATTAACATTGGATTGTTATGATATGTGACATTAATTGTTATGATGTGTGAAATTAATCTATTTTTTGTAGTTGTTGTGCAGTATTCTTAATAAGAGAATACCTGATCGACTTGTTTAACACCTAGAAAAATCCAGAGACTGACGCAATCTATATTTTATCTTGTAGGCTGGCAAATCTTCGGGACAGATACGAGGCTTATTTCAAGTCAATCTTTATAAGCAAAATCTCGCTAAATCCTGAATTATTTTGATTTTTTTCATGATTTTTTTGCATGATTTATCTAATCGTTTCTGATAACTTTGTGAAATGTTAACAGCATTTCATATTGGTGAGAATTATCTGAAAAAAATTGATAGTTTTTGTTGCAAATTAATACAAGAAATCTAATTAGTTCAGAGGATGAACTATGGACTGGAGACCAATTAAGAAATCACAACAGAATTGGTCAGTAGAGCCAAACTTACTAGATTACGAGGAAACTCGTCGTACTTTCTTTTGGTCTTTACTTGATGACGAAATGAAAGGGTCAATCGAGGACAAAGGAATCAACATTGCCGATATTGCGATTGACCGCCATGCAGAAAGTTCGCGAGCTAACCATGTGGCGTTGCGCTTTCTGGCTCAAGATTGGACAGTCACAGACTTTACTTACAGCAAACTCAAAGCGCAAAGTAACCGCTTTGCCAACGTGCTGCAAAAGCTAGGTATCGTCAAAGGCGATCGCGTCTTTGTCCTTGCCGGACGAATTCCATCGTTGTATATCGCAGCACTCGGTACTTTCAAAAATGCCAGCGTTTTTTGCCCCCTCTTTTCTGCGTTTGGGCCAGAACCTGTCTATCAACGTATGGATAGAGGGGATGCCAAGGTGTTGGTTACAACCACATTGCTCTACAAGCAGAAAGTTGCCCAATTGCGATCGCGGTTGCCGAAGTTACAGCACATCCTCCTCACTGATGTTGAAGAAGACATGGGCGAGGGGCTGTGGTCGCTTCCCAAACTCATGGCAGAAGCCTCCGACAAATTCACCACCGCACCCACCGATGCGGAGGATATGGCGCTTTTACACTTCACAAGCGGCACAACTGGGATGCCAAAAGGCGCGATTCACGTCCACAAAGCCGTTTATGCCCACTACATCACAGCAAAATACGTCCTCGACCTCCATCCTGACGATATCTTTTGGTGTACCGCCGATCCGGGATGGGTAACAGGCACTTCCTATGGCATTATTGCGCCCCTCACTCATGGTGTCACTAGCATCATCGATGAAGCGGAGTTCGATGCCGATCGCTGGTATCGCATTCTGGAAACTCAAAAAGTCAATGTCTGGTACACGGCTCCAACTGCCATTCGCCGCTTGATGCGAGTGGATATAGAACCTAGAAAACAGTATGACTTGAGCCATTTACGTCTCGTTCACAGTGTCGGAGAACCCCTGAATCCAGAAGCGGTTGTGTGGGGTCAGGAAAAGCTAGGTTTACCTATCCACGATAACTGGTGGCAAACCGAAACAGGCGGGATCATGATTGCCAACTATGCCACGATGGATATTCGTCCTGGCTCAATGGGTCGTCCACTACCCGGTATCGAAGCCGCAATCGTGCGGCGGCATGAGGATGGTACGGTAGAGGTGATAGACAAACCGGGGATGGATGGAGATTTAGCCCTAAAACCTGGCTTTCCTTCCCTGTTTCGCGGCTATCTCCACGACGAGGAACGCTACCGCAAATGCTTTGTAGGAGATTGGTATATTACTGGTGATTTAGCCATGCGCGATGAGGATGGCTATTTCTGGTTTGTGGGGCGAGAGGACGACATCATTAAAACCTCCGGGCACATGGTGGGGCCCTTTGAAGTCGAAAGCGCTTTGATGGAACACCCAGCCGTTGCCGAAGCAGGTGTAATTGGTAAACCCAATCCGATGATTGGGGAACTAGTCAAAGCCTTTGTATCGCTCAAACCCGGTCAGCAGCCCAGCGAGGCGCTCAAACTCGAACTGATTGGATTTGCACGGCAGAAATTAGGCGCGGCGATCGCCCCCAAGGAAATTGAATTTCAAGACAACCTACCCAAGACCCGCAGTGGCAAGATTATGCGGCGCTTGCTGAAGGCGCGGGAGTTGGGTTTACCTGAAGGTGACTTGTCAACATTGGAGACAAATTGATGAAGAAAAAAACTGCTATAGAGCCAGAAGTTGTTCCTGTTGAACAAAACCACTACTATCATTTACTTCATCAAATGCTGCGGATTCGTCGCTTTGAAGATAAGTGTGCGGAACTTTACGGAGCCATGAAAATCCGAGGCTTCTTACACCTGTACAACGGTGAGGAAGCAGTTGCTGTCGGGGTAATGCAGGTATTGCGACCAGAGGATGCGATCGTTGCTACCTATCGCGAACATGGTCAAGCCTTAGTACGGGGTATCCCGATGACTACCGTAATGGCTGAGATGTTTGGCAAGCAAGAAGGCTGTTGTCGCGGTCGGGGTGGATCAATGCATCTATTCGACAAGGAAAAACGCTTTTATGGAGGTAATGCCATTGTCGGTGGTGGTTTGCCTCTGGCGGTGGGACTGGCGTTGGCGGACAAAAAACTGGGTAGACAGCGAGTAACCTGCTGTTTTTTGGGCGATGGAGCGGCAGCTGAAGGAGAGTTTCACGAATCAATGAATCTGGCTGCACTGTGGCAGGTTCCCGTTTTGTTTGTGTGCGAAAACAACCAGTATGCAATGGGTACTGCTTTGAAGTACTCCCACTCAGTTACCAACCTCGCCCAAAAAGCTAACAATTACGGTATCGATAACGCTGCTGTCGATGGGATGGACGTTTTGGCAGTTGAGGAAGCCGCTCAAAAAGCTGTTGCTACGGTGCTAACTGGTGCTAAGCCTTTCTTTTTAGAGTGTGTTACCTATCGCTTCCGCGCCCATTCAATGTTTGATCCAGAATTGTATCGGGATAAGGCAGAAGTTGAACAGTGGAAACAACGCTGTCCTATTGAGACATTTAGCAAGAAATTAAAAGAACAAGGGTTACTCAGTGATGCCGAGTTGTCAGCAATGGAACAGGAGGTGGCGCTAGAAATTGAGAATGCGATCGCCTTTGCGGAAGCAGGTACTTGGGAACCCACCGAAGAGTTAACCCGCTTTGTTTACTCTGAGAGAGGCATGGGAACATGAAGACTGGAGAGAATGAACCTCAAATGGTTCATACCACCTATCGAGAAGCCGTCCGCGAAGCGCTGCGTGAGGCAATCCGCAAAGATGAGCGAGTTTTTTTGATGGGTGAGGATGTGGGACGCTATGGCGGTGCTTTTGGTGTTAGTAAGGGACTTCTGCAAGAGTTTGGCTCGGAACGGATCATGGACACGCCGCTATGCGAGTCGGGCTTTACTGGAGCGGGGATTGGGGCGGCTTTGGGTGGTATGCGTCCGATTGTGGAGGTGATGACGGTTAACTTTAGCTTGCTGGCTGCTGACCAAATCCTCAATACAGCTGCGACTTATCTGCATATGTCTGGTGGTATGTTCAACGTACCTCTCGTGATTCGTATGGGAACGGGTGGGGGTAAGCAGTTGGCAGCACAGCACTCCCGCAGCTTGGAAGGTTGGTATGCCCATATTCCGGGCATTAAAGTACTAACGCCTGCGGTGCTAGAGGATGCAAGGGGGATGCTCTGGACTGCACTCGAAGACCCAGACCCAGTACTTATTTTTGAGAACACTCTTTTATACAACATGGACGGAGAAATAGCGGCAGATGCAGGAGCTGTTGATATTGACCATGCCCGAATCCGTCGAAGCGGCAATGATGTAACTATAATTACTTACAGTGCTAGTCTGTTTAAGGCTCTTGAAGCAGCAGAAACCTTATCAAAAAAGGGAATTGAAGCAGAGGTCATCGATTTACGCACCCTTCGCCCTCTGGATGATGCAACTTTTTTAACTTCAATTGCCAAGACCAACCGAGCTGTAATTGTCGATGAAGGCTGGCGTAGTGGTAGTATCTCTGCGGAGATTAGCGCCCGCATCATGGAACGCGCCTTCTATGACCTGGATGCACCCGTCGAGCGAATTTGTGGGGCAGAAGTGCCCATGCCCTATGCCAACCATTTGGAACAAGCGTCTATACCACAATCTGATGATATTGTCAAGACGGTGATGAGGATGGTGAGGAGAAATGGCTGATTTTTGTATGCCCAGTCTGGGTGCTGATATGAGGACAGGCACCTTAGTAGAATGGAAAGTCAAACCGGGCGATCGCCTGAAGCGGGGCGACATCATTGCAGATGTGGAAACAGACAAGGGCATCATGGAGATTGAAGTCTTTGAGGATATCATCGTCGATCAGCTCCTGATTGAACCTAACACAGAAGTTCCGGTGGGAACGGTGCTGGCTAAGATTCACTCCCAAGGAGTTGCAGAACCAGAAGCTGTTACCGCACAGCAAAGAACTGAAAGCAAACAGCCCCTCATCCAGCCAATAGAGGAAACTCCCATCGTTCCAACAGCAGCCAAAGATGGACAAAAACGCCTGCGCGTCTCACCGCTAGCCCGTAGGTTAGCTAACGAGCTTGGTCTTGACTTAAGTGATGTCCAATCCAGTGCCCCCGATGGTGTTATTCAGCGAGTGGATGTAGAAAAGACTGCTGCGACTTTGCAGGCTAAAGCAGCTAAGCCAGCGGTAGAGAAGCCAGTTGAGGAGATAGGCGTAGCGCCGATTGTTGCCAAACCGACAACAGGTGCTGATTTTCAAGTTGGGATGCGTCGAGCGATCGCGGCTGCTATGTCGGTTTCTAACCGGGATATTCCCCACTATTATTTAGAAACCCGCATTGATATGAGTCACCCACTGCAATGGTTGGAAGCAGAAAATCAAAAGCGGTCAATTAAAGAACGTATATTAACAGTAGTTTTACTTATAAAAGCTGTGGCAAAAGCTCTGACAGAAGTACCGGAACTCAATGCCTACTGGATTGATGACCACCTCCAGGTACAAGAAGCCATCCACATTGGCTTTGCCATTTCCCTCCGCCAGGGAGGCTTAGTGACACCAGCCATCCATCATGCCGACCTCAAAAGCCTAGATGAATTAATGGCAGCCATGCGCGACCTGATCGAGCGGACGCGTGGTGGTCGTCTCCGCAGTTCGGAAATGTCTGATGCAACTATCACCCTCACAAATCTAGGTGATATAGGTGTGGAAAAGGTCTTTGGTGTAATTTATCCCCCGCAGGTCGCTTTAGTCGGGTTCGGCAAAATTTCCGAGCAACCCTGGGCAGAACATGGGATGCTTGACGTTCGTCCAGTGCTAACGGCAACCTTAGCAGGGGATCATCGTGCCACAGATGGGATAGTTGGCGCGAGATTTTTGCAAGCACTTAATACTCATCTACAGGCCGTTGAGAAATTGTGAAGACATCTATAACTAATCAAAAATTTAACAATGACTCCAACTCAAACCCAAATCAAACAAACTATTTTGAATATTTTGAGCAAACTTGCACCTGAAGCAGATTTAGAAAATTTGAGAGCAGATGAAGATATCCGAGCAAAATTGGGTATTGACTCCTATGATTTTCTCAATTTGATGATCGGGCTAAACGAGGCGTTTGGTGTAGAGATTCCAGAAGCTGATTATGGCAAGCTTGTAACTCTCACAGATATGATTCGCTATATTTCAACCTCTTCTGGTTAACCGCTTCTAAAGAGTGCAAACTGTGAGTCAACAACCCCACTTCTACCGTTAGGTGAAGTGGGGCTTGAAAGAATCAGCTTTCAAGCGTAAGTGTTGTCTAATTTTTTGTTCAATGCAACACAAGGTCTGGGGAGTATGGTATCGTTCCATCAACCAGTCTGGGCATTGCCCATTGAAGCCGTCTATGAGTCACTAGGAACCACTGCCAACGGCTTGTCTGAATATGAAGCAACACAACGGTTTGAGCGCTATGGTGCAAATGAACTGCCAGAAACCGCTCATCGCCCAATGTGGCTCCGCTTCACGGATCAGCTCACCCACTTTATGGCACTGTTGCTGTGGGCTGCGGGGATTTTGGCATTCATTTCCCGCACACCGGAACTGGGGTGGGCAATCTGGGCTGTGATCTGGATCAACGCTGTCTTTAGTTTTTGGCAAGAATACCAGGCAGAACGAGCGCTGGCGGCATTGAAAAAAGTACTGCCAGTACAAGTTCGGGTATACCGGGATGGACAGTTGAAGCAGATCCCAGCGCGAGAGTTGGTACGGGGCGATGTTATGCAACTGGAAGAGGGCGATCGCATCTCTGCTGATGCTCGCTTAGTTTCTGCTGAGAACCTTTATGTGGATGTCTCGGTACTGACAGGGGAATCTTTGCCCGTTGCTCGCAATCCCCACCCCGTGCGTCCCCGTCAAGTTGTACCAATTCGCGGAGGCAAAACCCTGCTGCATCCTGGGGAACAGCCGTTGCAGGAGCGAGTTAACCCGACGGAAATTGCTAATTTAGTATCGGCAGGCTCTAGCGTTGCATCGGGGCGGGGAGTAGCCGTGGTCTATGCTACTGGTGCCCAGACAGAGTTTGGGCAAGTTGCACATCTAACCACAATTGTCAAGCGAGAACCCAGCACTCTGGAAGTGCAGGTAGCCCGGATTGTCAGGGTAATCACAGCGATCGCTTTACTCATGGGTATTACAGTCTTCCTGCTCAGCTATTTGCTGATTGGCATGGAAGTCAAGGAGAGCTTCATTTTTGCGATTGGTATCATTGTTGCCAATGTGCCTGAAGGACTGCTACCGACCGTAACACTGGCATTGGCGATGGGAGTACAGCGTATGGCACGTCGTAATGCCTTGGTCAGGCGGCTTTCTGCCGTGGAAACGCTGAGTGCAACCACAGTTATTTGCACCGATAAGACAGGAACTTTGACCAAAAATGAAATGACAGTACGTTATTTATGGGTTTCCTCAGCACAGCAAGGTGGCAGCGAACAACCAATTTTGCCAAATTTCAATCAAGGAAATCGAATCGGTAACAACAGGTCTGTTGGGTCTTTGCTAATTGAAGCCACAGGTGCAGGCTACGACCCTACAAACGGTACAGTTCACATCCCTGCTGATTTTGCCGCCTCTTGGCAGGTGCATCTGCTGTTAGCAGGGGCTGCTCTTTGTTCCAATGCTCCCTTGATTCATCTGACTGCACCCAGCCGTTGGCAAGAAATTGGTGATCCGACAGAAGCGGCTTTGCTGGTTGCGGCTGCCAAAGCAGGATTAAACTTGGAACAACTGCAACATCAATCTCCTCGCTTGCGGGAAGTCCCCTTTGATTCTCGTAGACGGATGATGACGGTGGTGCTAGACTGGCAGTCTTCACAGTTGTGGACTAATGAATTTCCCTATCTGGCTTTTACTAAGGGAGCGCCATTGGAAGTGTTGCGGCATTGCCAGTTTATCCTGCGGGAGGGAACAGTTCAGGAGTTAAATCAGGCAGACAGGGATGAGGTAGTTACAGCTAATGATGACTTAGCACGACAGGGATTTCGGGTGCTGGGGGTTGCGGCTTGTAAGGGTGGTAATGAGTTGCTAGAGCAACGTGCCCAGGAATTGGAGCAAAACCTGATTTTCATTGGTTTAGTGGCAATGTTTGACCCACCCCGTCCAGAAGTGAAGGAAGCGATCGCCTGTTGCCGTACAGCCGGGATTAAGGTGACGATGGTGACTGGAGATTATGGGCTAACCGCCGAAGCGATCGCTCGTAATATTGGTCTAGCAGAAGAACGAGTCCGGGTTGTGACTGGGGAAGGCATGGGTCATCTTTCCGATGCTCAACTGCGGCAAATTTTGAAATATCGCTCCGGCTTAGCTAAAACCGTCAGAAGCCCCACACTGTACTTTGAAAAAGTCAGTGTGGGATGAATGGCGGCGGTTATACGAAACGCCCTTCAGTTTATTTGATTCGTAGAATCACTCTTACTGGAGGGCAGTTGAGTTTTTACCAATCTCTGATGCAGCCAACGAGTCAATCAATTCTTCAACTACTTGCGTCATTGTTTTGTCATGCGTTGCAGCATATAACTGCAATTTATTAAAACGACGTTCTGACATTCTTAATCTTAATTGCTTGTTTTTCATCATTGGTTACACAACGGTTACATATTTATGTTAACATCAGTGTAACAAGGAGGTGATTAGCAAGTGCGACTAGCTTACCAATATCGAATTTTGCCAACTACCGAACAAAAACTAACTATTAATAGGTGGTTAAAAATGCTCAGATTGCAATATAACTATTTATTGCAAGAAAGATTTAATTGGTATGAGCAGAATCGTTGTTCTGTAAATGTTTGTCCGCTCGTTTGTCATCTTCCTGAATTAAAAGATAATCCCGACTACTATAGCCAAAAAAGTAGTCTTACTACTCTTAAAAAGGAACGCCCTTGGTATGGCGAAATTCATAGTCAAGTATTGCAAGACATGGTTAAACGTGTTGAATTGGCTATGCAACGCTATATTAAAGGCGATTGTAATGGGAGTAGAAGTGGGAAACCTAGATTTAAGAATAAAGTTCGTTACCGGTCTTTTACCTATACTCAAATAAAAAATGAGGACTTACAAGGCAACAAGCTTTATTTATCAAAGATAGGATGGGTAAAAATAATTTTACACCGCCCCATTCCGGATGGTTTTCAAATTAAAACAGCTATTATTTCTAAAAAAGCTGATGGTATTTATGTAACTTTATCGCTAGAAGATAAGAGTGTACCAGATCCAATTACACCCGATGAATCTCCTACAATGGATAATTCCGTTGGTGTGGATATGGGTGTATTGGTTATGTGGGCTAGTTCTGACGGGGACATTGAACAACCTAGAAAACACTTCCGCACCGCTCAGAACAAACTAGCTCATGTTCAGCGACGCAAAAATAAACATCGTAAAGGTTCTCGTTCTAGAAGAAAACTAGCTTTACGAGAAGCGAGAATACATCTTCATATTGCTCGTCAGCGTAAACAGTTTCATAACGAGTCTGCTAACCGTTTGATTTCTAAAGGTGCAAAGCATATTTTTGTAGAAGACTTAAACACCAAAGGACTAACAAAACGGAATAAAGCGAAAGTTGACGAGAATGGAAAATATTTACCTAATGGTCAAAGTGCTAAATCAGGTTTGACAAAATCAATTCTAGACAATGGTTGGGGTCAATTCGTTGACATTTTGGCACACAAAGCCGTAAATGCTGGTGTGTCTGTGTCATGCGTAAATCCGAAAAATACTAGCCAGGTTTGCTCTTGTTGTGATGCATATGTGCCGAAAGATTTGGAAGTTCGATTGCATGTGTGTGGTTGTGGCTATCAAGAAGATAGGGATGTGAACGCAGCAATAAACATCAAGAGAGTGGGGCTGGGCGTCTTCCCCACTATAAAACGCCGAAAAGATGGTAGTGTCTCAGTAGTCTGTAATAGAAAGAGTGCTGCTATCTCTTAGGAAGCCTACACTGTACTCGAAGAGTCAGTGTAGGAGTACGTCACTGTTTGCCCGCATGTCTCCCGAACACAAGTTGCGGCTGGTGCAAGCCTACAAAGACTCAGGCGAAGTCGTAGCTGTGACAGGAGATGGTGTGAATGATGCCCCGGCACTGCGAGCAGCCAACATTGGCATTGCTATGGGCATGAACGGTACCGATGTAGCCAGGGAAGCTGCTGATATTGTGCTGACCGATGATAACTTTGCTACTATTGTCAGTGCCATTGAGCAGGGACGAACAATTTACCAGAATATCCGCAAGTTTATGACCTACATTCTGGCATCTAACGTACCCGAAATCGTGCCATTTTTGGCCATGGTCATTTTCAAAATTCCACCAGCATTGACAATTTTGCAAATTCTCGCAGTGGATTTGGGAACCGACATGGTGCCGGCGTTAGCACTGGGTGCTGAACTACCAGAAACTGGAGTTATGCAGCGTTCACCTCGTGCCAAACATCAATTCCTGCTCAATCTTCCTTTGCTAGTGCGGGCATACGGATTTCTGGGGGTGATTGAAGCGATCATATCGATGCTGGGATTCTTGATCGTCTGGTGGAGTCATGGCTACTCAATCGCAGATATCCAGCAAGTTACTCCAGCAATTCTGTCTCACACCGCCGAGCCAACGGTAACTGCAATTTACCATCAGGCAACCACCATGACCTTGGCGGCGATCGTCGCTTGTCAAGTCGGCAACCTCTTTGCCTGCCGTTCTCAATGGGTATCTGCTTTGAGAATGTCTTGGACGAATAATCAACTTTTATGGCTTGGTGTGGGAGTTGAATGTACAGCATTGCTTGTCTTCATTTACTACCCACCACTGAGCAATATTTTTACAACATCACCCTTAAGTGTTTGGCAATGGTTGCTACTGCTAGCCTGCCCACCGATCCTACTGGGAGCAGAGGAACTGAGAAAAGCCATTTTCCGCCAACGGTGATAACTAATAGACATCTCCGAAAAATGCTAAAACCTCTCTATCACTGACTTTCAACAGGCGATCGCAAGAATACAAACGAGCGCAGTTCCAATGGAAAAATCAGACTTTGAGACAGTTATTGTTGAAAATAAGGCAAAACGAAGTATCTATACACGCTAATTTTACAGAGGTAAAATCACGCTATTTTATATTGGTAAAACTAATGTTCCTATTCGGAATCTTACAATTCCACATATCGTCATAATTATTTGTTCGTATTTACTTGGATTTAATCTAAATCTTTCAGATGCAACTCTAAATACCTTAATTACACGAATCAAATGTTCGACAAATATTCGTTCAGACGCCAGTTCTTTATTTTTATCTTTTTGTGACTCAGTTAATTCTCCTTTTTTCGGCTTTTTCGTGGGAGTATTAATTGATGCTTCTCCTTCATAACCTTTATCTCCTTTAAACTTTTGATTAGGATTAAATCCATTCTGCCCTGACCGAAACAAATTTATATCACTTTTTAGACCAGGTTCTCCCGCGATTACATCAACAATATCTTTGCCATCTGGCAAAACAGTAATTTGGTTTTTAAAGGTATGGTGTTTTTTCTTACCTGAGTAATATTTTTTCTGCTCTTTATACTCCCCAGGTCGCTCTATAAGCTGTTCTGAGCTATCTACTATTAGTTCATAATCGGTTAAAATTTCTTGCACTACTTCATAGTCACTGGCGTTTTTTTTACCTGTTCAAGTAAACTAGATGGGAGGAGTTCTTGTAGCACTGGAAACTAGTAGTTAAATGTATCGTTTGCGGTTGATTCACTCACTCCAAACTGGATACCTAATAATTGAAATGTTGTGAGTCCAGTGCTGAAGACGGGTTTCCCGTCGCAGGCAACTGGCGAACCCGGAGGGTCAAATGTCGTAAATATATCAAAGTTAAAAGAATTTGCTCTTCGGTGGATAGCTTTACCTTACGACCACCCCCTTTATTTATGATTCTAACTTTATGCAGCTTCGATGTCCTGTTGCTTTTGGGTATGTAAGGTGTTCGCGTAGCGGCGGCTTCCGCATCGCCTGAAAAATTAGTTGTTCTAGTTGCTCATACTTTAGACCAACCAATCGCTGTGTTTCCTGGGGGTTGTTTTGAATGTAACCTAATACATCACTCATGTTCTTGTGGTAACAAAGTTAATTTTATACTCTTTTACCACAAAAAGTTTCTATTTTGGAGATGTCTAATATAGCAGTGCTACGTCTCTACACACCCGTGAATTGTAAATTCATATTTGATTCAGCAAGGTCCTGATATGGGTTCACGTTAGACTGAAGGTAAAGCCAGTCGAAGCACTGCGTTTTGTAAAGGCTGAAAAGTTATGGCAATCACATCCATCACGGAATTTTCTCCCAGAAGACAGCTTGCTCTGACAGGATGGGAGGTGGTGTACGCAACAGCGGGACGCATACGTTTGCGTGTTCCCCAACTTGCTCAAGACGCCGAATACGCTCGTCGATTGGAACACTTGCTCAGGTCGTATGACTTTGTAACGGGTGTTTCCGTGAATTCTAGAGCGATGTCGGTTGCGGTAAATTATCAAGCAAGTGCCATTACCAGCGACAGGGTTTATAGTTACCTTAATGTTTAATGTTCAAGTTTAGATTTGCATTTCATCAAAGGATTTAAGAGAAGGTAGATTTATGACTATTACAGTAATAGGAGCCACTTCTATAGGTATTGTTGTTGCCTATTTGGTAGGGTACTTTGTTACGAGACTTAATACTTTTACTCCTCAAGCTCTAGCCACTATTATTGGGATCATGTTTGGCGGTGCGGTTGTTAAAATATTTGCTTCCAAACAGGAATTGTTTTGGTTTTATCCTATAGGACTTATCATCGGGTTTATAATTTACGCAATTGTATATATTAAGACTGGTGGTAATCCAGCCAACTTGCGATACTAGTTAGGGGATAAAGTAGCAAAGATACTGTTGGCGAATTATTTCTTCATATCTGAAACCCCGATTCTAGCGTTGTCTGATTTACAAAAGTCAATCAGTTCCAACAAGGACACGACGAAGCTTCAAGGCTTTCAGGATATTAAGCTGAAGTTCCTCTTTGACAAAAAAGTGTAGTGTATGCATGGAGGAGCTTTTGGCGATATTGGTTCAGCCTTTACTGGGTACAAATCAGGAGTAAAGTGGTTTGATAGATCAAAGATTCCTATCAAATCGACAACATTGACTATGCATTTTTTATACTGAAATTAGATGAAAATCTTTTCATCTCCCGTGGTTTTTGCGATGGTGGGTTATGGAAAATTTGCAGGTTTCTGGAAACATCGTAGACGTTCTCCACAAAACCATATTTCCGGGAACAGTCTTGATCAACAACGGACACATTCAAGGGATCACACATGAAAATGGGCAATACTATGACCAATATATACTTCCCGGTTTTATTGATGCCCACGTTCATATCGAAAGTTCTATGCTCGTACCAACTGAATTTGCTCGTCTGGCAACGGTACATGGTACGGTAGCAGCAGTTTCCGATCCTCATGAAATTGCCAATGTTCTGGGGTTAGCCGGTATTCGTTTTATGCTTGCCAATGCTGCCCAAACACCATTTACGATTGTTTTTGGTGCGCCTTCCTGCGTTCCTGCAACTGGGTTTGAAACAGCAGGAGCAGAACTGACAGCCAAAGAAATTCGTGAACTTTTTGAGCAGGATGGCATCTCTTACCTCAGCGAAGTGATGAACTTTCCCGGTGTTTTAAATCGTACAATCGAGGTGATGGAAAAAATCCGTATTGCCCAAGAATTAGGACATCCAGTTGATGGACACGCACCGGGATTGTGTGGTGAGGCAGCACGTAACTATGCTAATGCTAAAATTACTACCGACCACGAATGCTGCACGTTGGCGGAAGCCCTGGATAAACTTGCATTCGGGATGAAAGTTATCATTCGTGAGGGTTCGGCAGCTAAAAATTTTGATACACTACACAACTTGATTGATTCCCACCCAGATAAATGTATGTTTTGTAGCGATGACAAGCATCCTGATGATTTAGTCAAAGGGCATATCAACGAACTGGTGCGCCGTGCTGTGGCGTTAGGTCACGATCTGATGAATGTACTGCAAATTGCCTGTGTTAATCCTGTCTGGCACTACAAAATGAATGTAGGATTGCTGCAAATTGGCGATCCTGCCGATTTAATTGTGGTGAAAAATTTACAAGAATTTACCGTATTGTCTACCTATTGCAAAGGGATTTTAGCAGCGGAAGCGGGGCACACTATGCTTGCATCCGTTCCAGTAACACCGATAAATCACTTTCTCGCCACTCAAAAACAGGTGGCAGATTTTCGCATTCCCGAAAACGGCTCAACTGTGCGCGTGATTACAGCAGTTGACGGACAGTTAATCACAACACAAAAGCATCTACCTGCCCATATTCAAAATGGCGAAGTTACGGCAGATATAGAACATGATGTTCTCAAAATTACCGTTGTCAATCGTTACAAAAATACTCCACCAACCGTAGGATTAATTCAGAATTTTGGACTCAAACGAGGAGCGATCGCCTCTAGTGTTGCTCATGATTCCCACAATATCGTGGCTGTTGGTACAACTGACGAGGAACTCTGCGCGGCGGTGAATGCAGTGATTGACGCTAAAGGAGGTATTGCTTTAGTAGAAACCAGTACTATCCAAGTGCTTACTTTACCTGTGGCTGGGTTGATGAGTCATGTAGACGGCTACTTAGTTGCAAAACAGTATGCTCAAATGGATGCTTGGGCAAAACGTCTGGGTTCTCAACTATTAGCACCATTTATGACGCTTTCCTTCATGGCGCTGCTAGTGATTCCCGATTTAAAATTGAGCGATCGCGGGTTGTTTAGTGGCAAAGATTTCCAGTTTGTTTCTCTGTGGATTGATTAAGGCGGGATAGTGATACCAATTCTCAAAACAGCCGACGTAGCCAAGATTGTGATCAAAAATTATAAATTTTACCATCAGGCATAGTTGCACCTTGGAAATTCGCAGATTGCAAACTTTCTCTTTGCAAGTTGGCTCCAGTCAAATCAGCTTCACTCAAATCGGCTTCTCTTAAGCTTGCTCCGCTCAAATTGGCTTCTGCGAGGTTAGCTCCCCTGAAATTAGTCCTGGAAAGGTTAGCCCCGGCTAAGTTGGCTCCACTCAAGTTTGCCCGGTGTAGATCAGCCTCAATTAAAATGGCACGGCAAAAATTGGTTCCGCTCAAATCAGCATCTATCAAGGTGGCACTCAAGATAGTTTCAGTCCAATTTGCTCCACTCGCAGATGCTTCACTCAAATTTGCTCTCCTCAAGTTAGCACCATTGAGATTGGCTCCATTTAAATTTGCTTTTACGCAGTAGGCATTTTCCAGCTTGGCTCCAACCAAGTTTGCCCCAATCAAGTCAGTCCCACTCAGGTTGACTCCGATCAAATTTGCCCCACTTAGATTGGCTCCAATCAAGTTCGCACCACTCAAGTCTGCTGCTGACAAATCAGCTCCACTTAGGTTTGCCCCGATTAAATTGCTGCCCTTCAAAGTTATTTCCTTTAAAACAGCTCGGTGAAAATCTGCCCCATTCAAGTCAAATCCTTGAAAATCTCGTTTTCCAGTTGCGTACTGTTTCAGTACCTCACTCGCGTTAATATTCACCTGTTTATACCTCCCAACTGCTGCTTGCAAGTAGCTAATTCAATCGTGAATGGAACCTGAGGGCATAATGGCTGCTTGCAAATTTGCTCCCCGCAGGTTAGTGCGGGTGAGATCGGCGTGACTGAGATCGGCTCCTTGTAAGTCTGCACCATAGAGATTAGCTCCCTCTAAGTTAGCTCCTTGGAGATTAGAATCGCTCAGGTTTGCTCCCGCCAAAATCGCACCCCGCAGGCTAGCACCTGATAAATTTGCTTTCTGCAAAATCGCACCTGTCAGTACAGCTTCACTGAGATTAGCTTCACTTAAGTTAGCTTTACTCAAATCTGCTCCACTGAGGTTAGCAACAATCAGGGTAGCTCGCTTCAGGTTTGCCTCACCTAGATTCGCCACCACTAAGAATGCACCACTTAAGTTAGCTCCACTTAGCACCGCTTGCAACAGATTTGTGCGAATTAAATTAACTCCACTTAATTTGGCCTGAGCCAGGTTAATTCCACACAAATCGACTCTGCTGAAATCACGTTCGCCAGCAGCATACCGTTGCAATAAATCATCCGCATTCATAAATATTCCCTACCTGATTGTTTTGCCTAGCGTGAGGTAACAACTAATACGTTTAGGTTCAACCTTCAGGCTTAAGCCTGGAACTGCACTGACAAAGGCAGATTTTATCAGTCTTTTAGCTTGGATGTTGAAGATACTATTTTCGTGAAAAATAGGAAACTGCTGACAGGAGTATAAGTTGTTCGAGTTTCCTCACAAGTTCCTCATCTTGTTTCCCTAAAAATGTAGATGCAGGATAAGCAAATTTGTTAACAGATCAAGCAGTTCAAGTTTGGAGCAAAATTTTATCTCTCTTCTCTATTATCACCCAACTGATTCACGAAAATTGAGGATGCGAAGAAGCATAGATGATAGCGAATATATTCTTAGCATAAATTCACAATTTTTGAGCTAATGACTATTAGAAATAATCATTTTTATTCACTATACCGCCCTTGATTAACAATGGTTAGCACTAAAGAAAAAAAGTTAACAAAACCGCCATCTCCAGAGGTGACTAAAACTCAAAAACCAAGGAATTTGAAACCGCTTAGTCCTTGGATTGCTGGCATAGCTGCGATTAGTTTTCTCAGTTTGGGTGCAGTTTATGTAATTTCTCAAACTCAAAAACAAAGCCCGACTACGCCAGTTCCTGCTGTGAGTGTGGCTCCAGCAACTAAAGTTACAGCCTTGGGACGCCTAGAGCCACAAGGAAAAGTCATTAAATTATCTGTTGCTAATGCCCAAGATAGTCGGGTGAATAAATTGCTGGTAGAAGAAGGCGATCGCATTCCAGGCGGACAAGTAATTGCCATTCTCCAAGGTATAGATAAAAAACAAGCTGAACTAGCCGAGGCAAAACAAAATCTAGCTGTGGAGCAGGCTAAACTGACCCAAATCAAAGCAGGGGAGGCAAAACAAGCAGAAATTGCTGCTCAAATTGCCAATATTGCCCGACTAGAAGCCCGGCTACGCACGGAAACTGCCGAGAGAAAAGCAGCAGTAGCTCGTGCCGAAGCTGAGTTACGGAATGCAGAAATTAACGTGAAGCGCTATCAAACTTTGCAACAAGAAGGAGCGGAAAGTATTTCGGCTTTAGACGACAGGCGAGAGGCTTTTGAAACCGCTCAATCTCGGCTAAATGAAGCGAAAGCGCAACTAGCAAACACCACATCCACCCTGCAAAAGCAGATCCAAACAGAAAAGGCGATGTTGCAAAAACTTAGGGAAGTGCGTCCTGTGGATGTGCAAGTAGTGCAAGCTGAAGTAGAACGAGCGATCGCTCAAATCAAGAGAATCGAGGCTGAGCTAGAAGACTTTTACGTACGCTCTCCCATCGCCGGGCAAGTTTTGAAAATTAATACCCGTGTTGGCGAACAGGTTAACACTAGTGAAGGAATTGTGGAACTGGGACGAACTAACCAAATGTACGCCATTGCTGAAGTTTATGAAACCGATGTGGGCAAACTGCAAGTCGGTCAAAAGGCAACAGTGGTGAGCGAGCATGGTGGGTTTCCAGGCCAGGTAAATGGTACAGTCGAACATGTTGGCTTGCAAATTAAGAAGCAAGATGTCCTGGAATCTGACCCAACTGCTGACAAAGATGCCCGTGTTGTAGAAGTCAAAGTCCGCATCGATCCCAAAGACAATGCCAAAGTCGCAGGACTGACTAACCTGCAAGTCCGCATTAGCTTCGACCTGAATTCAACCAAAACACAGTAGAGCATTGAACAGATGAAACTACCTTCAATCAAAACTGTACTGGGCAAACAATCTCAGGAACCTCCTTTGGGCTGGGCGCAACTTAGCCATCAAAAATTTCGCCTATTAGTGGCTCTTTCTGGGATCGCTTTTGCTGACATTCTGATTTTCATGCAGTTGGGTTTCAAAGCCATGCTGTTTGAGGGTTCCATCCTCGTTCACAATCATATTCAAGGAGACATAGTTTTAATCAGCAACCGTACTAAAACCCTCCTAGAGGGTCAGACTTTTTCTCGACGCCATTTGTACCAAGCTGCGGCGGTAGAAGGAGTAGCATCTGCTAGTCCTTTTTACTATTCTTTGGCACGGTGGGTCAATCCTTGGAAGAAGGAAGTCACTGAGGTTGCTGTCGTCGCTTTCGACCCAGCTCAGCCTGTCTTGGATTTACCCACAGTAAATCAACAGCTTGAGCAAATCAAACTTCCTAACGTAGTCCTGTTTGACAGTCAATCGCAACCAGCTACTGGGCCTGTAGTTGAATCCTTTAACCAAGGAAAAACCATTTTTACGGAGATATCGGGACACAGAATTCGGGTTGGCGGCATCTTGACTTTGGGCAGCAGTATGTTTGTCAAAGGACATGTTGTCACCAGTGATTGGAATTATCTGCGGATTTTTGGTGCAGACAGCTTCGATAATATTCATGCAGGAATTCTCACCCTTAAACCTGGTGCAGATCCCCAAACTGTAATCAAAAATATTCAAGCAAGATTACCCAATGATGTCAGGATATTGACTCGCAAGGGTTTTAAGGAACACGAGTTAGCATTCTGGTCTTCTGAGCATCCTGCTGGTACCATCTTTAACTTTGGTGCCATAATGGGCTTTATCGTTGGGATTGTGATTGTCTATCAAGTCTTGTACTCGGACGTGAACGATCACTTACCGGAGTATGCCACCCTGAAAGCGATGGGCTATTCAGATACGAGACTTTTGGCAGTTGTTTTTCAAGAAGCGATTATTCTTGCTGTGTTGGGATTTCTTCCTGGGGCTGGTAGTTCAATTGGCATGTATGCACTACTGGGAAATATGACAAGGATTCCGCTAGCCATGCGCGTTGATGTGGCATTACAGGTGTTTATTTTGACTGTGGTTATGTGTTTAATCTCTGCTGCTGTGGCGATGCGAAAACTTCATTCTGCCGATCCTGCGGATGTGTTTTAGTCATTAGTCATTAGTCATTAGTCATTGGCTTTTGACAAATGACTTTGGACAAATGACAAAGGACTTTGGACAAATGACAAATGACAAAAGTAAATCTGTAGTTGCTGTTCGCAATCTCAATCACGCCTTTGGTAAGGGTGAGTTGCGTAAGCCAGTGTTGGTGGATGTAAATTTGGATATCTATCCTGGCGAAATCGTGATTCTCACAGGGCCTTCGGGAAGTGGTAAAACGACATTACTCACTATTATTGGTGCTTTGCGATCGCTACAGTCAGGTAGTGTCAAAATATTGGGTCAAGAACTCTACGGTGCCAGCAAAAAGCAACTGGTACACGTTCGCAGGCACATTGGTTTTATTTTTCAAGCGCACAACCTGCTGGATTCGCTTACAGCTCAGCAAAATGTCGGTATGTCCTTACGCCTGCACAAAGATATCCCCTTGGAAGAGCGTGTGGCTCAGTCTGCCTCTATATTACAGGCAACAGGCATGGGGGATCGTATGGATTACTATCCGGAAAATCTCTCTGGGGGTCAAAAACAGCGCGTAGCCATTGCTCGTGCTTTGGTTAGCCAACCTCAATTGGTGCTAGCAGATGAACCAACTGCGGCCTTAGATAGCAAATCCGGTCGGTCTGTGGTGGAAATTATGCAGCAGTTGGCAAAGGAGCAGGGATGTGCAATCTTGTTAGTAACTCACGATAACCGCATCTTGGATGTTGCTGACCGGATTTTACATATGGAGGATGGGCGTTTAGCTAGCGATACAGTACTGTAAACTATCTACACCGACCTGAGTACAGGTGCGGTGTAGGCTTTCAGCAGCCCGTTAGAGTCTGTACTGAGATTACAGGACAAACCGTTCGAGCCTCTAGGACTGTTTACCAGGCGCGCTCAACCCGCCGTTTGTCCCAAGGGGACACGCTATGCGCTTAAAGCGCACGCTTCAAGGAACGCGAACTTTAAGAGGTCTCACCAGTCGCCTGGGTCGGGAGACCCTCCTGCATAGCGCTGGTCTCACCAGTTAAGTGGGCGCGGGAAACCCGCCGTTTGGATAATTCGATAAGTATTAATCACTTTAATACATACCTTACGAGTAGCCAGAGCTGATCAAGCTCAATTTTTCCGTCTTGAATCTTCAATTGCCAGCTATTCATAGGGAGATTATTATCTTTAATCACGAATGATTTCATTATTTCTCCTACTGGTGGTCCATCTGTAAAAGGAAACATCTCGGTGTCCTGCATCAGCGAGACTGATAGTTTTGTGGGTGTGAACAAATACACGTCAATGGCTTGAATCTGCTTTGGATCTCGTCCTTTGCTAAAAATCGGCAACCGCTCGTTGAGATTCTTAAGCATAAGTACTCGCTCAGTGCTGCCAGCAGGAGGATTCATCGCCTTGTACCACTCGTTTGGAAAGTCGTGTTTGAGGTCGAAAGCGGCAAATAGACCTTCCTCACGGCTCAGTTCTTCTACACTCTTGATGTACGCCATCACCGACTCAGCCGCAGGTTTCTTGAGTTTGTCTCCACCCTCCAAGGCTGTGTAACGTATATGTACAATCACATCTGAGATAGTGTCATAGTCGAATTGTCGGAACTTTTCGGGTAGTTCAATCCGCCATTTACTGATGACACCAGCTCCCTCAAAGGGAATGTAGCATTCGTCTTTGAAGTTGAGTTCAAATACCCCACTGTCGTTTTGACCCGTGCTAACGGCAATTGAGGTAATAGGCACGTTAACTGTGCTAAAGCGTTCGTCAGTTTGGTCGGTTTTTTCTAGATAATCGGTTTTGTCAAGAGCGATCGCACTAGTCCTAAACTTATGTTCTAATAGCCGCAGCGTACAATTAAGACTGGTATAAGGTCCAACGACACAGGGAACTGTCAGGGCTACGGATTTAATGCGGCGCATATAGTGACCAGGATGATCCATGTCAAATAGCACTTCTGGTAAAGCAAATTCGCATTTTCCTGTTTCTTTGAGTTCAATCAGTGCTAGGGGATTAATTTGTCGTAGCGAAATATGCTTTGTAACTTCGTAGTCATAACCCCTTTTTTCTTGGTAGGCGGCTTCAAGTTGTTTGAGACCGATGTATAACCGTTCACCAGCAAGCAATCCATCATGAGCTGCATCCCAATAACCAAACTGGATGAAGTTAGATGTCGTCAGTCCCCGCTCGAAACGGAAGACTTTTTCAGCTTTTTTCGCCAGTTCGTAGGCTAAGGTATAAGCTTGATAATACAATGTTTGGATTTGCCCTTCCATCCAGGTGTAGAGTTCTTCGTTGGTATATTTGTTACGCAGGAATTCTTCTACTTCTTGGGCATTGTCAATATTTTGTTGCTGGTTGGTAATTTCTTGGTTGGCGATATTAATCCGAATTTCTTGGGTCAATATCTGTTTGTCAATGTTTTTAATTTCATATCCAGCACTGTTGGCTTGTTGTACCCGGTCTTGTAGCTGGCGGAGGAAGTTTGCTTTACGTCCTGCATTAGTTGATGAGAAAGTACGATTTCCGACAACAATCCCATCGCCTCTTGCTTTTGCTTGTGCCGCACTTCCTAAATTGGAGCCTCCAAAACTAATAGACCCACCAGTACCAAATGGTTGAAATCTTGCAGAGAAGCCCGGTATCATATGCAAAATATTTGCTAATGCCTCTATTCTGCCCACATCTTCTTGTTTGTCATTAGCTTCAGATGCCTTGTCCATCTCTTCTTTTTCGTAGGCGATCAATTTCAAACCGCTTTCGTCAACTGGCTGTTCAATCTGATTAGGCAGTTCGCCAAAATCGGTATTAACGTCTGGTACTTTACCTAAATCCTCACCAATGAGTTTTAAATAATGCTGCAAGCGGTAAACTGGAGCTTTCCGACTTTGTTGTAAGGCTTCTAAGGATTTTCCTGCTTCTTCTAACTGTTGCTTTTTCACTTCCATGAGCAGGTTATGCATCGTGGTTTCGTGTTTAGCACGCAGTTTGGATAACGCTTCCGCATCTTTTTTCTCTTTTGCTGACAGGAAGGCATTACCCATTGATTTGAGTTCGGCACATAGTTCTAAGGCTTTTTGCAACAAGTAATAGAAGCGATAGTTTGGCATCGGGCTGTTTAAGTCGTTAAGCACACTTGCCAAACTAAGTCCTTGGGCAGCAGCTTGGACTAGCAATGCTGGATCGATGGGTGGCTCAAACAGTGGTAATGTACGGAATACGCCTTCAATATTTTGACAGTGACGGATTTTGAATAAGCGATCGTCTATTGTATCCCGCAAGCCTCGCAATTTGGGATTATCGGGGATACAGAAATAAAGAGTTGTAGCGAAGCCAAAGATATTAGCCAATCCCACAACACCATTACTAACACCAATTGGGAATGGGGTTTGATTACTAAAAGGGAATGCTAGTTCTAACTCCACCATCGCATTACTAAAAGCGTCCCATTTGTCCAACAGCGACATATAGGTTTGGGGTTGAACTTTGCCGCGTTTGGGAATTTTTTGTCCTCGTAGTCCGTAGATATGAGCAGCTAGTACGTAAAGTTGTGTAGCTTGGTTGAGGGTTTCGATGGTATCTTGCCGGAATAAATAATCGCCCCAAGCAATTAGGATTTCGATGTATTTCATCACCACCCACTTCATGTAGGCAACGGGACGCGATCGCGCAATTACATGAGGCTGGAATGGTTTATCTCGCCATTCGTTAATTTGTTCGCCTGGTGTATTATCAGCAGTGTTGGGTTGTAAGCTGATGAACAATTTTTCCAGAATATTTTCAGCATCAACTACTTTAAATGGCGGAAATTGCCAAAAACGTTCTTTGCCAATACCTTTGGCAAAGGGGTTGAAAACATAGTGGCACATCCTCAACGCCTGTTCAAATTGCTGTGATTTGAGCAAGCGGTCAACCAGTTGCATTGGTGCATGGAAAGTCGCTTCCCAATTGTAGAGCGAGTAAGCCCGTTTCAATTCGTTATAAAGTGGCTTGCTATTGAGCGTTCCATTATCTCCATAAACTTCTTCTGCATCCTGCTTCAACTTTTTCGGATCAGATGGATCGAGCATCTTTTCGAGGTAGTAGTTAAATAGGGCATCAAGGTTGCCAGTCGTCAGTTTACCTAACAGTTCGTGGGCAAAAGGATGGTAAAAATTCTGTTCGGTAGAGGCTTGAGGAATTTTGATAAATCCGCTCGTCGTTCGATCCTTGAAATAAGGCTCTGTGCTAAAAAGTGCTGGATTGTCAGTATTTTTGGCTTGAATCGAGTAAATTTTTGTTCTGCTTTCAGCGTAATGAAAATCTGTCGTAATGGCGAAGTTTGCAAGCTTGCTCGTTTTGCTGATTTGACTGCCTGTAAACTGAAATGCATCCGACAAAGTAGTATCCCGATGAATGTCAATAACAACACGAGGAACTGACGAAGTTGTGTTTAAGCGGGGAATAAATTCATAAGAACTGATATCTGGTAAGGCATTTAGAGTCGTGGGAATATCATAAATAGCCTCAGCCGAAAGTTGTTTTTGCGTCCATTTTCCATTTCGATATTCGCTCCAAGCCATTTTGATTTCCCAATATTCAACAGGCTTGTTATCAGATATCTTTGTGTTTTCTCCAACTTCTTGGAATGTCTTATCGTTGTTTTGTGGAGTCGGTGATGTTTTCTTCATAAACTGTGGGAAGAAAATCAACAAACGCTGATTCCAAACAACTGGAATTAAGTAGGTTCCATTCTTCTCAATTGTCCCATTATCTTTATTTTCCACGTCGTAACTGGAGATATCTACTTGCACTTTTTCCCAAGGATACCAATTTTTTTCACCTATATGAAAATGCCGATAATAGAAAAAGTATGGTGCATTTCGGGTTCGTGCAAAAAGATGTAGTTTAATCGGAACTTCATTCTCATCTTTATCCTTTTCGTGTTCAAGAAATAGCCCCACTACTTTCAAGTTTGCCACCTCATCCACTTTGAACAAGTAGCTTTTTAGCGCATCCTGGACGGTTTGTGTATTGATGTCCTTTTGCAATAATTCCGATTCAAGCTCTTTATAGAACGGGCTTTTATCGTCGCGAAGTTGGGGTTCGATCCAGTTTTCGGGGTAGAGAAATACTTTACGATTTGCTTCCCAAACGCGGTAACGTTGCATCCACTCCCAGCGATCGCGATCAATATCCTCATTCTTTACACCATATTTTTCTTCCAGACCCAGAAAACACCGTTGAATAAATAACTGTACGCTCGAAATTGCCTGCTTGATGCGGGATGTTTCCATGCAAGCATCCATTTGCACGTCAATCAGGAAAAATTCAAATAAGCTATCAGCATCTACAACGCCCCAGTCAATCAGGTCTTGCTGTACCAGTAAATATGCAATCAATGCTAGTTTTTGATGTTCGCGCAACTCGTCGTTAAGGGGTTTAACGACCTTTTCCCAATCTTCTTGATCGTAACGAGCGCGGATCGCTTTGCGGATATCTTCGGCAATGTGATGACACACCCAAAACTTCGATGTTGGTTTTGCCCACTCGAATAATCGGTCAATATCGACAGCGATTTTGTCAGCTACTACTAATGCATGTTGTAGCTTAATTAAATTTACCTCATTGCGAAAAGCTTCTGGGCGTTTCAGGTCAAAATGTTCGGCTTTGAGTAATTTTTCAATATTTTCTTGCTTCCAAGTGGTTACATCAGCAATTTTTTCGCTTAGTTTTGTTGCATCAGTAGCCTTAGTAGCCCACTCAAATAAATCCAGTAAATTGGTTTCGGTTTTAGGTAAGCTGCTGCGGAGAGTAGTATATGCTTGTAGCCGCAACCAATGTTTTAGGGTAATAGCATTGATATTAAACTGCTCGAAATCATCTGCATGAGTTTGCCAATAAGTTAATTCATCAACACTCAAAGTAAAGCCATTGATTAACAAAGCGGCTTTAAACAGTTTGATAAACACCTCTTCGACTTCTGACCCTTGCGAGTAGTCGGGTAATAGTGCGGAAGTTGGAATATTGGCTTTAGCTAAGGTTGCTGTTTTCCATTGGATTTGTTGAGGCTGCTGACCACTTACTTCTAGCGAGTATAATTTTCCAGCTTTTAGTTTGGATGTTGGATCGGTTGACCAAATGTTAGAAGGGTCTTCTTGCTGGTACTTGAACGGTATTAACTCACCGTCTAGCATCAGAGGCGAAGGTTGAGTCTCACTGGTAGCAACGAACGCATAAGCTTCGTCTGTCGGTGGAATCAAGTAGCCCTTCCAGTTGCTGCCACTAGCTGCTGATTGTACTTTGATTTGTTCTAATATACCGATGGCGGATTGATTCGATGTCCCCACCTTGAGTAAATTTGATAACAGTACATATGTTACATCGGTCGGCAAACTCATTGCTCCTGCTAGAGTATCGACAATCAACCGATGTGCCAAACGCTGCCGCAGGAATGGCAGAAAATTATTGAGGAAGTAGAATCTTTTATCGAGGGCTGTATTGCCATCAGGGGGAAAAACATCACCCGCAAGTAATTTTTCTTTGACTTCAGTAGGGTTTGGGAAAATACCGAATAGTACGTCATTAAAGATATTTTGAGGCTGTTTGCTAACGCGAGCGATCGCTTTTTCCCAATTTGGATCGCCAGAAAGTGCTTTAGCTTGGGTTTTTTCCTCCTCAGTAAGAATACCTGTTACCTGGAGTCCCGCGCTGGGTGGAGTTGCATCTTTCTGGTAGCTGTATTTGAGTTTCTTGGCAAGTGTTTTTTGCGACTCTGGAATGTTAATTGTCAGATTCAAAGGTGCGTTAGTGGCGTAAACCGTTGTACCTTCAAGCAAACCGATAATTTGTTCCACCACTGATGGTTCAAAAAATAACCCAGCTTTGGCGCGGACTAATTCAGCTGTAGCTTCTTCTTTTTTCTTCTCATCCACATCTGGATGGTCAACATCAATTTTGTTTAAACCGTCGTAAAGTGTCTTGGTAACTTGCAGGATAGTTCTCTGGGATGGTGCGATTGGACGCAGTTTGTCGTCACGATTTTGAATAATGTAATTAAGTTGGCGGAAATTAAAGCCCGCATCCTCCATTTTGCCCCAGGTTTCCAGTAGGGACAGTGTGTTCCAAGCGCTGGGGAATGGGTTGCCAAATAAAGCGATCGCATCTGGCAAGTCTGCTATTTTAATATGCAGGGTTTTAGCTAACAAACTATGACGATAAAGTATCGATAAGTTGGGTATTGTTAAGGCATCGGGCAGTTTGGCGAAAGCCATGAGTGCTGTTATATCATCGGCTTTCAGGTTCAGCGCAGCCATCAACACTGGTAAATGGTCGGTAATTTTCGCCGATTGCGTTAGATAATTGCCATCTGCATCTGCCTTAAATACCTTGTCAATACCTAGCAGGTTATGGGTCAAAAATAAGCGCGAATATAGGGACTTTTCGCCAACCGTGCTGATATTAGCCCAGAAAGTCAGCAATTTTGGTAGTGGTAATCCTGTTTGGTCGAGCAATTTCCGGACAGCTACCAACTGATGCAGAAAATCGGGGGTAATTTTGTATTGGACTTGGGGTATATCGGGACAATTCCAATTATCTCTAGGTTCGTCGCCACAACCCCCATTATCCCCGTCGTGGGTGATGCTGCTACAATCAACGTCGATGAAAGCATCGAAACCAACGTAGTCACAATTATCGGGATGTTGCGGTGTTCCTCCATTAGTTGCTGTTGAGTGGGTAGAAAGTCCAACTAATGCTTTGTCGGTTTCATCAATCGTCCAACCTAGTTTGCGCCAGAGTCGGATAAAACGATGGATGCGATCGTACTCATCAGGTTCTAGGCGTGTTCCATCAAGGTGCGTTAACCTAACTTTATCTAAATCACAAGTATCTTGAGCAGGGAGCCATTTAACCGTTTGCTCTCGACCTTCATCAACCAGAACACTACGGGTATTGATGAAGCCTATTGGATTTTCAGTATCTGCTGGATTTCTAACTTGCAACCAAGTATCTTCCCCAAATTGATTAATAAATGGTTGCCCATCTACTCTAACGACTTTCCCATCGATTGTAACGTTACCAATGGTCTTGCCATTCTTATCTACAATGATTCCGTCTTTACGTAAAGTCCCAACAAATTCCGGCTGGAAACCTTCTGTAAAGCGCTCCGTAAATAACTGACCTTCAATTGGCAGTCGCAGTCCTTCGCCCGATTCTAAAACAATCAATTTACCGATTTTTTCAAAGTAACAATACACCCACCGCCGGAAATCTTTAGTTTTCAAACACCAATTAAGTTTTTGTTGCTGACACGGGTCGGGGTGCAGCATCGCATAAAGCAGAGGGACAAACGGTTGAAATGTTTCTAAAAATTGAATTAGTTTGGCAAATTTGACTTTGGGATTGGTGCTGCTTGTATCCACCAGCGTTTGCAGAAAGCGATAGCTGAAGCGAATGCTTTCTAATATCGTTAGGGCTTTACCTTGGGGATAATTAGGATTAATAAACTGAGTTTTTAATAACTCAACCAAATCTACATACTGAATACCTGTACGTGGTAAAAATTGCTTTTTAACGAACGTTAGTCCCAGTTTCTGGGTTTCATCCAAATCGAGCATTTCATCTTCGGTTTTGTAACCGTAATACTCATGTACGTCTTTAACACCGATGTTATGCTGATATTCTTTTTCTGTATGAGTCTTTTTCAGTGTGATGTCGAAATAGCGTTTTTTCCAAAATGCTTCTTTTGTGAGGATAATGTATTCCTCCTGGGTCATTCCCAAAAATTCGGCATCAACTGCACGGTTAAGCGTATTTTTGTGTAATTTTTGTAGTTCCTGTTGTTCGGCAGGTGTAAGAACTACATTCGCACAAGTTTCGCTAGCTGCACGGAATGTATCTAATAGTTCATAACGGCTTGTACCCAGATATTTGAGAAAAATTCGAGTGGCATCAATCGCTTGGTGATAGGGTAGGGTGAATGGGTAAACTGCATTTTTGAGGATGCAGTATGCTTCATAATTGGTATGTTGAGGCTGTGCCAATAACTCACTAGTGGTTTCGTCCTCAACGTTGAATGTCTCTAGCTTTGCTTGTTTGGGTACATTTGTATCTGCATGGTACTCACCTAAATGCACTACAAAGCTTTCCATTACTTCGTTTACGAGGTCGATGTAAGGTAGGACTGTGAAAGTATTTTCGCAAGTTAGTTCTAGACAACCTAAATCGGGACGACGACGGAACAGCTTTTCTAGTGGTGTGCCAGAAATACCCTTCACACCCGTATTTGGGTTATCGGGGTCAAGGCTGTTATTCCGCAGAAATTGCAATATTTCCACAAAGTACGAAGCAGGGCTATACACAGAAGTACATTCCTCGCACTCGCAGTAGTCCATACTACCGAACAATTCTTCCAGATTTAGGGGGACTGGTTGTTGATTTGCAACTACCTGCATCTGCGCCATGCGTGCTTCCATCGGTTGCTGACCGTCAATGATAGCCAAGCCTGTTCCCCGCACGGCTTCTCGCATCGTTATCAATGCCTGCTCGTTACGGATGCGGTTATTGATAGCATTGGTATAAACCTGTCTCGCAGTTTCCTCGCCTATTGTTTTGCTATATGCGTTCATAAACGTGGATTCTGGCATTTCGGCGACTTGAAACGCTGAGGTTAAGTTAGCATTAATTAATACGGATACAGCTTCCGGAATGGGGGTAAGTGCTTGCACCCGTTGGAGAATTTTTAACTGTTCGATAACACCTGCGCGGTTTTCTTCAGCAATACCTGTCAATGCTTCGGGGTTTTGCAGTGCTGTATAAACTGAGGTTGTACGGATATTGAAATCAGGTTGGTTGTTGAAGAAATTTGCTACACCAGCGCGTACAATCGTATCCGTAATGGGAATTTCCGCATCCTCTACCATCCGTTGCAGCACAGCAGTTGGTTCGGCTGCAAATAGTTTATGGCGTAATGCTACAGCAAAGTTATGTTTTTTCTCCGAGTCGTTGACTGCCATAAAAGTTTGTGGCACAACTTCAGGATTTACCAATGTAGTCAGTCTTTCGACGTTGAAATGTAATGCCACATCTCGCAGGTTATTTACATCTGGATGTTCGGTAAGGGCTGTAACCAATGGAATATTATCGTCCGACCAATCCGCCAGCAATTGGGCTAAGGCAACTTTTTGCAGTGATTCTTCTGGTAAGTTTTGTTGCAAATTTACCAAGGCTACGGAAATATCACCGTTAGCTGCTCGAAATGCTGCGTCTACTGCTTGTTGGTGTTGTTCGTTGGTGAGAACTGCGTTGAGGGTGTTGATTCTGGTTTCGAGGTTGAAAGGTTGTGAGGTCATGGTTTT
Organism: Nostocaceae cyanobacterium; assembly: GCA_051861145.1. Taxonomy (GTDB): domain Bacteria; phylum Cyanobacteriota; class Cyanobacteriia; order Cyanobacteriales; family Nostocaceae; genus JBHYDF01. Next base: position 54,844 of record JBHYDF010000019.1, read on the forward strand.
TACCCAGATAACGGTTAAACGTGAGATGGATATGAATTTTTTAAGCAATTAAGTTTTGGTTTGGAGATTCAATTTTTGTGTTTGGTTTTGAGCGATCGCTTTACTGATGAATGTATTCCTTCAGTAACACGAGCTTTGCACAGTCCCAGTTGTGACATAACGGAATTTGGATTAAGCTTTGCTGGGTGAGAGTAGTGGGCAGTGCCCACCCTGGTAGCACTGTTGAGTAAATTGCATTTACCCTCACCAATAGAGGCTTTGTTCATATTATTTGCTTAAGCTGATTACACCAAGTTAAGCAATCTTCAGAGGAAAGGCACATCTCCGCTAAGGGGTTGGCATCTGCATCTTGCCAAAGCAAGAATTTAACGTCTCTTCCTTGTGCTATGTAAAGGCTCGAATGAATCTCAGCTAAGGAGAGTACCCATAAATAAGATTGGCTGTCAGGCATCACTTGTTCGTGAAGCTCGCAAAGCGCAGTTAAAAGCTTCTTTGCGATATAAGATGGGCTTTCAGCACCCAACCTATACGTTTGCATTTCCCCAATTAAAGTGCATTCACACCAATCATCTGTGTGTAATGCAATTTGCAGTGTCCAATTATCCTGATGAAGCTGAATTACTTGGTTCATAGTAGCTTCACTACCTTTCCTTCTCGATAAAACGTGACTATATTTTTGAACTTCTCCCAGTTTTGCGCAATGTATCGCAATTCCTGAGCTGTTACTGAACCGGCAAACTTACCTTTTCCTGCCAACACATTCTCCAACTCTTTAACATGTGTAAGGTCGAAATGTACTTTTCTGCCAGATGCTGCCGCTTTGTCTAGTGTCTCCAAAGAAAATTGGACAAAGCTCTTCTCAACGGGCTTCTCAAGATCATTTAGTAACTTACCGCCAGCTTTCTCTTGTAGTTTTCTTAACTGTCCCCCTGCGCTCGGTCCATAAATCAGGTCATTTTCCCCAAACTTGAGCTGCCCTACCGAAGATGTAACATCCCCGGTCACTTTCTTTTCAACCGCGCCAACCGATTTTTTCTCAGCTTCCTTGGCAGCTTTTTCGGCAGTTTCCTTGGCAGCTTTTTCGGCAGTTTCCTTGGCAGCTTTTTCAGCAGTTTCCTTGGCAGCTTTTTCAGCAACTGCGTCAGCAAGAGCTTTGCCCCCCTTTTTCAGCAACGCGCCTGCTACATCTCCACCGAGATTGCCCATTCCACTTTTTACCAGGTTTTCAGTGAAGTCACCCTTACCTTGCAACGTATCCAGCGTTGCATCACCAGCTGTCCTGGCTGCCAGCTTTGCGCCATAGATCGCTGTCTTGGTGCCGATTTTTGCCTCGGGAGCTCCTGGAATGACCCCGATAATAGTGTTCACTACCATATTCTTTAAGAACGCACCACCAGCACTGAATTCTTCGTCACCCGTCGCTTTAGCAATACCTGCTTCAACGCCCGTTTCAGCAGCCGACTCCAAGGCTCGATAACCAAGGTAAACAACTACGGGTATCAACCAGACAGGACCTCCAGTCGGATCTTTAGCAATGACAGGGTTATTGAGGGCGTAGATATAGACGTTAGTAGCATCTTTAAGGTACAGCGGGTCTGGCTTAATCCATCTTCCTAACCAAGATACGTAATACCTAGCCCCATGATAATGAAGTCCTGTCTCCTCATCCCGCTCCTTACCTGTATATCGATAACGCTTTGCAGCCGCTTTGATGCTCTTATCCACCGCTTGATAAGAGGTACTGCCGTAGGGATAATATTCCTCATAGAAAATTACATTGGCTTTGTTATCCAATTCGAGACTAGCTGAGCCAAGGTGATTGCTGAACTGAAAACGGATGAGTTGTACGGGAGATTCGTCATCGGGGTTGGTGACGATCTTAGTCTCCACCAACGCAATGCGCTGTTTATCATCCATGATGTGCAGCATCTCGCGCTCTAGTTTAATGTCATTACCGTTATTTTTAAACTCGCGGTAAATCTCAAACCCACCCAGATAAATTCGCTCTTTCTTGCGCTTACCGTTTTGCCGCTCGGTAACTTTACGTGTACGCTGACCGCCAGCATCATAGACATAGAAAGTTGTCTCCGGCACTTTCTCAGGCGGCGGAGTGTCATTCACAGCCTGCCGGGAAGTAGCACTCAACTGATCCTTATAATCCCACCGCATCAGCGTCAGATGGGGCATACTCGTCATGTTGCCGTGGGCATCGTAGGTGTAAGTTTCAGTCTTTGTATCTACAGGCGTGCTACTCAGGCGATTGCTCTTTTTGGCAGGTTCGATAAGGCTCGATTCGTTATAAGCATAAAAACGAGTCCAATTACCATTTGCGGCTTGATGGATCAATTTCTCAAAGTTACCAACAGCGTCATAAACATACTGTTCGGTATAATTCCGCATCGCCTGTCCGTCGTTAGGGTGTGGCAAATTAACGCGGAACTCGTCGTTCCAGGTGGTTTCTGGCTGCCCAATCTGTCCAATATGCTCGCGTCCCGTTGCCTCGATTAGTCGGTAAATAGCATCGTAAATATAATCACAATACGGCAATACGACCTGTCCCTTGAAAAAGATTGTCTGCTGGGCATCGTCGCGGATGCGGGTGATGTTACCAACGGAGTCATAGGTATAAAACAAGTCTTGCAATACCGCACCACCCCGCATGGTTCTTAGATGAGTCAGACGGAAAGTTTTCTCATCGTAGGTATACTCAGTTTGCGCCCCGTTGCCATATTCAATCTTGGTACGCTGTCCCTTGGCGTTATAGTCGATATTCGTGACGGCATGGAAATTTGCCGATCGCGGATCAAGTAACGTTGTTGGTTCCGCAGTTTCTCCTAACCAAGCATCCATCCGTTCTAATAAATTAGCCTCATTATAATCAGGTCGGATGACATTTATTTTTGTGTTTGCTTGGTTACTATGAGGTACAACTAACTGAATCGGTCGATTTAGCGCGTCATAGCGAGTACTGCTGCTAAAAATTTCGGTTTCCAAACTAGGCTCAGGATTACGTGACCAATCGGGAATGGTTTTATAATCCTGCACCAGTTGGCGGGTACTGTGTTCCAGATTACCCTTAAAGTCAAATCCCACATTCGTCGCCACACCTGCACTGTCGAAATGCTGGTAAATTCTGCCCCGATGATTGTTCGCATCGCCTTGATCTTCCCCATACACCGTTTTTTCTGCCAGTATTTCAGGTTCCGCACCTGCCTTAACAAATAATTGGGTTGGACGCAATAAGGCATCATAAGTAGTACGCAAAACATGGTTGCGGCTATCCCAAAGGCGAATTGGCTTACCTGCCACATTGTTGAGCATCCAGCGATCGCCCGCTTCCATACTCGATTGGTGAATGCGATCGCCCAACATGTCATAGTCATATTTCATGACAATGCGTTCGCGTAGCGTCTCCGAAGGAGAATCAAGGGCATCTGTTACCGCCCGCTGATTTCCTTCAATGTCCAATTCAACATGGGTGCGATATTTCTGGTTATTGCCATTATCAGCAATAGTCAAAAATATCCGTCCTAGCGTATCGAAATAGGCAATAGTGGGAGTATCAGCATGTTTTGCTGCTTTTTGAGCCGCGCCTTTCTCCTCCGTACCTAATGCCCCACTGATACGCTGTTGATACCAAGTAGGCAAATAATCCCCATCCGGCAGTTTAATAAAAAATGCCCGTACATCTGCATCGGTTTTGGGGTCAAAAGTTACCGTGTCGTTAACATCATAGGTTTTTTGCTGCCACGGGTCAAAAACGACTTTCTCATAAGTATGGTTTGGATGCAGTGTAGCAACAACACGCTCAACCGGGTCATAAAATAGCGTGCTGCTAACCCCATGTTTTTCAATGCCAAATTTGTGTGTGGGACTGAAAAACGGCTCATATTGCCTGACTGGTTTACCCTTGTTGTTGTAGATTGTCGCCCCAGTACCTACCCAGCGTGGATCGAGAATAGGTGAGTTAGGTAAATTTGGATCGAGCGGACCAGGTTCTGCTTGTACCTTAGTCTGCGCCTCCCGCCCAAAACCATCGGAATAGACGAAACTCAATTGAACTTTGGATTGCTGTCCTGTTTCTAAGTCGCTGACGTGAGTTTCGCAAACAATTGATGCTGCACAGACAGGAGTGTGATCAAGGTCGTAAATAATCCGTGTTGTAGCTGTTCCCAAATGCTGTGCTGCTAGTAAATGTGGGTCGTTGGCATCAAAAAACGCCTTGATTTCATCATCGGTGAGGTCAGCTTTAAAGTTTGCAAACGTATCCCCTTTGTTCTCGCTCTCCTTGCCCATGATGGCTGTACCAACCACCATCCCCAATGCATCAAACTGTACCTGAGAACGATTGCCATTCGGGTCAGTCACTTGTTCCGGTTGCATGGTGCGGTAATTGTTACGAATCTGCACCGTATTATTGAGCGGATCGACGGTCTGAACAGCTAGTAAGTGATAGGTGTCGTAGGTGCTGATATAAAGATTACTAAACGGGTCTTTAATTTGCACGGGTAAATAGAACTGAGCCGGGTCAAACGCTTGCCTACCGGAGGGAATCCACCAGCCATCATCTTGCTGTACGTACTGACCTTCATTACTGAGTAATGTATTTATCTCAAGTTTATTTATCTTGCTGCTATAAACCTGAGCCAGTAATCCTGGTGTAAATGCCAATTTAAAGCTTTCACAGGGCAATGCCAGAGAGTCAATTTGTCCCAGTGGTAATGGGTTTGGATCGGTAGTGTTGGCTTCGTTGTCTTGGCGGTAAAGTGTTCTCACACGCTCAATCAACCGTTTTTGCAGTGTTCCGGATATAGGAAGTGCTTCGTAAGCTATTTCACTCGCGGTTGGTAATTGGGTGCGGATGAAATCAAGGGCGAAGGGAATTGTTGAAGTTAAACCAGTAATTTCATAGGTGCGTATCTCAATTGGTACACCAATACGATACCAGTTAAATTCGTTCGGTTTATTAGTAACTTGATTTTCAGTATAGGTTATCAGTGTTTTTGCTTGTTCGGGATAAGCAGGGTTACGGCGAGGATAAGCGATCGCCACTGACTTCAACTCATTGCCAAACTCATCCACCTCCAGCGTCATCGCATGGGTGAGGTGCGGATCGTCGGGATTCCGTTCGTAGTGATAATTGATAGTTTCGCGATCGCTGGCAAAGAACACGGCATGACGGTTGGTTTGCAATCCTTGTTCTAGTCGAATCTCGTAATTTCGCTCTGAAACACTGTAAGGATGGGATTGTTTGTCCGAACCATCTAGCGCGTAGATTTCTTGCCGGAGGATTCTGCCTTTGAGCGATCGCGCTGCTTCTCGTTCTTCCTGAGCTGTTAATTCGTTCGGTAAAATTGTGTCAGGCAGCAACGAGGCCGCAAATTTCGCTTCAATTATCTTTCGTTGTGCCTCTGTGGCATCTGGTGGTATTTGATACTGCGGTTCTCGATAGTATTCCTTCTGAGCAAAGAAACTGGAAATATGTTCTCTATCTACATAAACCCCTGTGTGGAACCAAGTCTTGGTATGCACGGGTGGTACAAAAGAAGCCGCATCCAGATTGGTACTGTTGGATGTTGTATCACCAGGCACAATTGTGCCAATTTCTTCTGTATCCCACTGCTCCACCATGCCAAAACCACGAAACTCGCGTTCCACACCATCGAAATAACCGTGGTGATAGGCATAGCGAGAAACAAAGCGGTTGCCGGAAATGCGATCGTAAGTTTCCACCCGTTCTACTACATGGACGGGGAATGGTAACTTGGTAATCCAAGGTTTACCCGCTAATTTATCTTGCAAATAAAACTTAGTGGAGGTTGCATACTGAACAACGGTTTCTGCACCCAGATTATTCGCTGTCTTAATCAGTAGATGAGGCTTTTGCCCGCCCATCAGGTCGATGTACCGCATCACACGAGCAACACTTCCGGGCAATGGCGAAGACCACACTAAACAAGCTGTTCCATTCCCCAACAAGTCAATTGTCGTTACCGAAACCACATTATCAATTGCCGGAAAACTCCGCAACACCCGCTTCGCTGCCCAACTATTACCCGACTGATTGAAATAAACCTGAACGCCTTCCCCACTCAAGTAAAGAATATCCGTTGTCCCAGAACCATCAATATCTGCCAACACAATCCGGCGTTGGTTGAAGATATCAGGAGCATCAAACCAAGGCGAATTATCCATCGTTACCTTGGCACCAAACCGCCCATATCCCAGATTCGCCCAATAACACACCTCTCCATTGCGAATCCGCACGATATCTGTCAGCCCATCCCCCGACATATCCGCCAGGTAAATTGATTGGATACTGTCAAAAAACAAAATACGCGGTCCCTTTTCCTCATCCCAGGCTTGATGTACCCGTTCTGCTGTCCCAAACCCATCTTCTGCAAGAGATGGATGCCAAACAAAACAATCATCTTCTGTAATCAGAATGTCGCTGTGTCCATCTCCATCCAAGTCAATAAATTTCAAATTCGGGTTATCCCAATCCAGGTTGGGCAAAGACTTAAAGGCAACAAATGATTCCCAACCTTCGTTGTGGGTACGTTCATAAAAACCGGGGGTGGGACTGCGTAAAGTTACCAAGTCAAGTTGACCGTCCCCCGCTAGATCGAGAAACTGTGCGCCATTATTTAGAGCATTTACAGGTTTATTAGCTACTAACTCAACTGGGGCAAAGCGTGCCTCAACATGCTTAGAGCCATCGATTTGGACGGTATTAACTGGGCTGAGATTGCGCTTATAAAACCATCCATTACCCTGCTCGCTCAAAATTCCCGACAATCCTTCCCCATCCAAATCGACCCACTGGTATCGTTTGCCATCTAACCCTTCAGGTAGATTTTCTAAACTAGTAGGTTTAATATCCCGCACCGTATCGTCAATGTTGGCTTTGCTGTAGGTAAATTCTAGAGGGGGCAAGGATTTCTGAATATAGCCGCCTGACTGATTTCGTTTGTAGCCCGTCTGCTGGACTGAAAGTAATAACGAGTAAATCGGATTGCGAACATTAGTGGGGTTTTGTTCGTAGGAATAGGTAAAGTCTAGCGATCGCACCAAACAATCTTGCCCAACGTTTGCCTCATTTGGAAAGTGATGAAACATCAACACTCGTTGACAGAGGCGGTAAGTGCGAACCTCAAAACCAGCCCGGTAGGATGAAAACGGGTCATTGCGAACTGACCACACTCCAGAGTCATCCGGTTTGGGGTCAGTTGAATTGTGTTCCCCATAGTCAAATACCACTTCAAACAGCCAATCTGTCTGTGTCACGTCAGGCTGCATCAACCGGGGAACCAAATTCCCGTATTTAATTCGCTTCAGGTAGCGGTTAGCCCAACGGCTTTCTGGGGTACGATTGCGCTCATGTGCCTGCGCTGTATCCACACCTTGCGAATTTTCTGCTTTGTATTCGTAGTGAATGGTATTGCCTTTATCATCATAGCTAGAGCAAATCAGCCAGCTAAAAACATGAGTTGGTTCGCTAGGGTTTTCTATGCGGCTAGAGGCAGTTTCACCGTACAGTGTCGTAATGTTGTCTTTAGAGATTGAGCGCCAGTGAGTTTCTCCCGAATCTAATTTCGTCCAACATTCAATTCGAGCAAATAATCCCTCAATCCGGGGACGATACTTGCGAATACGATAGCCATCTCGCAGCGTTTCATCCACCGTACCATCGGTTTTCAGCACAGCCACCAAATCTTCTGCGCCAGAGAGAATAAAAACATCAGACTCCTTTAAATCCTGGTAACGGGGTAAACCTTTATCCGTCTTGCGCGTAATTGAGGGAAGCGATAGGTTCCAACCCAAACCAAATATGCCATTACCAGCACCCGAATCATAGGCAAGCTCTAGCTGCGGAGCAAAGCCAGAACGACCGGGTGTAGTAGCAATAGGCACGCTCATAGAGCCAGTTCCGGTCACGGGGTTAGCCGCAAACTTCTCACCCATGCCCTTAATTGCTCCTCCCCCTTTTGGTAAGGATACAGCCTGGGGAGGTGCGAAGTAGTTTTTCTCCTGCTCTGTGGTTTGTTTACTATCATTTTGGCTTGGGCGATCGAGCATAAATCTATCCCCTTGGAATTACTGGAACTGCATTTTATTAATGGATAATTGCCATATCGCATACTTGTCAGTTTCAGCAAAAGCGACCAGTCACTTTTGCAATTTACACTTAGCCGATAATACCAACCCTATTAGCTTGTCTAATATGCAGTTAATACTACTAACGAATACTTGGTGCGATATATTCCGTAATCTTTTGGTCTAAGAGGATGTCTGAGAAGTATGGTTTTAAACCAATTAATCTTAGATCCCCCT
>JBHYDF010000020.1:0-62736 GCA_051861145.1 Nostocaceae cyanobacterium
TAGGGGGATCTAAGATTAATTGGTTTAAAACCATACTTCTCAGACATCCTCTAATATCTTGCACCATCAGCCCTGAAATAAATTTCGGGCTTAAAGCTAAAGTCGGTTAAAAACCGACTCGCTAAAAGTTATAACCCATTTTAATGGGTTTGTAGAGACGCGAAATTCTCGCTGTGCGCGTTGCGGGGGTTTCCCCCGTTGTAGCGACTGGTGAGACCAGCGCTGCGGGAGGGTTTCCCTCCGCAGGCGACTGGTGAGACCAGTCCTGGAGGCGGGTTTCCCGCCGTAGGGAACTGGCGAACCCGAAGGGCGAACCCGAAGGGCGTCGCGTCTCTACACAGCCGGAAATTTATTTCGCGGCTGATTGCTAATGCACCCTGATGAGGAAGGATTATATCAAACGTCTAGCGATCGCAATTTATGTAATAATAAGCCGATCGCATACACTATAGTTCCTAACCGTGCAATCAACTGACAATTTCGACGACTTGGCTGCTGCCTTACAACAGCCGGTAGATTTCACTTTTGAACTGCCAGATCCAGAAGATGAGGGAATTCCGGAAGCGGAATTTCAGCAGCAGTTGGATGTAGCTTGGCAAGTGTGCGATCGCTTTGATTTGCAAACCGAAATTTGGCGGGGGCGAATTTTACGCGCAATTCGCGATCGCGAGAAAAAGGGTGGAGACGGACGGGGTACGGGTTTTCTCAAATGGCTCAAAGAAAGGGAAATCAGCAAAAGTCAGGCTTATGCTTGGATTCAATTAGCCAATAGTGCTGATACTCTTTTAGAAGAGGGAAAACTTGACCCCAGCGCAATTAATAACTTTAGCAAACGGGCGTTTGTCGAAACCGCCAAATCAGCACCAGAAGTACAGATAATGGTGAGTGAAGCAGCACAAAAAGGCGATCGCATTACCAGAAGAGAAGTCCGTCAACTCACCGATGAATGGACAGCGATGTCTTCAGAATTATTACCCGAACCCGTCAAACAAAAAGCCGCAGAAAATACCCTTCCTCCCCGTTACATTGCGCCTCTGGTAAAAGAAATGGAAAAACTACCAGAATCGCACCAAAAATCTTTACAAAAAGATATTGCCCAAAATCCGGATGTCGATACCCTCAAACAGGCAACTACAGAAGCACGTAACTTGGCAAAATATCTCAAAGCAGCTGCCCAAGTGCAAGCGCTAAATGAGGAAGAAGTTGATATTGAAACGGCACTAATAGAAGCGCAAAGAGTGGGTTGTTTGAGTATTGCTGCTGACTTAGTGAATCAAGCATCGCAGATAGAACAAATTATTGCCAAATTGTATATGACTTGGAAGCGCATCGGTAATTTAGCGGATAGATTGTATGTAGATACTGGTGCAAGTACACCACAATTGCGATCGCTTCTTGATTGTTTAGAACCCCTCGGCGGCGAAATCATGGAAATACAACTCGGTAGCGTCGGAGAACGTAGCATTCGCCTGCAAATTCAGGAAACAACATAGAGATTTTGGATTTTGGATTTTGGATTTTGGATTTGTGATGAAATTGGTATTACTTCATACCGACAAGGAACCGTTAAACCAGACAATAGTTGTAGTCCTAAAGCTAGATGCAGTTTTTGGAAGTTGGATCAAACTAAGTAATAAATGAACACCAACTATAAAAGCCATGAAAACTGACAAAGCAACTAATTCCAATAACCTGTCTAGCCAACAGCAGGCTAAAAGTAAAGAAGCTCGCGATCAAAAAACATCCTTGCAATTTACAGTTAGTATTATCATCGGAGTTTTAGTAATTATTGTTCTGGCTGCGGTAGGTTATTACATAACTGTCGGTTTCTAGTGGTAATTACCCAAATCATGCCACAGAAAATAGTTAATGGTTAATGGTTAATGGTTAATGGTTGATGGTTAATGGTTAATGGTTGATGGTTAATAGTTAATGGTTAATGGTTAATAGTTAATAGCTATGAACCCTCCGGATTCGCCAAAAGCGAGTGGGGGAAACCACGCCAGTCCCTACAACGCTTGGAAACTAAAGCAACGCGCTGCCTCTCCAAGACCACGCTGGCTCACCATTAACCATTAACCATCAACCATTAACCATTAACCATTAACCATCAACCATTAACCATTAACCATCAACCATTAACCATTAACCATCAACCATTAACTAATGACTATTTCTACCTCAAGGTAGCTAGATAAACACCCAGAGGAAGATGTAGCACATCGACGAGATTTAGTATTTATTTAAATGAATCGGGAGGAAGCTATATCCTGCTATAGGAGAACAGTTAATGAATTTGAAACCAATTTGGGGGTTATTCCAAGAAACATTTCAAGAATGGCAGAATGATAAAGCGTCACGGCTAGCGGCAGCATTATCTTATTACACGATTTTTTCTATTGCCCCATTGTTGATTATCGTTATTGCAGTTGTCGGTGCGGTATTCGGAGAAGATGCAGCAACCGGCGCAGTTAAGCAACAACTTACAAGTTTAGTTGGTCAAGAAGGGGCTGATGTTATCCAAACAGCAATTCAAAATGCCAGCCGACCCCAAGCAGGAACTATTGCTTCTATTATTAGTATTGTGGTTCTGCTTTTTGGTGCTACAGGTTTATTTACAGAACTACAAGATTCCCTGAATACAATTTGGGAAGTGCAGCCAAAAGCTGGCGTCAAGAAAATGGTTCGCAATCGCTTTTTGTCCTTTGCGATGGTTCTGGGGATTGGATTTTTACTCCTGGTTTCACTTATTATCAGTGCTGTGCTGCAAGCACTGATTAATTACTTTAGCCACATGCTACCTGGTGTAGATTTTATCTGGCAGTTTCTCAGCTTTTTCCTTGGTTTTGCCATCACCACGCTACTATTTGCACTAATTTTCAAAGTTCTGCCAGATGTCAAAATTACTTGGAATGATGTTGCTATTGGAGCAATTATTACCTCACTTTTATTCTCTATCGGTAGGTATGCACTAGGGCATTATATAGGTAACACCGCTTTTGGCTCAGCTTACGGTGCTGCTGGTTCTGTAGTAGTTATCTTAGTATGGGTAAACTATGCTGCCCAAATTCTCTTTTTTGGTGCGGAATTTACTCAAGTGTACGCCAGAAGATACGGTTCGCAAATTGTCCCCGCTGACAATGCTGTGCCAATGACAAACAAAGCCCGTGCTAATCTAGGTTTGAAAAATAAGAATACTCCAAAAAGGGAAAAATCGTCATCTTCTAATTGGATTAATCGCCTTTTAAAACCTTTGCATCGAGCTAAACGCATGAGAAGAAACAGAAAAAATCGGCAATTATAGATCCACTAACTGTACAATATGACGGTTGTACTCAGTGGCGGACTGTGATTGAGCGTTATACCTTGCCCGAAATGGGTAATTTATGGACAGAAGCATATAAGTTAAAAACTTGGTTGCAAGTAGAAATAGCTGTTTGTGAGGCTCAGGCTGAATTAGATTATATTCCAACTGAAGCGGTAGAGGAAATTAAGGCAAAGGCGAATTTTAATCCAAAGCGAGTATTAGAAATTGAGGCTGAAGTCCGCCACGATGTAATTGCTTTTTTGACAAATGTCAATGAATATGTTGGTGATGCCGGACGTTATATTCACCTGGGTATGACTAGTTCGGATGTGTTGGATACGGCTTTAGCTTTGCAATTGGTTGCCAGTTTAGATGTTTTATTGCAAAGACAGCAAGATTTAATTGATGCTATTCGCGAAAAGGCTAAAGAACATCGCCATACTGTGATGATTGGACGTTCTCACGGTATACATGCTGAACCGATCACTTTTGGTTTTAAGCTAGCTGGGTGGTTAGCTGAAGTGTTGCGTAATCAAGAACGTTTGAAAATTCTGCGCGAAACTATCGCCGTTGGTAAAATTTCTGGTGCGGTGGGTACTTATGCAAACATTGAACCGCGTGTAGAAGCGATCGCCTGTCAAAAACTCGGTTTGAAACCAGATGAAGCATCGACGCAGGTAATTTCACGCGATCGCCATGCTGATTTCGTGCAACAATTGGCTTTAGTTGCCGCTTCCATTGAACGCTTTGCGGTGGAAATTCGCAACTTGCAAAAAACAGATGTTCTGGAAGTAGAAGAATTTTTTGCCAAAGGGCAAAAAGGCTCTTCAGCAATGCCGCACAAACGCAACCCCATCCGTTCAGAAAGGCTAACAGGTATGGCTAGAATTATCAGAAGTCATGCTGTAGCAGCTTTGGAAAATGTCGCTCTTTGGCATGAAAGAGATATTTCTCACAGTTCTGTAGAACGGGTAATTTTACCAGATGCTTGCATTATGATGCATTTTATGCTGGTGGAAATAACAGATTTGGTGAAAAACCTGCTGGTATACCCAGAAAACATGGCGCGGAATATGAATGTTTATGGAGGCGTTGTGTTTAGTCAAAGAGTGCTACTTGCCTTGGTTGAGAAGGGAATAACCCGCGAGGAAGCATACAAAATAGTGCAAGAAAATGCACACGCAGCTTGGAATAAACCGGAAGGCAATTTTCACGATTTGATTAGTAAAGATGCGCGTGTAACCGGCAAATTGTCACCAGCCGAAATCGAGGTTTGTTTTGACCCACAGCAACATCTACGGCATTTAGAATCAGTTTACCAGCGTTTGGGGATTTAAAAAAAGAGGCGCAGAGTTAATGGTTCATAGTTCATAGTTCATGGCTATTAACCATTAACCATTAACTATTAACTATTCTTTATATCAGTTAGTGGTGATATTTTATTTGAAGTAAAGTAATTAAAACCTTAGAAAATATTCATAATTAATTATGTAATCAAATACTTGATAGTAAAGTTATTATAATTTGCTACTCATTTATATATCTTAAGATAATACAAAAACATAACTCAAGCTACAATAAAATCCTTGGAGTAAAAAAATAAAATCCAGGTTAGATATAAATAAAAGTAAGGAAAAAGACTTTATTTACTTAGAAAACCAAATGAATCAGGGTTAATTTATTATTTGCTGGATTTAGAATACATGATTGTACAGAATATGAAACGCAAGCGCGGGGTTGTACTTACTAATCAAGGGTTACAAAAACTTCTGGAGGCGAAGTGTAAGTCAGAAGCAAAGGATAATTTTGGAAATAGGTATAGCCTCGAAGAAATGAGCGGACGCTCTGGGTTGTATTCCAGTACCATTTCAAAGGTATTAAATCGTGAAGAAGGGGTTGATAAACAGACACTTGAGAAGCTTTTTTTAGCTTTTGGGTTAAATTTAGAGAAATATGATTATTTAAGCTCAAATTGTCGTGTATATTGGGGAGATGCTACCTTTACATCTGTTTTTTATGGACGTACAGAAGAACTGGCTCTCTTAGAAAAATGGATTCTTGATCAGCGCTGCCAATTGCTGGCAATAATAGGGATGGGCGGTATTGGTAAAACGTCTCTATCTGTAAAGATTGCTCAACAGATTCAGGGAGACTTTGAGTATGTGATTTGGCGATCGCTCCGAGATGCTCCACCCGTTACAGGTGTCCTCGCTGACCTCATCCAAATTTTATCTGGCGAGCAGGAAACAGAAAAAAACTTACCAGAAAACGTAAGTGATAGGGTGTCGCGACTACTTTATTATTTACAAACTCATCGCTGTTTAGTCATACTTGATAACGCCGAGTCAATTTTGCGTTGTTGTAGTCGAGCAGGACAGTATCGAGAAGGGTATGAGGGATATGGTGAGCTGATAAAACGGGTAGGAGAAGCAAGCCACACTAGCTGCTTAGTGCTGACTAGCAGGGAAGAACCTAAAGAAGTGACATTATTAAAAGGACAAGGATTACCCGTTTGCTTATTACAATTAAATGGCTTAAAGGTGGCGGAAGGGCAACAAATCTTACAACTCAAGGGAATATCAACATCAGAAGAAGAAGCCAAAGCAATGGTAGAACGCTACGCAGGTAATCCATTAGCTTTGAAGATAGCTGCTACGACCATTAAAGATGTATTTGATGGTAATGTAGCTGAATTTTTGAAAGAAAATACAGCTATTTTCGGAGATATTTGCAATATCCTAGACCAGCAGTTTGAGCGCTTATCTGATGTAGAAAAAAACATAATGTACTGGCTAGCAATTAATTCTGAGCCAGTTTCGCGATCAGAGTTGCGAGAAGATATTATATCACCAATAAAGCCACAAAAATTATTAGAGGCTCTTGAATCTCTGATTAGGCGATCGCTGATTGAGAAAAGCTCAGCACTGTTCACGCTCCAGCCTGTAGTGATGGAGTATGTAACTCAGCGCTTCGTAGAGCAAGTCTGTGAAGAGATTGCCCATCAGAATATCGAGCTTTTCAGGAGCCATGCTCTCATGAAGGCGACGGCGAAAGACTACGTGAGGGAGACTCAAATTCGCCTCATCGTTCAACCAGTTATAAATGGGCTGTTCACTGATTTTAAAAGCAAAACAGCCATTGAAAATGAATTATCTAAAATTTTAGTCAGGCTGCGAGAGGAATCGCCGCTAGAACCAGGGTATATAGCTGGAAATGTTTTTAATCTGCTCAGGTATCTGGGAACCGATTTCACTGACTATGATTTTTCTAACCTAACTGTTTGGCAAGCAGACCTACGCAAGGTAAATTTACACAATGTAAACTTCCAAAACGCCGATCTGGCGAAGTCGGTTTTTTCGGAAACCTTCAGTGGGGTAATGTCAGTAGCCTTTAGTCCCGACGGAAAACTGATAGCCGCAGGGGATAGCAACGGTGAGATTCACTTGTGGCAAATTTCCGATGGAAAACAACTTCTCATCTTGCGAGGACACGCTAGCTGGGTTGTCTCCCTTGCCTTCAGCCCTGATAATAGGACTCTTGTCAGTGGAAGTAGTGACTGTACAGTAAGGCTGTGGGATATTGGTACAGGTCAATGCCTAAAAACTTGGCGGGAACATAATGGTGAGGTTTGGTCAGTTGTCTTTAGTCCAGATGGCGACCTGCTAGCAAGTGGGAGTGATGATCACACCTTGAGGCTGTGGCGGGTTAGTACGGGCGAATGCCTAAGAGTTTTTCGGGGGCATACAAGCTGGGTAACTTCTGTTACCTTCAGTTTGGATGGAAAGATGCTGTTAACTGGCAGTGACGACCACACGATCAAGTTGTGGGAGGTCAGTACAGGCGAATGTCTTAGAACATTGGAGGGACATCGTGATGGAGTTCGGTCTATTGCTCTCAGTTCTGACAGTCAGACGCTAGTCAGTGGTAGTGAAGACCAGACAGTGAAATTGTGGAATGTTTGTACAGGTGAATGCCTCAGAACCTTTGAAGGACATACCAATCGAGTTTTTTCAGTCGCCTTCAGCCCGACCGGCAATCTTATAGCCAGTGGCAGTCACGACCACACGGTGAGATTGTGGGAAGTCAGCACGGGTGAAGCCTTGAGAATATTCCAAGAACATTCTAACTGGATATTTTCTGTTGCTTTTAGCCCCCAAGGCGATTTCTTAGCAAGTGGCAGTCGTGATCAAACAGTAAGGCTAAGGAGTGTCAGCACGGGTCAATGTCTGAGAACGTTTCAGGGATATACTAATCAGATCCTTTCGGTTGCCTTCAATCCTGATGGGCAAACGTTAGCTAGTGGTGGTCATGACCACATAGTGAGGTTGTGGGACATTAGCACGGGTCGTGTTTCGAGAACGCTCCAGGGACACACTAATTGGGTTTACTCAGTTGCCTTTAGCCCGCGAGGCGATATTCTAGTTAGCGGGAGTGGAGACCAGACGGCCAAGTTATGGGAAATCAGCACAGGTAAACTTTTGAGAACTCTTCAAGGACATTGCGCTGCGATCGCCTCAGTTGCTTTCAGTCCTGACGCTCAGCATATAGCAACTGGTAGTGAAGACAACACGGTTAGGTTATGGGATGTCCGTACTGGTCAAGCCTTGAGAGTTTTTCAGGAACATCACGCTGGAGTTTGGTCAATTGCCTTCAGCCCGGACGGTCAAATGCTAGCAAGTGGGACTTTTGATCAAACAATTAAGTTATGGGATGTCAGCACTGGTGAGTGCCTCAAAACATTAGAGGGACATAAAAGTTGGGTTTGGTCAGTTACCTTCAGTCCCGATGGTAATACGCTAGTGAGTTCCAGTCCAGATGGAACATTAAAATTATGGAGTGTCCAGACTGGCGAATGCCAAAGAACTTTGCAGGTATCCACGGGTTGGTTACTCTCAGTTGCTTTCAGTCCAGACGGTCGGACGTTAGCGACTAGCAGTCAAGATTGTACGATTAAGTTGTGGGATACCAGCACCTATGAATGCAAAAGAATTTTGTCAGGACATGCAGGTGGTTGGATCTGGTCAGTTGCCTTTTCTCCCGATTGTCAAATTTTGGCTAGCGGTAGCGAAGACGAGACTATTAAGCTTTGGGATGTTCAAACCAACGAGTGCTTGAAAACCCTGAAAGCAGAAAAGCCCTATGAGCGATTGAATCTCACAGGGGTTACTGGTATAACGGAAGCAACAAGAGCTACGTTGAAAGCTTTAGGAGCATTTGATTAGACTTCTTATAAAAGTGCCTTGAAATAAATTCCACCCCTTAAAGCCAAACCCTTTCAAACTGATATCTTGTAACAGTTGCAATCAGCCGTGAAATAAATTTCCACAAACCGAAGCTAAAACCTATTAAAAATGGGTTTTACCAATTCTCGTAAATTTTGACTACACATTGTTTGTAATAGCGCTTAAGCGTTACTACCAACCTTTTTAAATCTGTAATCATATTTTAGGGAAATGGTATTAAAACTCTTAACGAGTCGGTTTTTAACCGAATTTAGCTTTAAGCCCGAAATTTATTTCAGGGCTTATTCTAGCCTTCATTGAGAATGATGGAAGATGTCAGTTAAAACGGCTTGAAAGCTTTACTCAGTCATCTTTAAATGACTTTAGCCTAGTGCAAATTTTAGTTTAGGGAACTTTTGCAAGAAGTCTATTTAAATGCTGCCATTACCTTCTTTCTGGAATTGATGTCATCTTGATTGCTTTCTTTTGCAGATAGTCTGAAATGGATAACCAGAATTTATCAGATACTGCCGATGCCAGCGAGTAGAATTCCTTCCTCAGATTTTTCGCCTATAACGCCTTCCCACTCTTTATCAAGATTGATTTCTTCCAAGGCTACGCTGTTGCTGTCTTTGAGGTTGTCAATAGAACCCTGGTTCAAAGACTGTTGCTCGGTTGTTGGAGCTAAATTTTGGTTCTTTGACTGCTGCTCGATCGCTGCTGTTGTTGTAGATGTGACGACCGCGCAGAGACTCAGAACAGTTAAGAGAGTGAAAGACTGCTTCTGATTTGCTGTGATTTTTTTCTTAGATTCCATGAAATTCTCCTTAAGGTTTCCTCAAAATTGGGAATAGATTGTCCTTGCTCTGTGGCTTATCACCTCATCAGCAAAGAATCGGATTCCTCTTGGTGGCGCGGACGCAAAGCCAACGGTTTCAAAACCTGCTGAAGTTCTTGATCAGATGGATAACCTTTTTGGTTTGAGCTAAAGAACAACAGCGCGGTTTCGTAACAGGCAACGGCTATGCGAGTGCGCTCTTCTGGAGAGAGACCTGCCACCATTTCAACGGACTCCTCGACATGCTCCACATCGCTACCAACACTACTGTGGACACGCAGACACCGTGTAGCACGGATACCAGGTGGTAGCAGCGCTTCTACCGCTTGAATGTGTTCCTCACCAACAGCGAGTGCGAGGCGTTCCATCGTGTAGACATAACCCACGCAACTGATCGGGTCTGGGGCTTGGACACTGCGGTTGAAGTAATCCAACAAAACCTGCGCCGATGGAGGAAAGAGGGCTTTCACCACCGCCTCTGCATCGTATCCCATTGACTGGATATCGAGCAGAGCAAGTCGGTCGTGACCGCGTTCTTCAATGGCTTTGTGTGCTGCCCACTCTGCCAAAGTTTTGCGATCAGCGGCAGCAAAGCGCTCTTGTGCTTCCTCCATTAGTGGCGGTCCGGAGTGGGTGAGATGGTATTGACCCGCCAATTGCCAAATCCAAAGGGTAGAACTCAAGGCAGGGGGGCGGCTCAACGAAACCGCACGCTTGGCAAGTACGATGGAGGTATCGAGAAGCTTTTGGGTTGTGGCTACACTGCCTGCACAGTTCATCGGCTGAGTGAAGAAATGGTTGCGATCCCCAGAACTGGGTCGGTACACCCAAACGCGCTCAGCAGTTGCCACCACTACTGTGTCAGGCGCAATACGCGCCCATTCAATATTATTTGGCAAATTATTACTCATGCTTCGTTTTCTCACTGACGCTTACGACAGCAAGAGAGAGTTGTCTTGAAAACTTTTTACTTGAACTTATTTAAAAACTAGTGGAAATACTTAAATACGCTCTAAAGCTACCCATTTGCGCTAAATCAAGTAGAAGCTATTGTATTGACCTCTGGGAGTTCATCACTGCATCCGAGAGCGATCGCATCTATTACATCATCGCTCCTCCCAGAACAGCAAATCCATCTTGAACTTGTTTAGAAAACAGTGAAAATATTTAAACACGCTCTAAAGCCACCTATTTACGCTAAACAAGTACAAGCTATTGATAGACTTCTGGGAATTCATCAATGCATTCGAGAGCGATCGCATCTATTACATCATCGCTCCTCCTGAAACACCAAATACATATTGCATTCCCACATCTTCCTGAATCCTGAACATTACCTCTACCCAAAGAGGCGCAAATGGTTTACCATCATACTGTTCAGGTAAGTCCAACTTTTTTGTGGTATTTGCTTTTATATCCTGAGATATTGCGTTCATAGCAGGCAAAGTAGATGCACATACGTTGAAATACAGCCTTATTTATATGGCGTGTAAAGGGTTTTTGTATACCCTCTACGGTAAATCTACTATGAGTATCTCACATTTTTTTGTTTTGAGATAAAAATCCATAAAATTGTAGACAGGGTATATAAATATCGTCAAAAGAAATACACTTTTTTTGGGGATCAATTTACGTAAATGCTTGCATGTCAAGCTACAAAATAGCCAAAGTCAGATGTGCAACTTAAATACTGATAAAAAATGAATCAGCGAGAAAAAACACAACCGAAGCTAATTTCCTCAGCTACGAAGTTTTTATAGCTTTTCAGGGCTGTTTTTGTAACAAAACTTTACATATATATTCTCAAGCTACAAAAATCGGTAAGTTGATTGGGAAGTTAATGATGAACTTCGAGGGAACTGCAAAGCTTGTCTAGTTCGCATCTTGCATGATATTAGCGCTGAAATTTATTTCAGGCTTTGTAAGACTAGCAATTGCAACGTCTCTACATCGGTTAAAAACCGACTAGATATAAGATTTTAACGAGTTAAAACGGGTTAAAGCTTCGGTTTTGGAACTTAAGTTCTAAACCGACAACCGACTAGATATACTTTGCGCGGGCACAACTTGAGCTAAACCGCTACCCATTTTAGATTTTGGATTTTGGATTTTGGATTTGGTATTGTGATGCTCTCTAAAGCGCAGTTTATGCCCGTGTGCAGTATATAAGGTTTCAACCCGTTAAAACTTACATCTTGCACCAATCGCAACAGCCATATGGCGAAGCCGGAAAACCCTCACCTGCCAGGTTGAACCTGGCAGTTGAGAATAACCGACAACCGACTAGATATAAGGTTTCAACCCGTTTTAACGGGTTTAAGCTTTAAGCCGGAACTTTAGTTCACGGTGCTTTGTGCTTTTAAGTTAAGCTAACGTTCGTAAATTTATGCAATTGAAAGAAAAAATCCAAAAATACTTAACTTCAATCTCAAAATGTCGATTTTCACTGGTAAATTCCATTCGGAATTGGCAATCTTGACAAGGGATTACTTTTATTACCCGATTCCTAAAAAAGAATGGGAATTTTTCTTTCAGTTAAAACCCTGTAATTATCTTGAGTTTATCAATCAATGAATAAAAACGTCACCCATAAATTACCCTCGTTTGCAACCTCCAGTAAAAAATGGGCGGTTAAGCGAATCGCCGTAAACCTAACATCAAATGAAGCCGAAAAACTCGAAAAGTATTGCGAACAAACAGGGAGAACAGCAACGGACGTGATTAGAGAACTGATTCGAGGGTTGCCAGAAACCTAAATTTTTACCGAAAATAGCGGGAAGGCTGGAAGCTTATGAATTTTAGTCGTAAGAAGAAAGCCGACTCAGCTATTCAAATAGCCGCTTATAAGCATTAGATTTTTTTCAAAACTATAGCAATCCTATTAAAGATGTTCAATTGCTCCTAGTGCTAAAAGTGTTGCTCGTTGTGCCTTCGTCAGACCAACAACACCTGTAATATTCATACCTTCATAAGGTCTTGGACTTCTAAGAATTTTCAGACATTCACCTGTTTCAACATCCCATAACCGGATAGTTTGGTCTTCACTGCTACTAGCAATCAGGTGAGAATCAATGAATGCTACAGCATAAATCCATCGAGTGTGGCCTTGAAAAACTTTCAAACATTTTTCTGTTTCCACATTCCAAATTCTCACCGTTTTATCGCTACTAGCACTTGCTAGCAGCTGACTATCGGGACTGAAAGCTACACTAATTACAGCACCAGAATGTCCATGTAGGGATGAGATACATTCTCCGGTTTCCACATTCCAAATTTTGATTGTTTTATCTTCACTACCACTTGCAAAGGTTTGTCCATTTGGACTGAATACAGCTGACCAAATGGCTTGAGTGTGTCCTGTAAAAGTTCTAATATAATCTCCTGTCTGTGCATCCCAAGCTCGAATCAGGGAATCTGCACCAGTGCTAATTACAAGTTTGCCATCTCGACTAAAAGTAACTGTTGATACTGCTGCGGTATCATGTTGAAAAACGTGCAAACATTGCCCAGTATGTACATCCCATATTCGCACTTGTTTGTCACTGGCGCCACTAGCTAGGGTTTGCCCATCAGGACTAAAAGCAACTGAAAGCACCCAATCTGTATGTTCGCGCAAAATGTGTAAGCACTCTCCAGTTTGCAGATCCCAAATTCTTACCGTTTCATCAGAACTACTGCTTGCTAAAGTTCTACCATCTGGACTGAAAGCTAGAAAGCGCACCCAATTTGTATGACCCTTAATAGTTCTGATACATGTACCAGTATTGATGTCCCAAAGTTTGATGATTTGGTCTTCACTTCCACTAGCTAAAATATGGGAGTTGAAAAGATTATTGTGTGGAGATACTGCTAAAGCCCAAATCCCGCTACCGTATCCGCATAGGGTTTGGAAAGACTTTCCAGTATGAATATCCCAGAGTTTAATAGTTTGGTTATCATCACTGGCAATCAAACTTTTTCCATTGGGACTAAAAGCAAGGGAACGTATAGTATTAGTGTGTCCTTGTAATGTTTTCACACATTCGACCGTGTGAATATTCCACAGTCGAATAGTTGTGTCACTGCTACCACTAGCAATAGTATTGCCGTCACGACTACAAACAACACACCAAACATGGTTTGTATGACCTTGAAGAGTGTACATACATTCCCCTGTCAACACATCCCAAATCCTCACAGTACCATCAGCACTACCACTTACCAGCTTTTTGCCATCAGTGCTGAATGCTACTGAATATACACTCATACTGTGTCCCTGCAAAGTTTTCAGGCATTCGCCAGTATTGATATCCCAGAATTTAATTGTTCGGTCAATACTTCCACTAGCTATAGTTCGACCATCAGAACTACAGGCAACACAGAAAACCCAATCCGTATGACCCCGTAGTGTTTTCAAACACTTGCCAGTCTGTATATCCAACAGTTTGATAGTTTGGTCTATACTACCACTGGCAAGTATTGGATGAAAGCCATTAGAGTTAGGTTGTTCAAGCAAAGCCACAGACCAAACAAAACCTGTATGACCCGTAAATACTTGTAAACATTTACCTGTCAAATTCCACTGCTTAACAGTTTGGTCATCGCTAGCGCTAAATAGGGTTTGACCGTCAGCACTAAAAACAAGCGATCGCACCCAACCCGCGTGTCCCTCCCAAGTCAAGTATTGTTGTCCATCTATTATTTGCCATAGAGAAATTTTGCCGTCTGTGTCCCCAGTCGCCAGAAGTCTACCATCTGGACTCACTGCGACTGTAAAGATGTAACTTAAATTGGCAGTAAAAGTAGATTTTGCCAAATCCGAATGAGCAAAATTAGTTTGGTGTAAATCAATTCCTTTTAAATCTGCTTGCCAAATCGTCAATCCAGAAAAGTCATGACCGCTTAAATCTACCTTGAGATGACGAAGTAAATTGATAGTATTTCCACCAACATATCCTGTATCAATTGGTTTTTCACCACGCACTGATGCTACAATTTTCATCAACTGAGCTTCAATAAAATTGGCACTCCCAAAAATAGAAATTAACTGTTGTATTATCGGATTAAGAATTAAATAAAATTGAATTTCTTTAATATAATCTTTTGCTGTCGCTTTGATAAGAGCATGGGTTTGGAAGAGGGGAGTAGGACATTGGGCATTGGGCATTGGGAATTGGGAATTGGGCATTGGTTTTCTTACCATTGCCCCTTGCCCCTTGCCCAATGCCCCTTGCCCAATGCCCGATGCCCATTGCCCCACTCCCCATTCCCTAATTTCAGTACAAACCTGTTGAATTAAGCGGCTAGTCATATACTCCATCAACACAGGCTGTAGAGTAAAAAAACCGTTGCCTGTTTCAATTAAAGAACGCCTTTCTAAAGCTTCCAGTGCCGCTATTAGTTGAGAATTAGAAGTAGGTGATAATAAATCTTTTTGTAACTCTGCAAAAGTAACTGGTTCACGGTTAATTGCCAACCAATACATAATTTCTTGCTCTAGGGTTGACAAACGCCGAAATTGCTGGTCAAGCAAATCTTGAATATCACCAAAAACGACTGTACCTTGAGCAAGAAACTGAGAGATATTACTGTCAAATAAATCACGAATAGTCGTTGCGACAATCTTCAAAGCCAAAGGGTTGCCAGCATAAGATTGAATCAAGGTTTGCCAGTCATGATTTGACCCAGTAAAACTTCCTTTACAGTTCAAGATAGCTTGTCCTTCTGCAATTGATAAACCAGACAACTGTAAAGAGCGAACAGGTAATGTTTCTCCTTCTAAAATGGCGATTTCTTTTGGTTTTTCTCGGCTTGTCAATACTAAACAACTGTGATGGCGAAACTCACCAATTCTCTGTAAAAGTTCACCATATCCTTCATATCCTGACCTATAATTACCTGTCCTTCCTAGCTCACTACTTGTTAAGATTGTCTCTGCATTATCGAGAATGAGTAGACAGCGATACTTTTGGAGATAATTAAGCAACCGAGAAATTTTTTCACTGAAAGGTTCTGGTAATTCGCTTTCCTTTTGCTGAGAGATAAATTGAATTAAACTAGCAAGCAGTGATTCTATACTAGGAGCATTATGGAGAGAACGCCAAATAACATACTCAAATTGTTCCTGAATTTTCTCCCCTAACTTCACAGATAAAGAAGTTTTGCCAATTCCACCAATTCCCAATAATGCTACTAACCTACAGCGGTCTTGGATTATCCATTTTTCTAAAATTTCTATTTCTTGGCAACGCCCATAGAATACAGTAACATCAATTGCTTCACCCCAATCTTGAACCCCCTTTAATCCCCCCTTAGTAAGGGGGGAAATAGGGGGGTTAGATTTTTGATTTAGGATTGGTGATTTTATAATGCTATTATGCTGTTTGGCTTGCCGTTTTAATGCTGAACGAAAGTTATTTTTCGTAACTTTCACGCCGAGAATATCTGAAAGCATTTTCCAAAGTTGAAAGCCTACAAGTTTAACGTAGTCGGCATCATATCCTAAATTTTGCGCTATCTCTGGATAGGTTTTTTGTTCCCAACACTCTCTAAATATGACTTCTTGCAAGTCATTTAAAGTTGTTTCTTTTAGAAGGCTTTCAACAATGGCTAAAGCTTCTTCAATATTCATTATTCACAAAAATTTTTCACAACACAGAAAAATAGGCTTGTAATGAGCGCTTAAGCGCTCACTACAAACTGTGGTTTATTAATGTCTATCTATTTAATTGTTATAACTTGTTATGGGAACTACTAACTATAGCTAACTAGATTCTATAACTTTTAATAACTTTTAGTAACTGCAAGAATTGAGAAAGTTTTTTAGGATGCTATCAGTTGTTGATTCAAAGTGAATAACAACTCATCCGTAACTCATTACCTAATTCATCACTGTAATTATTCGGAAATATGACCACAACCTTACAAAGACGCACAAGCGCCAATGTCTGGGAGCGGTTTTGCAATTGGATCACTAACACAGATAACCGCCTATATATCGGTTGGTTTGGCGTGTTGATGATTCCTACTTTGCTCGCCGCTACTACCTGCTTTATCATCGCTTTTATCGCTGCTCCCCCTGTGGACATCGATGGTATCCGTGAACCCGTAGCTGGTTCTTTGTTGTACGGTAACAACATCATTTCTGGTGCTGTTGTCCCTTCTTCTAATGCGATCGGCTTACACTTTTATCCCATTTGGGAAGCTGCTTCCCTGGATGAGTGGCTGTACAACGGCGGCCCGTACCAGTTGGTAATTTTCCATTTCCTGATTGGTTGTTTCTGCTACCTCGGTCGTCAGTGGGAACTCAGCTATCGTTTAGGGATGCGTCCTTGGATCTGCGTAGCATATAGCGCTCCCTTGGCTTCTGCTACCGCTGTGTTCCTTATTTACCCCATTGGGCAAGGTTCTTTTAGCGACGGTATGCCCTTGGGTATTTCCGGAACCTTCAACTTTATGTTAGTGTTCCAAGCCGAACACAATATCTTGATGCATCCTTTCCATCAACTTGGTGTTATTGGTGTGTTCGGTGGTGCTTTAGTTTCGGCGATGCATGGTTCCTTGGTAACATCTACCTTGGTGCGTGAAACTAGTGAAACCGAGTCAGCTAACTACGGCTACAAATTTGGCCAAGAACAAGAGACTTACAACATAGTAGCTGCTCACGGTTACTTGGGACGGTTGTTCTGGCAATATGTTAGCTTTAGAAACTCGCGATCGCTCCACTTTGTCCTAGCAGCTTTACCCGTAATTGGTATCTGGTTCACCGCCTTGGGTATCAGCACAATGGCGTTTAACCTCAACGGATTTAATTTCAATCAGTCCGTAATTGATTCTCAAGGACGTGTTATTAACACTTGGGCAGATATCATTAACCGTGCCAACCTAGGAATGGAAGTGATGCACGAACGTAACGCTCACAATTTTCCTCTTGACTTGGCTGTGACTGCTCCTGCAATCAACGGTTAGTAAAATTTTCTCAGATTTCGGTTGTTGTTTCTATGAGTGCTTAATGAAATACAACTGATACTAGCGCTTCCAAAAGAAGCGCTTTTTTAACTAGTGGTTAATATCATTAGTTCTACCGATTTACAGCTGGTGCTATAAGCCGTGAAATAAATTTCCGGCTGTAGAGACGCGACGCCAGTCGCTACAACGGGGGAAACCCCCGCAACGCGCTGGCTCAAATTTCGCGTCTCTACAAACCCATTAAAAATGGGTTAAAAATCTTACTCAGTCGGTTTTTAACCGAATGCGCGCTTTTAGCCCGAAATTTATTTCATTGCTCTATTTAAGCCTTTATTGAGAATGGTGAGTCCAGCGCTGTTCGCGTAGCGTGTCCCCTTGGGACATAGGAGGGTTTCCCTCCGCAGGCGACTGGCGAACCCGAAGGGTGCAATATATCAGTTAAAATGGGTTGAAATTTTTAGCCAGTCGGTTAAAAACCGACTTTAGCTTTCAGCCCGAAATTTATTTCCGGGCTTATCAACCTTGGTTTGTCTTTTTCTTGTTTCAATAGCACGTACAGAGACACCATAATATTGAACCGCTTGAGACATATTTAATTTTAATAAACTTTCGTTTCCCAAATGCATTTTCTGCTGTGGTTTAACAGGAACCACACCCAAAGCACGGATAATTTCTGTTGCAACAGCTTTAGCAAGTAAGGGAGGGACTGAGTTTCCTATTTGTCGGAAACCGTGCCACTTAGTTGTATGAAACCTAAACCAGTCTGGGTAAGAGTGTAACCGCGCTGCTTCCCGAACAGTTATACATCGCGGACTAACAGGATGAATTGGTCGAGGAGAGGTGAAAGCACCCCGGTTACTAGCTGTTCCGGCTCTCAAGGTATTACAAATACCATTTTTGTCAAGTTTATGAAAACGGCTAATAGGCTCAGTTTTTCCAGGTGTAGTTTGTTGGAATCTAAGTTTTGATTCTGGATTATGTTGAGTACGAATGCTTGAGGTTAAAATTCTGTAATCAAATAAGCGTTCATAGGAGTAATCATTGTCACTGAAATCTAAACAGCGCAATTTTTTGCTATAATTGCTAGGCTTTCCATATTCTGCTATTACCCAATCTTTATCAAGCAATTCTGGATATATATCTACTTCCGGTAAGTCACAAATAGCATCCCAAACTGTAGGAGTGTCTGGCAAATTAGTATTGATTATTATATATTTAGATTTCTTAGATTTGACTGGTTTGGTTTGTGGTTGGGGATATTCGGGTAAGGGCAAACCCCGGCGGCATCCTAAGAGAAATAATCTGGCTCTATCTTGAGGTACTCCGTAATTGGCAGCGTTGAGGACTTGATAATTTGCTTCTACTTCATAACCAGAATTTCTAAACTCTTCTATAATTTCTAAGAGAAAATTTCTATGTTGACCAATGGTTAGTCCTGGTACATTTTCAAATACAAAGTATTTAGGTTGTAACTGTATAACTAGCTGTAAGTAGTGAAAAACAAGCACATTACGAGGGTCATCAAAGGCGCGTTTGCCAATCATTGAAAATCCTTGGCAAGGGGAACCACCAAATACAACGTCTATTTCTTGGTTGCCAATGGCAGAACAATTTCTGATTTCTTCGCCTGTTGTATCCTCGGCACTTTTGCACAATATATAGCAAAAAGGGAAATTGAATTCATGGGTAGCACAATGGATCGGATCTAACTCAACGGCAGCAAGCACATCAAACCCAGCTTGTTCAAAGCCAAGAGACATGCCACCAGCACCCGCAAATAAGTCAACACCTATAGGTCTTTGTTTGCTATCCATCCGATTCTCAAACTAGGCGCTAGCTGGCGATTTGCTCAATTAATGTTGGTATAGTTTAGCAGAGTTTGAGTCATCCATAGTAATTATGGACTAATCGGAGTCACAAAAAATTTACGATGAGGAGCGATCGCACTTCATTCGCTTCTCACAAGGGAAATTATCGCAGGCTCTTGTTAAAAAAAGTGACGTTATCTAATTATGTAGGGTGGGCATTGCCCACCATTATCACGGTTGTGCGGCATAGCCCCACCTACTGGCTAGGCTTTTGAACCCGTTTTAACGGGTTTAAGCTTTCAGCCCGAAATTTATTTCAGGGCTTATCTACGTTGCAGAAACAAACAAAAAAACTTTTAAATATCTCATTTTTTTCGGAAACATATTCTCCTGTATTTCCATCTACATACATGACGGGTATAGTTTGTTGTACTTTGTCGTCTAGCTCCAAAGTAAAAGGATAGAAAAGCTGGAACCAAAACCACTGGGTGTGCTGGGTGAAATTTGATTTGCATACCCGGTAATTTTGACCAGCTATTCTACCTTGTTTCAGCTTAAAAGTAGATGCTGCACTAAATTGTCTGGAGGTGTTTAAAACATCAGAGTATCTCAGAGCGTAAGACGTAGATGACACCCTTAAATTGCTGCACTTTGCTGTCACTACGCCAAGACTAATCGGGAACACTGGAACTCAATCCGTTTGTGGATTGAAGGAGCCATACTTTTGTGTATGGTTTTGAAGGCGTGTAGGCTTCCGTGAGGAAGTTTGTCTAATTAGCCACAGAGAAAAACAAAAATTTTTAGGGAACAATCGAACTAAAACAGGTATTTTGCTTGTTTGCTATTCACTTCCTGCGACTGATTGGTGATGATAACAAGGGTACTTCTTGCCAACACGATTTACAAAACCAATAGACTCCTCTAGAGCGTACATGACGCAGCAAGGAACCATCACAATAAGGGCAACAGTTGGTTCTTGCACTCATTAATTTATCTCCTTTGTACAAGCAGCTGTGAATAACAGCTACAAAAATGCTAGTGATTGCAACGAGGTTTTTTGGGTATGAATGAGGCTATTCATCTCAGAATGTTCTTTGATGATTTTTTGATATACAGCCTCATAACCATCAACCATTTGGGAAAAAGTAAACCTGCTTTCTACATATTCTCGACAGGTTTGGCGACTGAGTTCCAAAGCTTTTGGAATCATCGTCGCCATTTCTTCAAAACTTTGGCAGATAAAACCCGTTTTACCATGGGCAATCACTTCTGGTACAGAACCTAAATTCATCCCAATTACTGGCGTCCCAGTCGCCATTGATTCAATCATTACCAAGCCAAAAGGTTCTTGCCAGGAAATCGGGAACAGTGTTACTGCTGCATTGCCCAGAAGTTCAGCCTTTTCTGCGTGATTGATTTCGCCTAGATATTGAATTTGCTGACCATCAATTTGAGGCGCAATTTCTTGTTCAAAAAATTTCTTGTCTACGACATCAACCTTTCCTGCCATCTTCAAGCGCCAACCCGTTTGCTTGGCAATAGCTATTGCATGGTGTGGCCCTTTCTCTGGCGATAAACGTCCTAAAAATGCCAGATAGGGAGGTTCTTGGGGTTGGGGTACAAAATCGTATTCTTGGATGTCTATACCGTTGTAAACGGTGCCAACATAATTCACGTCTATTTGACGCTGAGCATCGCTAATGCTGACATATGGTTGCGTTTTGTACAGGGAATATACCTCAGTGCCTTCTCTCGTAAAACTGGAATGTAGAGTATGCACTGTGGGTGTTGGCGCTATATTCGCCAAAGGTAATACCCAGGCTCCTAAATGGGAATGAATTATGTCAAATTCCGCTGCTCGTCGGTAAACCAAGGTAGGTTCAAGTATCCCGTACATGAAATGCTCTTTAATGTCTGCATCTAAGCGTATTGCACGAGGATGAACCGCTTCTAACCTAGCCAATGTTTGCGAATCGCCAGTCGCAAACAAGGTGACATCATGACCTCGACGAACTAGTTCATCGGTCAAGTGACTTACCACCAGTTCAATTCCTCCATAAGTAGGAGGCGGAACTCGTTCCCACAAAGGGGCTACTTGAGCGATTTTCATAAGTTGTTTAGGTTCAGCAGGTAAATTAGTCGTTGGATAAGGGTTTAGAGACTTTAGACCAGAGTTTTGATTCCTCCCTATTCTGAAGCTTTTATTAACCAAACTTGCCGCAAAAAAGCAATTTCGGTCAACCTCGACCCTTTAAGCGCCTCCTCCAAATTCTCATTAGCCCAAGTGTAGTGCAGCAATTTTATTACTCTATGTTTGCTATTTCAATACTACATCTATCTTGGGGTGCATATTGCACTTTGATTGGTAATAAAAACTAATATATAGGCCAGGGATCAGTTAGAAAAAACAAATAAATCATATGGGATCAATCTGATATATATGCTTCAGAGGGTCAAATAAATGAGAAAAAACGAAAATCAGTAATAAAGACTTAACTATTTTTTGCCAGGAAATGGTGTATATTGCCCTCCCAAAGCCTCAACAATTGTCTGAGTATTTGCGCTCATCATTTTGATGTAGGAATCTCCCTCACTCCCAGATGCACCAATAGAGTCAGAATATAGTTGACGTGGCGCTAATTTTACCCCTGCTTCTTGCGCTACTGTTTTAATCAAAGCCGGGTTAATTGTCGTCTCCGCAAATATCGCCGGAACGCCTATCTTTTTAATTGAATCTACGAGTTGTTTTACTGTTTGGGCACTGGGTTGCTCTTCAGTACTTATACCAATTAATGTCCCGGCAATTGGTATATTATAAGCCTGTCCGTAATATTGAAATGCATCGTGGGTGGTCACAAGTCTGCGGCGATCGCTAGGAATAGTTTGAATTTGTTGAGTAATCCAACTATCTAACTGTTTTAATTCTGTAGTCAGTTGCTGCGCATTTTCAGTAAATTCCTGCTTGTCTTCGGGTGATAACTCTATTAATGCATCTCGAATGGCGTTTACCATGGCGATCGCATTTTTCACATCACCCCAAACATGGGGATCTGGTACTTTCCCTTTACTACCTTCATCCAACTGTAAAGGCGGTACAACTTCCCCTACCGCCAACTTCCGCGCCTTTCCTCCCGCCGCATTCATTAACTTAATTAGTCCCGGTTCTAAATTGTAACCGTTGTATAAAATTAAGTCTGCTTCTTCCAAAACCTGAGAATCCTTGGGTGTTGGTTCGTAAACATGCGGATCTGTACCTGGCTGGAGAATACCTGTTAACTGAATTTCGTCTCCTCCAACTTCCTCTGTCAAATCAGCAATTATAGTGCTAGTCGCTACAACTTGCGGTTTACCATCACCTGTTGCATTAGAAGAGTCCGGTGATGTACAGCCAAAGCTAAATAGTAAAAGCATTCCCAGCAAAAACCTGGGAAAGACTGCCAAAAAAAGCTTGTTCTTCATGCTTTTCAGTTTTGCCCTAACCTGGGGATTGCTAGCTTCCGTCTGGGGTATTAGTTTCATTTATTACAAATATTATTTCTAATTATAGATGTTTTCATATTCTTTTCATTTTTATAGTAATCTGAAGCAAAGGACTATAAAAGCACTCTTATGAAAACTGACTTTTTGCAGCCACAATTAACTCTATTCCCGAAAAAGGCAGACAAAATGCCTTCTCCAGCGATAAAAGCTATTGATACCGATGCAGCCCAAGCAATTTACATTGCCCATTTAAGCGTGCATTATCGTGAAACAGAAGCCCTCAGAGACATAAATTGTATTGTCAAGCCAGGACAATTGACAGGTATTTTTGGTCCCAATGGTGCTGGTAAAAGTACGTTGATGAAAGGAATGTTAGGATTAGTTCCCAGTATGGGAACGGTGCTATATAGAGGAAAACCTTTAATTCAGCAACTAGAGAAGGTTGCCTACGTACCGCAGCGTAGCCAAATTGACTGGACTTATCCCGCTACCGTCTGGGATGTAGTGATGATGGGGCGAGTCAAGAAAACAGGTTGGTTACGGAGTTTTTCCACGGTGAGTCGCCAGGTAGCAAAAGCTGCGATAGAAAGAGTAGGCATGAGTGAATACCGTAACCGTCCCATCGGACAGCTTTCTGGAGGACAGCAGCAGCGGGTATTTTTAGCGCGTGCTTTAGCGCAGGAAGCTGAAATTTTTTGCTTTGATGAACCGTTGGTGGGTATAGATCAGAAAACCCAGTCAGTGATTTTTGAAGTCTTCAGTGAACTTGCTGCATCTGGGAAAATAGTTTTAGTTGTCAACCATGACTTAGGCGAATCTATTTCTCATTTTGATGAATTGATATTATTAAATCGCGAATTAATTGCTACAGGTTCCCGACAGCAGGTATTAACAGAAGAAAACTTGTCTCTTGCCTACGGTGGTAAGGTAATGTTTTGGAAAGAGGTCGCTTAGGGGGAGTTAGGAGTTAGGAGTTAGGAGTTAAGAGTTAAGAATCTATCTTATCCCCTTCCCCGTCTCCCCTTGTCCCCTCTTCTTTTCGTGGTTCATCCATAAAATTTTATGCTGCAAGCTTTAATTGAGCCTTTAGGATATGGGTTTATGCAGCGATCGCTCTTCATCGCCATTTTAGTAGGTTTATTGTGTGCGGTTGTCGGTAGCTACTTGATGGTGCAGCGGTTAGCTTTACTGGGTGATGCTATCAGTCACTCGGTTTTGCCGGGATTGGCGATCGCTTTTCTGTTTGGAGGTAACATCTTTTTCGGGGCGTTTATTGCGGGTGTCGTGAGTACGATGTGCATTGCTTGGATTAGGACGCGATCGCCCATCAAAGAAGACGCCGCAATGGGTATAGTTTTTTCTGCATTCTTTGCCCTTGGTATAACTTTAATTACCGCTATTCAAAAAGACAATAAAATTGACCTCAATCACTTTCTTTTCGGTAACATTCTTGGTGTTACTGCACAAGATGTACGGGACACGGCTATCATAGCAGCGATAGTATTAATAGTAGTATTTTTGCTATACAAAGAACTGCTATTTTATACTTTTGACCCGTTAGGCGCACAAGCAGCAGGTTTACCAGTCAACCGGCTAAACTTTGGACTCATGCTGTTAATTGCTTTAACAATTGTTGCCAGTATGAAAGCAGTTGGTGTGATTCTAGTTCTATCACTTTTAATTACACCAGGAGCAACCGCCTATTTATTGGTTACACGCCTGCATCAAGTCATGATTTTAGGTGCAGTGATTGGGGTAATTTCTAGTATTAGCGGTATGTACATTAGCTACTTTTATAATTTACCCTCTGGTCCGGCAATTGTTTTAGTCGTATCGGGATTATTTGTATTAGCGTTGCTATTTAGTCCTAAACATGGTGTTTTTACTTATCGCCAAGGGCAACAAACATTGAAAAAATCAAACTAATACCATTTTGGATTTTAGATTTTAGATTTTGGATTGCGAAAGCCATGTGAATAGGCATTTCTCCAATTCAATCACAAGCAATCATTTTTCAAATTGGTATAATTTTTTACTATTCTCCTCCGGTATCGTGATGTCTGTGCTGTCTATGGTGATGCTCCCCCGGTGGGTGGGTGCTGGGGTTATGAGGCATACCCTGCATCATCCCAGGAAATGCACCATGCCCAAAAGCCCGTGTATCGTCCCACACGGCTGCGGGATCGTCAGCGAACACATTTACATGAACCATCCAACCAAACGCGGTTGGTAGGAACTTCCCGCCCACATCCTTACACGCCGCCTCTGTGGCGATGGGGCTATCAGGCCCGAAGACGGGCTTTCCTCCCTGCTTACGCGCCCATTGCTCACGATCCCAGAGTGGCTCAGGTACACAGATATTCACATGAAGATGCCAGCGGGCGATCGATAGTGGTATGCGCTTGTCAAGTTCCTCCAAAGTCGCCTCCGCTGGCGCTTGGAACATCGCCCCAATTAGGCGGAGTGAGCCATCAGGCTGTCGCTTATAGACAAGGGTGCTAGGATGTTCGGGATCGATTCCCCTGCTCTCCAGGACAGAGAGCCAGGGCTTTGTATAGTGTATAACATCAAGGTCTTTAGCGTCGGGTGGAAACTCAAGATACCCGTCCTTCTGCGCAGCACGCACATCACGGTAAGGCGCGATCGCACGGCGAACCTGCGTGGCTATTTGGTTAGCGCGTTCGATGTCGGAACGCGTAGCGGGACGTGTCGGCGTCATCCGCATGTGCAAGTCGTGCGATCCATGCGGCATCATCGCCCCATCGGTTCCAGCGATAACAGTTCTATCGGGAATGGGGGACGCGGAAGAGGGTGACAACATCGGCGGCACGTACACCCCTATACTGGTTGCTAAGAAGACGATGAAGGCGGTGCGAATGGCACTTACCGCAGGGAATTTACGAGACTTAGATTTAGACATCATACTTCTAATTATTAACTTTTCCATACAACAAATAATTATTAACTCGGATAAGCTGACAAAAGCAGTTTTAATTTCAAAAAGATTATGGCAAATATTCCCACACTTCTAGCGCTGGATTTTGATGGTGTAATTTGCGACGGACTGATTGAATATTTTGAAGTTGCATGGCGTACTTACTGCCAAGTTTGGTTGCCTGCTGAAGATACACCACCAGATGATTTAGCTTCTCAATTTTATACGTTGCGACCTGTAATTGAAACAGGTTGGGAAATGCCTGTTTTAATCAAAGCTTTAGTAGAGGGAATTTCAGAAGCAAAAATTCTTCAAGAATGGGAAAAAATTAATCAGCAAATTTTGCTTAGAGATAATTTGAATGCAAAAGTAATTGGTGCAAAACTAGATAAACTGCGAGATGAATGGATAGCGACAGATTTAGATGGATGGTTGAGCCTGCATCACTTTTATCCAGGTGTAGTAGAAAAAATTCAAGCCACCCTTTCTAGTTCAGTTAAATTATATATTATTACTACAAAAGAAGGGCGCTTTGTCCAACAACTTTTACAACAACAAGGAGTTAGTTTACCGCCAGAAGTGATTTTTGGTAAAGAAGTGAAGCGTCCTAAATATGAAATTTTGCGAGAATTAAAGCAGACGACAGGAGAAAAAGCGGATAATGTGTGGTTTGTAGAAGATAGACTAAAAACATTGCAGTTAGTCCAAAAGCAACCAGACCTAGAAAACGTAAATCTTTTTCTTGCAAACTGGGGTTATAATACCCCATTAGAAAAAGTAACTGCCGAAAATGACCCACGAATTCAGTTATTATCACTGTCTCAGTTTGCAAAAGATTTTTCTGAATGGGAATAAGAGTTAGGAGTTAGGAGTGAGGAGTTAGGAGTTATGAATTATTTAATTAACTCCTAACTTTATAATTGAGGACATAGAAGCGCATTTGTTAAGCTTCACTATCGCTGATCCCAATCTAAAATTATTTATAACTCCTAACCCCTAACCCCTAACTCCTAACTCCTAACCCCTAACTCCTAACCCCTAACCCCTAACTCCTAACCCCTAACCCCTAACCCCTAACTCCTAACCCCTAACTCCTAACTCCTAACCCCTAACTCCTAACTTACAACTATGCTTGACCTTACCAAACTTAGCCGACAAATGCAGGGTTTGAGTCAGCATCTGACACAAGAAGCTGCTGCTAGTCGCCAACGCTTAGAATTAGCTCAAGAACATCTGCGTAACGCTTACGATCGCCATGAAGAAATTGTAGAGAAACAAGAAAAATGGGGCGATCGCATTTTGTTTATCAATGCTACCCCCCTCGAACCACTCAACACTTGCATTGATATCCCTGTTCCGCCTAAAGTACATACCGTTATCGCTACCGATGGTTCCCAAATTTCTCCCAATCACCATGAAATTGCTTACTGTTATCTGATCAACATCAGTAGAATAGTTTTATACTATAGTCAAAATAAACACCCTATATTAGATAGTTTACCGGAGATATTTTATCGTCCAGAGGATTTATACGTTTCTCGCCAGTGGGGAATTAAAACAGAAGAATGGATGAGTTACCGCCGTACCGCAAGTGAAGCAGTAGTGTTAGCGGAACTGGCGTGTAATGTTGTGAAAGAACAAGAGGAGGGGGGGAGTGGAGAACAAGGGGAAATGGTTATTCCCAATGCCCATTCCCCACTCCCTACTCCCTACTCCCCACCCCGAATACCGACTTTGGCAATGGTGGACGGTTCGCTAATTCACTGGTTTTTAGAACAATTGCCTTTGGATGCACGCGATCGCATTTTACCCCCCATTCTGGAAGCTTGGCGGCAAATGCGGAATGCTCAAATTCCCCTCATGGGTTATCTGAGTGCTTCTCGTAGCATGGAAGCACTAAATTTTTTACGTCTTTTGGCTTGTCCGCATCCAGTGCCAGATTGTATGAGTTTTTGTTCAAATCAATTAGAAAAAGTACCTTGCAAGATATTTGAACCACTGCGGGATACTAGCCTATTGACAACCCAACTTAAGCCGGGACAACGTGGCGCTTTGTGGCGTAGTAACGTCCGCATTCTCGACCTATACGAAGACCAGCCGATTTACTTTTGTTACGTCCATGTAGGTGCGGAAATTGCCAGGATAGAAGTACCTAAGTGGGTAGCTGAAAATACAGCTTTGTTCAATGAATCACTAGGGTTAATGCTGGCACAAGTGCAAAAAGGGTATGGATATCCGGTGGCGATCGCTGAGGCGCATAATCAAGCGGTAGTGCGTGGTGCCGATAGAACACGTTTCTTTGCTCTTTTGGAAAGACAAATGATAAAAGCTGGTTTGAAAAACGTAAGAACTTCTTACAAAGAGGCCAGGAAGCGGGGAAGCATTGCTTAGGGATTTTCAACAAGCCTAAAATTTAGCCAGGAAATAAATTTCGGGCTGTGACCAGACGTGCCATGGCACGTCTCTATGATTGGTTAAAAACCGATTGGTTAAGAATTTGAACCCATTTTAATGGGTTTAAGCTATTAGCCCGAAATTGATTTCATACCATTTCACAAAAACTCTGATACAAATACAGATGGTGGACCAGACGCGAAATTTGAGGCAGCGCGTTGCGGTGAGACCAGCGCTCTCCGGCGGGTTTCCCGCCGTAGGCGACTGGCGAACCCGAAGGGGGGTTCCCCCCGTTGTAGCGACTGCCGTCGCGTCTCTACAAGATTTATATGTATCGCAATTAACGTGAAATGGTATCAGGGCGGGTTTTTGGGTAGTGCAAGATATGTGAAACAATAGTTCTCAAACATCCTCTTCAAATCAACAACTGAATAAAAGAATAAAATGCAGTAGCCCATATAATTTTGTTTTACCTAATACATGAGATAACAAGCAAAATTTGGCTTGCTTTATAATGAAGTTTTTATCAATATTAGACTCGTCCCTTTCTAAAAACTTTAAATATAAAATCATTGATTTATCTGGGTTTAAGGTTAAAGAAAGGTTATTTAAAAGTAAATCTTTTCTTAAATGTATACTGGTTATCTTTAATTTGTGAAAATTGTAGTTTTTAAAGGCAATAATATATATGGTCAAGGACTAGATTAATAGGGAGCAAGCTACCTTTCTCATATTTTCCAAATATCCATAAATTTAATTCTATGGAAAAAAGCTTTGGCTTATTAAGTAAAGGCACAATTCTTGTTTTTGCTGTCGTGATGACGCTGCTTAGCGCAGGCTGTACTGCAAAAATATCTAACAATTCTTCTAGAACTGTTGTAGATGGAAGCAAAACCAATGAAGAAGACAACTTACCTACCTTAAAAATAGGGGTATTGCCTTCGCAAACTCGACCAGAGCAAGAAAGGATGATAAAGCCCTTAGATGAATACTTGGAAAAGACGCTGGGGCGACGGATTGATTTCTATATTGCCAAGTCTTATGAAGAAACCGTTGATTGGATGGTGGAAGAAAAGGTCGATATAGGTTATTTAGGACCTTTAGTCTATGTTGAGGCAGTAAACCGGGGAGCTAAAATTGAACCTTTGGTTGCTGTTATCGACAAGCATACAGGGCAACCCTGGTATCGGTCATGTATTCTCGTCAGGGCGGATAGTCCCATTAAGTCTCTAAAAGACCTCAAAGGCAAGCGTGTTGCTTTTACGAGCAAATCATCCACCTCTGGGTATTTAATGCCACTAGCTGCTCTCAAAAAACTAGATATTAATCCTGAACGGGATTTTGCTCAAGTCCTGTATCCTGGTAATCATAGCAAGACGATCGCAACATTAAAAGATGGCATTGTAGATGCCGCAGGAACTAATATTTCTTCCTACTTAAAGCAGCAAAAAAGCGGCAAGATTAGACCTGAAAACTATAGAGTTTTGTGGGAATCTACTCCCATAACTCATTCCCCCATAGTAGTATCCAAGAAACTACCCCCTGAGTTAATTCAACAAATCAAGCGAGCATTTCTGACTGCCCCAGATAACATTGAGGATCTTTCGGGAACCGAGTCAGCCGGATACACCATTGTTAGTCCCTCAGATTACGCTTCAATTAAACAACTACAAAAAGAACTCGACTTAAGTGTTACCGCAGCAAAATAAACTGCTTTGTTCATCTAAAGCATGAGCAGCGTATTCTGAGGGTTTTTAAGATGAAAATTTCCACAAAATTTCTCACTGCTTCTAGTGTATTTGTCGGATTGATAACAACTATCCTCATTGCAAATACAGTAATTGTCCAACAAATGAAGCAGACTATCCGTAAAAAAAGCAATCAAACTACCCAGACAGTTCAAGCCGCATTAGAAGCAGAAAATGCCTTGAAAGATGAAATTAGTGCGCTCAAAGATGTTGTCTTGCTTAAGAGTGAGAACACAGAAATTAGCAAATCTCAAACTCATTTTCTCGAGTCCCTTAATAAATTAGAAGGCTTAATGCCAGAGGCTACAGAAATTTCAGTGATTCGTCGTCGTCACCAATTTCTTACCCATATGGCAACTCAGTTAACTCAGCGCAAATCTAGTGAAACCCCTCTAGCGGAGTATCAGCAGTCTTTCAGAGCAATTAATTCTTTCAACAGAGATATTGAATTTTTTCTACATGAGTTGATTGAACGCGCTTATCAGCAGAACCTCCTGGCTGAGCAAGAATTGGAAAGCCTATATCAAATGCAAAGAATTCTGTCCTTTGCTGTTGTGAAGCTGATTATTATTCTGTTAATTGGTAAATTTGTATTGATGTGGCGTCCAGTAATTCAATCTTTGCAGAAGTTACAGTTAGGAACCACAGAAATTGCAGCCGGAAATTTAGATTACCGTCTAAATATTCGCACAGGCGATGAAGTAGAAGACCTTGCGGACAAATTTAATCATATGGCAGTGAAACTAGCCCAATCCCGTGAAACACTGCTGAAAAATACTGAATTAACCAAAATGAACCAACGTTTGGAAGTGGAAATTTCTGAACGTAAGCAAGCAGAAGCAGAACTCCAACAAGCATTAAAAGAACTCCAAAGCACCCAAGCGCAATTGATTCAAACTGAGAAAATGTCAAGTTTGGGTCAGCTTGTCGCAGGTGTAGCGCATGAAATTAATAATCCTGTTAGCTTCATCTACGGTAACGTTACTCACCTCAAAGAATATACGCAAGACCTGCTAGAACTAATACATCTTTATCAACAAGAATTTCCCAATCCAGGACTAAGAATTCAGAAAAAAGTTGTTGATATGGATTTAGAATTTGTGCTGGAAGACTTCCCCAAAATTCTCAGTTCCATGAAAATAGGAACTGAGCGGATTCGTGATATCGTCTTATCTTTACGCAACTTCTCCCGTTTAGATCAAGCCGAAATGAAAAAGGTCGATATTCACGAAGGTATTAATAGTACCTTGCTAATTTTGCAAAATCGACTCAAAGCCAAGCCAAACCATCCAAATATTGAAATCATCAAAGAGTATGGCGACCTGCCACAGGTAGAGTGTTATGCAGGGCAGTTAAATCAGGTATTTATGAATATTATTAATAATGCTATTGATGCTCTAGAAGAGTCATTTGTCAATAGTCATTTGTCATTGGTACACAGCAAAGGACAAATGAACGGCAGTTGCTACAACGCGGGAGACCCGCGCAACGCACTGCCTCCAAATGACAAAGGACAAATTCGCATTTACACCGAACTAGCTAGTAATAACCGAGTGGTGATAAGAATTGCCGACAACGGACCAGGGATGACGGAAGAAGTCAAAAAGAAGCTATTTGACCCATTTTTCACTACAAAACCTGTAGGAAAAGGCACAGGCTTAGGCTTGGCGATTAGCTACCAGATTATTGTCGAGAAACACGCAGGAATACTGCGCCTTGAGTCACAACTAGGGAAAGGAACCGAATTTTGGATTGAAATTCCCTTGCGTCAGGAGAATATACAGACACTATCCACAACTGAATCTGTGAAGGTAATGAAAGCAACTGCTTAGCTTATCTCCACAACTTACCTGCAAATTTTAAGATAAAATCAGTTTTATAGTTTAATCACTTAAATTAAAAAATTTATAAAAATTAACAAATTCTCCCTGAAAACAAGTCATGCAAAATTTAGGCAGATTACAGACAACAGGGTTGAGTTTAGAACTTTTTCATGTTCAAACTAACACATCTTTTGAGCTAGTACCGAATTTTCCTGTAATTCGTATTGGTAAGCCGAATGAGACAATTAATCCAGATATAGATGTTTCCACTTTGCCAGATGCTGATATTGTTTCTCGTATTCACGCAGAAATACAGGTAGAAGGAAATATTTACTATCTTCAAGATGCAGGCAGTTCTAACGGGACATATCTTAATAATATTAGGCTAGAGCCAAAAACTCGCTATCCTCTGAATTTAGGAGATAAAATTGACTTAGGTCAGGGAGAAAAAGTAACTTTTGTATTTCAATCTAAACAACAAAATCAAGCAAATATTATCTCTATCTCTAATCCAACAGTGTTTCAGCCTCAAAGTGCAGAGAACAACAAACCAATTAAAGTGGATCGCACCAGCAAGCTTGTAGGTTTGGTGCTAATGGGTGTAGGAATTTTCTTTTTAACTGCTAACACCCAAGTTGGTATTTTGGTGCGTATCCCTGGGATCCTGCTATTGATTGCAGGATTTGTAGCCCTAATGATGCCGCGTATAAACAATATTATCGCATGGATTTTGATTGGGCTGGGAATTGCAGTAATGGCGTTTACTAGTAATGCATTCCTATCAACTAATCTTTTGATAATTTTGGTATCGTCAGCTTTATTATTCGTTGGATATCAACTTTTTAACACAGGAAAAGTTTGGAAATACGACTTGCGATCGCTCCAAGAAATAATCAAGCAGAAACGTAATTAGTTAATAGTTAATGGTTAATAGTTAATGGTTAATAGTTAATAGAAGAAAACCATGAACCATGAACTATTAACCATGAACCATGAACCATGAACCATTAACACTTTTGCAATTGAGCTAACATCACAACAATTTCATCAATTCCTTGCCGCACAATTCTAGCAGGTTGTTCAGTTTGATTCACCATAATACTAAAAACAACCGGACTATACTTAGGCGCATTCACATATCCTGAAAGAGAAACAATACCACCCATAGTCCCAGTTTTTGCCTGTACAATTCCCATTGCTGGTGTATTCTGAAAACGATTTTTCAAAGTACCACTAAAACCAGCCACAGGTAGAGAAGTACGGAAAGCGTCCGCTTGCGGTGATTTTGCCATTGCTTGCAAAGTTTGCACCAAAGCTTCTGGACTAATTAAATTTTTGCGAGATAACCCAGAACCATCTGCTAAAACGTAACTTGTCGGATCAACTTCCATCTGA
This sequence comes from Nostocaceae cyanobacterium, assembly GCA_051861145.1. Lineage (GTDB taxonomy): Bacteria > Cyanobacteriota > Cyanobacteriia > Cyanobacteriales > Nostocaceae > JBHYDF01. The sequence continues at coordinate 32,898 of JBHYDF010000020.1, forward strand.
GTTAAAGTACTCTTCAAAACTTCCATCCCCACATCAGCCGTACCCTGATTTTTTCCCACTGTTTTTTTAATAGCTAATCCCCTTAACAACGCTTCTGCAAAAAGATTATTACTAATCTGATTTGTCTCCATTAACAATTCCGATAGTGGAGGAGACTGCACAGCAGCCAATTCTACTTCATTTTTATTAGTGCCACGACTATTTGAAACTACTGCTTTTTTAACAGTAATTTTCTCTGCTGTCAAAGCTCTACGAAAACGCTGCAAAAAATATTCCGCAGGTGCAAGCACAGGTAATTTTACAAATTGTGATTGAGAACCTTCATTTAACTCGCCTTCAATTCGCAATATTGCTCCTTTTAAATCACGAGTAACCCTAATAGAACCTGGTTGATTTTTTTTGATTGTGACTGACTGATTAATTACTTGCCACTGTTTTTCCTCGTCACTATCCAACCAGATAAGTTTTAGAGGTTTACCCAAAGTTTGCGGTGAAATCATAAAACTAAAAGTATTCTGATTCACATTCAAACTACTTATGGGTGTACCATCACCTGAGAGTAAATCTTCCCATTGCCAGCTAGAATTAACAATATCTCCGCGATAACTATCCTCAACAATCAATTCCCTGATTTCGCTAATACCCTTCTGTTTCAACTGTTTTGCTAATGCTGTTAATTGAACATCGCTTAAGCTAGGATCTCCTCTACCCACCACACGCAACACACCATCACCATTGCTATACACAGAAGTGCGAAAACGATAATTTGCACCTAGCTGTTGTAATGCTGCTGCTGTAGTTAACAACTTAGTATTAGAAGCGGGAGTAAAGTAATTCTGGGCATCCCGACTGTAAAGGCTTTGGTTAGAACCCAAATTTTGAATCAAAACTCCCCAACGTACCCGACTGAAAAGAGGACGGTTGATTACAGCATCAATCGCTGTTCCTAGTTCGGCTGAACAAATTGTTTTTGTGGTAATTGTCGGTGCAACTTGTGTTGGTGTTTGTGCCTTTACTACTTGCTGATTAATACCTATTTCAAAACCGAAAAATAGCAGTAGCAAACCAAGAGAAATTCTTTTAGACATCCGAAATTATGTAATTTTGATTATTGAAAAATAATTTGGGTACGGTTGTGGTTGCAAAAATAACTTTGATTCAATCACAAAGTACAGTGAAAAAAGTATACACAAAATTAATAGAAGATTCTACTGAATTTACAATACTGAAACTTCTAATGTTAATAATAAAATTAATTAATGTAGCATTCATTTGTGTCTCTAAAACAGAAATTTCTCGGTATTATCTCTTGTTTAGAATCCTAAAACATCCTTAAAGTACGCAACATGCAAGCAATTAACAAAACGCACTCATGGGCAGACAAAATCCAAATTCTAACAAAACTGTACACGCAAAAACTCGTAATCGAGGTAACGCCGTGAGTATATTTCTGTCTAGTGTAGCTGTCTTGTTGTCTACTTTGGCTTTAGTATGCGGTGGTTATGCTGCTTACGAAGCTTTCTCAATGCGGCAGGAACTCAATGCTGTTAAAACAGATAATAAAACAGCGATCGCTCCTAACCCAATTCCCCCATTTACGCCACCGACTCAAACCCCTCCTCCCTCACAAACAACAGCATCACCATCACCACAAACAACAACACAAGCAAGCACCACAACCTCACAAACAACCCAACCAGGTCAATTTATACAACCTGCCTTTAGTAATAAAGCGGAAGTAGAATTACTTTCCGTCAATCGAATTAAAGATCCAGAAACCAGCAAGCGCGATGTAGTGAATGTACAGATGCGTATCCGTCGTTTAGCTGCGGACGGCATTAGTCCGGCTCAATACATAGGGATTGACAGCACAACAGCGCGCAATCCTAACACTAACGAAACTTACAAACCAGTTAGCTACCAACGTTCAACCGGAAGCGTATCTTTATATTCTTTGCGTACCAACGCCTCAGCTGATGCCTATGTTTGGTTAAGGATTCCCGAAACTGTCAACACCATAGACATCTTTGTGCCAGATACAGCCCCATTTCAAAAAGTGCCAATTGCCAATTAAAATCTGGGTGCGGTTAATTTACATATGAAAATCTCACGCAAAGGCAAGCCAGCGCCCTTCGGGTTCACCAGTTCCCGACAGCCACGCGACTGGCGCGCAAAGACGCAGAGAAAACTTTGCGTCTTTGCGTCTTTGCGTGAGATTTTACTGATATTAAACAGTTAACAGCGTTGCCATTACAACTTTGTACCGCACTCTGGGCAGAAGTTGTTATTAGGAGGATTTTTCGCACCGCAGTTACTGCAATAAACAGGTTCCTCGTTGGCTTTCGGCGGCTGCTTAGGTAAGCCTATCATCTGAGCATTACTCTTGCCAGGGGCTACCATCGGGTAGCAGTTTTCGTCTTTGGTAACATGGACATCGAGAATTACCGGACCATCGTGCGCCAACATTTGAGCGATCGCATCTTTTAATTCATCCTGGCTGTTAACGATTATGCCCTTGATCCCATAGGCTTTTGCCAATAACTCAATATCTGGCATCCCTACTTCCATATTCGAGCAAGAGTAACGCTCACCGTGGAAGGCTTGCTGCCACTGGCGTACCATCCCTTGCCAGCCGTTATTAACAATCACTGTCTTGACATTAATACCATACTGTGCTAACGTACCCAATTCCTGCAAGCACATTTGGAAGCTGGCATCACCGCTAATACAGATAACTTCTTCGTCAGGGAGTGCCACTTTCGCGCCCATTGCGGCTGGTAAGCCAAAACCCATTGTTCCCAAACCACCACTGGAAATCCAGCGCCGAGGGCCAGACTTGAGGAATTGCGCTGACCACATTTGATGTTGACCGACATCGGTGGTGTAATAGGCGTGGGGTGCTTGGCGACCGACTTCTACAATCACCTCTTGGGGTGAGATGCTGTCAGCATAGTGCGGCACCACTAGAGGATATTCTTCCTTCCAGCGGTTTATTAATGTCAACCATTCTTGAGTTTGGTTGGGTATACCTTTGATCCCCGATTCTGTACATCGCCGCAACAAGTCAATTAACACATTCTTGACATCGCCAACGATGGGAACTTCAGGAACCCGGTTTTTACCAACTTCCGCCGGATCAATATCGATGTGAATGACTTTAGCGCGGGAAGCAAATTCATCCAACTTACCCGTAACGCGGTCATCAAATCTAGCACCGACACAAATTAGCAAATCACAATCACTAACAGCAAAGTTGGCGTAAGCAGTACCGTGCATCCCCAACATTCCCAGAGAAAGGGGATGATGTTCGTCAAAAGCACCCAAACCCATTAAGGTTGTGGTGACGGGGATATTGAATAACTCAGCCAATTCTTGAACTTCTTCATAAGCACCAGCAGCGATCGCACCTCCACCTACATACAACAAAGGACGGCGGCTGTTACGAATTAGCTGGATTGCAGCATTAATTTGTCGTGGATTTCCCTTGACTGTGGGGCGATACCCAGGCAATCTTACCGAACCTGGTTCCACAGGCACATAATCAAATTCCTCAAATGCCACATCCTTGGGCACATCTATCAAAACGGGCCCTGGGCGTCCAGTGCTGGCAATGTGGAAAGCTTCGGCAACAATTCGCGCCATGTCTTTGGGATCGCGCACTACGTAGGAGTGCTTGACTATCGGCAGCGTAATACCATAAATATCAGTTTCTTGGAATGCATCTGTACCAATAAATTTACGCGGTACTTGCCCCGTGACAATTACCATCGGGATCGAGTCCATGTAGGCAGTGGCGATGCCTGTCACCAAGTTAGTAGCCCCCGGCCCAGAAGTGCCAAAGCATACTCCTACTTTTCCTGTCGCACGGGCATAGCCATCAGCGGCATGGGCTGCGCCTTGTTCGTGTCTGACTAGAATGTGCTTAATGCCACCACTGGATTGTTCGAGATAGAGTTCATCATAAATCGGTAGAATCGCACCACCGGGATAACCAAAAATATATTCGACGCCGTGGCGTTTGAGACTGTCAAGCAGTGCAAAACCGCCAGATGCACGTCTGGGTGTCACGACGACTGGCGATAGAGAGATATTAGACTGGGTAAGATGCTCAGTTTGCGGGGCACTAATTGGAGAATGCGATCGCACAGTCAAACCTCACGTTGTGTATTAGCGAAGATATAGTAGAAATTCTGTAGTTAATCTCTCATTTTAATGGAAAAGTTTCATCCATGAATTGAGATTATTCTTTATCATTACCATAAATCTTCCGCCTTATTCCTTTTTTCCAGAAACACGGGGAGTGGTAGGGGCGAAGCATTTGGGCGGTAGTTTATCGGTTTGATGATAAGAATAAGAGTCCAAATGCACGCGGCCTACGGGAGTGGGGAAGAAGGACATAAGTTTTTCTTTCCTGAGTAGCGGGTGGTGCGCCAACCGTGGGGCTGCTTCTAAAGTACATCTTCTAAAACGCGGCGGGTATTTTGCCAAGCCCAAACACCAACAGCAGCAACTATCACGCTCATTCCTACTAGCACGCTGCGTAAACCGAAAGCATCAGTGATTGGGCCGGTAATTGCCAATGGTGCGGAAAGAGCAATGTTGACAGCATGATTTTGAAACCCAAATACTTTACCGTGCATTGAAGGTGGCGTGTGCTGTTGAATTAAAGTTTGCATCGGTACACCAATCAGAGCTGCACCTATTCCTAATAAAGCACAAAGTCCCAGCGCTAATACTAATTTGTGAGTGAAAGTGAAGACTCCTAAAACCAGCGCCATCATCAAAAAGCCGATTAAGGGTAAGGGCTTGTGATGAAATTTATCACCCCAATGACCTAAAATAGCTGCTCCTAGTACCATACCTACCCCAGCTGCTGCTAAGAAAAAGCCAAATTGTTTTTCTTTTAAACCAAACTCGTCTGCCAATCTAATCGCCAGTACCGTTAACGCTGCAAACACACAATACAAAGTTACCAGTTGCAGCATGGCATTTAACACCAAACGATTTGTCTTGAGATAGCGCAAGCCTTGTTTAAAATCTGCCCAAGGATGAATTACCGGTTCACTATCGCTGATGGTTTTGCGGTCTTTAAAGTTAATTGGCTGCATCATACCCGCAGAAGACAGGTATAATAACGTTACCACAAGCTCTTGACCGTATTCTGGACCGAGCCAGTCTTTTGCCAAACTCAACAATGGTTCGCCGATCGCAAATCCCACAATTAAAGCAGCCATCATCGTGCTACTAAATAAGGCATTGGCTGCCATCAAATTCTCTCGCCTCACCAAAAGCGGAATAGCAGCTTGCTCAGCTGGTGCGAAAAACTGTGTAATTGTGGAGATGGCAAAAGTAAGTATCAACAGAATCAGGAACTCTCGCGGCAAAAACGGGATCAGCAGTGTTAATAAACCCCGCACCACATCCGAGCCAACCATAATAAGTTTTTTCGGAAAGCGGTCAACAAAAACGCCTCCAGCAGAACCAAACAGAATTGCCGGTATTGTAAATACTACCATTAAAGTTGAGTACTTGGAGTTGTCTGCCAAGCCGGGAGGATTAGGATAGTTTTCCAATAGCGCAACCAGCAAAACGAAAAAGACTTTATCTGCTAACTGGGACAACAATTGCCCAATCCACAGCAGCATAAAGTTACGATTTCTGAGTACGACACCAAATCCGTTATTTACAGCAGCAGGTTCAGTTGGAAACATCAGAATTAGGGAATAGGGAATAGGGAATAGGGAATAGGGAATAGGGAATAGGGCATTGGGCATTGGGAATTGGGCATTAGTCATTAGTCATTAGTCAATAGTCATTAGTCATTAGTCATTAGTTATTGGATTTTTCTCCATGCCCAATGCCCAATGCCCAATGTCCCATGCTCGATGCCCACTAACAACTAACAACTAACAACTAACAACTAACTCCTAGATTCTCACTCCTGTTTGACACTTATGTTTTCCGGACTAATTTTTTTCATAGTGCTGGAAAAGCGTATACAAAAATTCTGCGGCACTTAGGCGCTGTTTGAACGGCAGCGATTTCTCATTTGATGGATCTACCCAGCAGCCTTGTACGGTTTGGGGCGATCGCCACATGTCTAAATGGTGTACTGCTGGATCTGCATAAAAGTTATTTTCCCCAAAACCAAGTAATTTAGAACTCCAGTGAGTGAAATAATCATGGCTCATTCTATGGATAGGGAAATTACCTGATAACGGCACTCCCCATCCATCTATAGCAATAAATGCCTTAACATTGCCTCCCAACAGTTGCCACGAACATGCAGCCCCAATCGCCCCAACTACACCAGCACTAAAGCTAGTGAATATAACAGGAGATTCTAGCCTATCCCCTAAGCGATCGTGTAAAAACTGCAAAATGTGAAATGCTGATACAGAGGAAAAACCATTAGCCGAAAAATTCAGTATATTTACTGATATTTGACAGAGTGAGTTATCGGAAACTAGCTCTCTCCAAGCCGAGATAAATTTTTCAGTTAAGGCTGGATCGTGGATTCCAGGACAAATAATAATGCTCATCCGTCTTTAGTATTAGCAGCTTTCACAACCTTTCACAATTATTTTGTTAATCAGATATTTTGTCGTAAATATAACATTTAGTTTTTAGCAAATACCAGCAATATCGCTGTTGCCAACAAAAAGATAAGGTAATTATCTACACTGCCACCTATTCATAGCTCAACGTCACTATTCAAGTCTATTAAACGTGACACAAATTTAAGTAGTTCATGGTTCATAGTTGATGGTTCATGGTTCATAGCTATTAACCATTAACCATTAACCATTAACCATTAACCATTAACCACTACAAATCCTTAATTCCCTATCTTAGGTATGAATTTTAAGCTTTATGTTTCTTTTTGTGGTCATCCCATCCCCCGGGATAGGATAATGATTTACTAGTAAGCAAAAAAACAAAGCTTGTAAAAAGCTTTCTCATCTGGTTATATTGAGGAACTGATTGTGGTTGCCACTCCAGAAAAATTAGAACACACCCATGAGCATTTATCAGGACAACAGCGAGTAGCTGTATTACTTATGGGTTATGGTGAAGTTGAAAGTTATGAAGACTTTGCTAACTATAACGAACAGGCTTTAAATCTACTAACAGCAAAATTCGCACCAGTACCAACTTGGATTTATCCCCCCTTAGCTAAAGTTTTAGCGTTATTTGACCGCCATGAGTGGGGACACCAACACAATGATTTTATTTCTCCCCACAATGCCATCTTTGAACAGCAACGTGCTGGTATTGAAAAGAACTTGCAACTAGTGTGGGGCGATCGCGTTCAAGTTTTCAAGGCGTTTAATTTCTGCGCCCCCTTCCTTCCCAAACAAGTTCTGGCAGAAATCAAAAACCAAGGCTTTGATAAAATCCTAATTTATCCCCTACTGGTAGTTGATTCTATCTTTACCAGTGGTATTGCGATCGAGCAAGTTAACATAGCTTTATCCCAGTTGTCTGATGGTAGTGAACACTGGGTAAAAGGACTGCGCTATATTCCTTCTTTCTACAACGAACCAGCCTACATAGATTTGATGGCTAATCTTGTGGAAGAGAAAATTGCCAGCGACTTAGCCACCGCCTACCTACCTTCAGAAATTGGCATTGTGCTGATGAATCATGGTTGTCCTCACAAAGCCAAGGGGTTCACCTCTGGAATTACTGAAAGTCAGGTACTTTACGACTTGGTACGCGATAAATTAATTAACCGCTATCCGTTGATTTCTGTAGGCTGGCTAAATCATGACACACCCTTAATTGAATGGACGCAGCCAAGTGCCGAACAAGCTGCGAAAAACCTCATTCAACTAGGTGCAAAAGCTGTGATGTTTATGCCCATTGGCTTTGCAACAGAAAACCACGAAACTCTCTTGGATGTACATCACATTATTCACGCCCTAGAGAAAAAATATCCCAAGGTCAACTACGTACAAATGCCTTGTGTTAACGACCACCATGACTTCTTGGTTATGGCGGCTGAATGGGCAAATTCTCATATTAATGAGTTGCTGTCAGAACAAGCGATGACAGTTAATCCACAACTAGCGGTATCTCATCACCATCATCATCATTAAAGTTAGGAGTTAGGAGTTAGGAGTTAGGAGTTAGGAGTTAGGAGTTAGGAGTTAGGAGTTAAGAGTGAGGAGTGAGGAGTGAGGAGTTAGGAATTATAAATTTTTTACTCCTGACTCTTGACAAAAGTGAATTTATTAACTCTTAACTCCTCACTCCTCACTCCTAACTCTTAGGAAACTCCTCGCAGCTTGCGCGTATTGTCAACTAAACTCTGAGCAAATTGATCAAACCGTTGGGAAAGCTTTTCATCCAGTAATTTGCCTTCTGGGTTAAAGGCTTTCCACGCTTGTCCGATCGCGACTTGTTCGGGAATTACCCAAGCATGAACCCACCGCATAATTACCCGTAGGTCATTTAAGGCGTTACTGTTAGGTTGTCCTCCTAACACGCTAATTAGTCCAACCACTTTGTCAGACAACTGGTCAAAACTCATTAAATCAAGAGCATTTTTCAAAACACCACTCAAGCTGCCATGATACTCTGGTGTCGCCAAAATTAAGCCATCAGCACTACTCACAACATCCTGCAACCGCTGCACATCTGGGTAATCTGGATACTCGTCTTCTCCGTTGCAAAATGGTAATTGCATTTCCCGTAAATCGAGAATTTCTACCTCTGCACCTAAAGCTTCTACCCGTTGCACTGCTAATCGCAATGCCATCTGGCTGTAGGAATCGGGTCTTAAACTACCACCAATACCAACTATTTTCACCATAACTAATCAACTGTCCCCTAATTAACTTCAATAAGTACTTTCTCTATCTGAAGACAGATTCTTGCAAAGCGGAATCATTACGACTATGGTTTTATCTTAACTCATTTATAACGTAATGTGTAAAATTCCGGTTGACAGGGAGATTTTTTGTAATAAGGATGAGAATTATGATAAGGAAAACGTGATGGCAAATGCGATCGCCACTAGCGGGGATAGCTGCAAGTCGATAAGCCTTGCAGCAGCAGAGCCGAAGCGCCAAAAAATCTCCGGATTTCTTGCTTCCAATAGGTGCGCTAGGCGATCGCGTCAAAAAAGTGACCAAAGACGCAGCTAATCTCCATGCTTAAAGTATGCACGTGCGTAAAGTCAAGAGTGTAAGTTAGGAGATACTTGGGAATCGGTTTTTGTGGAAGTTACACTAGATTTGTGAACAGGTTATTGCAACTCTTGCTAGAAAAAAAGCCATAAAAATCAACGCTCAGCTTATGGCAGCGGACAAAGGGTACTATTATGAGAAATTTTGAGAACAAGGCATTGAAAAAACAGCGACCGACTAAGCGTATAGCTTTCACAGGAGCGCTGGCAGCTGGTTTAATAATGTTGCCAGGATTTGTTGGGGGTACTCCTCCTGCCTTAGCACAAAAAGCAGAGCGTGACTCCTTAACTTATGGCGAGTTGATCCAGAGAATAGATAAAGGGGAAGTTACAAGAGTAGAGCTTGACGAAACCGAACAAATCGCAAGGGTTTATCTACAGGGACAAAAGCCAGATGCACAACCTATACAAGTGCGGCTTTTGGAGCAAAATCTAGAATTAATTTCCGCACTTAAAGCAAATAGAGAAGTACAATTTGAGGAAGTTTCCTCTGCAAATAGTAGAGCTGCTGTGGGGCTTTTGATTAACCTGATGTGGATTTTGCCACTGGCGGCTTTAATGTTATTGTTTCTACGCCGCTCTACTAATGCCTCCAGTCAAGCAATGAACTTCGGTAAATCAAAGGCACGCTTTCAAATGGAGGCAAAAACCGGAGTTACTTTTACTGATGTAGCAGGTATAGAAGAAGCTAAAGAAGAATTACAAGAAGTTGTTACTTTTCTGAAACAACCAGAGAAATTTACTGCTGTTGGCGCACGTATTCCCAAAGGAGTGCTGTTAATTGGGCCTCCGGGAACTGGTAAAACTTTATTGGCAAAAGCGATCGCAGGGGAAGCAGCCGTACCCTTTTTCAGCATTTCCGGTTCAGAATTTGTAGAAATGTTCGTTGGTGTGGGTGCATCTCGCGTCCGCGATTTGTTCAAAAAAGCCAAAGAAAATGCTCCTTGTTTGATATTTATAGATGAAATTGATGCCGTAGGTAGACAGCGAGGTGCTGGTATTGGTGGTGGTAACGACGAACGTGAACAAACGCTCAACCAATTACTTACGGAAATGGATGGTTTTGAAGGTAACAGCGGTATCATTATTATTGCTGCCACCAACCGTCCCGATGTCCTAGATGCAGCGTTGCTCAGACCGGGAAGATTTGACCGACAAGTGATAGTTGATGCACCCGATCGCAAAGGTCGTTTGGAAATATTACAAGTCCATGCCCGGAATAAGAAAATTGATCCATCGGTATCATTAGAAGTTGTTGCTCGTCGTACACCAGGTTTTACAGGAGCAGACTTAGCTAACCTTCTTAACGAAGCGGCAATTTTAACAGCACGCAGGCGCAAAGAGGCAATTACACAGATAGAAATTGACGACGCTATTGACCGACTGACAATAGGGTTGACCTTGAATCCGCTGTTGGATAGCAAGAAAAAGCGATTGATTGCTTATCATGAGGTAGGGCACGCTCTGTTAGCTACTCTTCTACCACACTCTGATCCCTTAAATAAAGTGACAATTATTCCTCGTTCTGGTGGAGTTGGTGGTTTCTCTCAGCAGATTCTCAATGAAGAGATGATTGATAGCGGTCTTTACACCCGCGCTTGGCTGCAAGATAACATTACGATGACTTTAGGAGGAAAAGCATCAGAAGCCGAGGTATTTGGAGAATCTGAAGTTACAGGCGGAGCCAGCAACGATTTGAAAATGGTGACAAATCTTGCCCGTAAGATGGTGACTATGTACGGAATGACTGATTTAGGGGTAGTAGCTTTAGAAACTCAGAATAGTGACGTATTTCTGGGTAGAGATTGGGTAACTCGGAACGAATATTCTGAAGAAATGGCGACTCAGATTGACCGAAAAGTACGGGAGATTGCTAACAAATGCTACCAAGAAGCCCGGAGGATTATCCGTGAAAACCGAGCGCTGGTAGACCGTCTTGTTGATATGTTAGTAGAACAGGAGACACTTGAAGGAGAGCAATTCCGGCAAATTGTTGCCGAATATACTCAGTTGCCGGAGAAGCAACAATTAGTGGTTAGTGGTTAATGGTTAATGGTTAATGGTTCATGGTTCATGGTTCATGGTTCATGGCTTTTTCTATTAACTATTAACCATTAACCATTAACCATTAACTAATATCCAGAATCACGAATAAATTTAGATTCCTCAATTGTTACTTGTGACTGTTGAGGAGTCCATCTATTTACTCTCCCTCTGGCGATTTGCTGTTGTTGGGAAAACATTTCCCGCAAAACTACTGCTGGATCTACGTAATTTTTACCATATTTAAGTCCCCAGTGTAGGTGAGGGCCGGTAGTGCGTCCTGTCATACCAACTCGACCAATTCGGACTCCGCCTGGTAATTGTTGACCTTCCCAAATAATAATACCCCCTGGTCGGTCAATCATATAACGACGACCGGAGGCTGTTCCCACCTGTCCTTGCATATGACAGTAGGTGTGTTGCCAATTGCCAGATTTTATGACTATATGAGTACCGCAAGCATTGCGATCGCCAACTTTAATTACCTTACCAGTCCACCAATTACGAATATAACTCCCTTGGGGAGCAGCGATATCTAAACCGCTATGAAATTCCCAATTAGAACCGCCTGTAGCTGAACGTCGATAGCCAAAGCCAGAGGTGTACGCTTGAAAATTTTCTACAGGGAAAGAAGCTGCTGACCAAGTGTTAGTTTTTGCTAGCAGTTTGGATTTAAATTCAACTGCTTTTACTGTTTCTAATTGGGGTAATAAAGTTATTGAAATTACAATACTCAATCCTAATAGAAATAGCCTAAATCTAGAACCTACTATTCCTTTTCGCTGCTGACTCATTATTTTATTCCTCAAATTAATAGGGTTATAGCCTGACTTTTGTCAGTTTTCACCCAATATCACCAATTCAACCGTATTATTTTTGTATAAGTATTACTTAGAAAGCAACATCATATTTTCGGGTTTTGGAAATTTCAATTTTTCAAGACAATATAATATTTTTTCGGTAAAACTAGCGTAAAATTTTAGTTAAAATAGGAAAAAAAATAAAAAATATAGTCTTTTAAATAACATTAAATATAGTAATTATACATAAAAAACATACTGGTTTTAGCCCGCAAATAAATTTCGGGTTGAAAATAATCGCCTAGGGTTCAAAACCCCAGGCTAATAGCTTAAGTCATCTAAAAGATGACTAAAAAAGAGACCTCTTGCAAAAACAATTTATGAGACATCTGGTGAAAAAGAATGTAGAGACGCGAAATTTCGCGTCTCTACAAGGATTCTGGCTGACGCATAGTTAACCCTTTTTTGTCACTCTTGGAAAACAATAATCGAAGCCAAATTCTGGAACTTTGATTTAGTCAAGATTTGAGGCTTTATTTTCTAACAGTAACTAAAATTTCTAGCCAAAAAATGAAAAACAAAGCTCCAAAAGGCTTTCAGCAATTGGGTTCTCCCAGACTGATAAAAGAGGGTTAATTATCGGAGATGTCTATGGTATATGAATCCAAAACCTCTGCGTTCCTCCCTTCGGGTTCGCCAGTCCCCCAACGCCGCTGTCGCGGCAAGCTTCGCTAACGTGACGGAGACCGCCAAGACGGGGGCTGGTCTCACCGCGCTTACCTTTGCGTTCCTCTGCGTTAAAAAATATATTATTCTGATACCCACAGATTTGATATCAGTCCATTGTAATGGACTTCAGCTATTAGCCCTGCACTTGCAGTGCAGGGCGGGTTGATTCAATAATCTTAAATATTGCCGTAAACGGGAATTGCTGCACCTCGAATATCTTTAGCTGCAACCGATGCTAAAAAGCAAATTACTTGCGCCAAAGATTCAGCTTTTACCCATTGTTCCGCATTTTCCGCACCCATTGCTTGACGGTTGCTAGGAGTGTCGATAATGCTGGGGAGGACTACATTAGCGGTGATATTAGTACCTTTGGTTTCATCAGCGATCGCTTTCGTCAAAGCAACCACACCAGCTTTAGAAGCAGCATAAGCCGCAAATTGTCCAGACGGTTGGACTGCGCCTCTGGAACCGACGGTAACAATACGTCCGTAACCGTGTTGCAACATGCTTTTCAGGCTATGTTTGCAAACCAAAAAAGTGGTATTCAGATTTAAATCCAAATCGTGTTTCCAACTTTCAAAGCTGTATTCGTGAGTTTTCCCCATCGAAAAACCACCCACCAGATGAATTAAAACATCTACTCTTACCATCCGGTTGATGAGACTTTCTACCGAAGCTTCTTCCTCTAAATTAGTAGGGACAAATTGAATTCTGGCAAAATCAGCGGGTGAGAGAATACCTTTGAGACGTTCAACTTCATTGGGGTTGCGATAAGGAATTGTTACAGCTTCCGCACCTTGTGCTAAAACCGTTGGTGTTACACCTAAACCCAGTCCACCAGTACCGCCTGTGAGTAAAACGTGCTTGCCTTTCATCAGTTTTGCCCTCCTGAAAGTTCAATCATCAAGATTTAGTCATTAGTCATTAGTCAATAGTCATTAGTCAATAGTTATTAGTCAATAGTTATTCTCCCCTTCCCCGTCTCCCCTATTCCCCCACTCCCCACTCCCCAACGCCAGTCGCTACAACGCGACGCCACTCCCCTCAACGGAGGAAACCTCCGCACGGGGGTGGCTTGGGAACCCGCGCAACGCGCTGGCTCCTCCCCACTCCCCACTCCCTCACATTTATCCGGAGCGGCAGAATTATAAGCTGTAGCATATAAGCATATAATTTGCCAACAGTGAAAACCATCACCCCATGCAAATCATCACTATTCGGGAAAGACAGAAAACCGCTACCGGATTTGAGGCAAGTTTAATTATTGATGGGGGAGAATATCCAATTACAATTACTGATCCTTTCACCACCCAAGAAGAACAGCGCTTAGAGTGGTATTTTGAAGAATGGATTGCCTTTCCTTTTAGTGATACTGCCATTGCAGAACAGGCAAAAGCTAGTGTCAAAACCTACGGTGAAAAGCTGTTTGAACAAGTTTTTAAAGCTGATATCAATGCTTACAGCGAATATCGGCCGTTGCGGGGTAATCCCAAACAGCTACAAATCGAAATTGTCGGTAAAACACCGGAATTTCACGCTTTGCACTGGGAAGCGTTGCAAGACGCGGATTTACCGCGACCGTTGGCGGTAGATTGTGTAATGCTGCGCAAGAGTGTCAAACCAACGCCTCCGGTGTCGGCAAATGTGGAAATTTCTCCGGTGATTAATCTGCTGGTGGTGACGGCGCGACCGGATGAAGAACATGATGTGGGGTATCGTACTATTTCCCGTCCGTTAATTGAGGCGATTCAGAATTGTCAGTTACGGGTAAAGGTGGAGTTGCTGCGTCCTGGTAGCTATCAGGCACTATCCCAGCATTTGGAAGAGAAGGGAGCAGGATTTTACCATATTGTGCATTTTGATACACATGGGGCGCTCTTGCGCTATGAGGATTTGCAAGAGGGAGTAAAGAGGAATCGCTACACTTATCAAGCGCGGTATGGACGGGATGATTTGCAGCCTTACGACGGGGTGAAGGCGTTTCTGTTTTTGGAAGGAGAAAGTAAGGGCTTTCATAAAGTTATCCAAAATTGCCCAGCCTTCATCAAATAATTAAGTAGGATAGCCTTTTGCGAGGGGGGTCACGAGGCGGTTTTACCGCTAAAAAATAATTTTTTCAGCGGTAAAACACCGCCTCGTGACCAAGGCTGGGCAATTTTGGACAGGTTTTTCCCAAGGGTAAAGCCGATCCGGTGGAGGCGCAGGAATTAGCAGATTTACTGACGGGGAAGGGTATTCCTGTGTGTATTCTGAATGCGTGTCAGTCGGGAAAGCAGGTGAAGAACCCCACCCCGCCTTCGGCACCCCTCCCCGCTTGCGGGGAGGGGTTGGGGGAGGGGTTCCGTGAAACTAGTTTAGGAAGTCGCCTGATGACGGCGGGTATGCAGATGGTTGTGGCTATGGGGTATTCTGTCACTGTGTCTGCTGCCACAATCATGATGCAACAGGTGTATCGCCATCTCTTCGACAATAAACCCATCACCGAGGCGATCCGCTTGGGTAGGCGGGAACTGTTTATGCAAAAGTCACGCAAAGCCTATTTCAACAAGTTTATTGATTTGGAAGATTGGCTGTTGCCTGTGATTTACTGCTATCAAGCGGTGAATTTCAATTTGCGCCAGTTCACACCAGAAGAAGAAGAAAAATATTGGGAATCTTTTGGCAGTCAGTATCGGTTTACGCCTCCAGAATACGGTTTTGTCGGGCGAGATTTGGAAATTCTCAAAATTGAGAAAGCTTTGCTACGACACAATATTCTGCTGTTGCAGGGTATGGGAGGAACGGGTAAATCTACGTTATTAAATTATCTCCGGGAATGGTGGCAGACGACGCATTTTGTTAAGGATGCTTTCTATTTTGGTTATGACGAGAAGGCGTGGACGCTGACACAAATTTTGTTTGAAATTGGCAAGCGGGTATATAATCGCTTTGAACAAGCGCAGTTTCAAGCAATGAATCAGGCGGCGCAAGTGCAAAAATTAGTGGCGAAACTGCGTGCTGAAACTTATGTCCTGATTTTGGATAATTTAGAATCGGTGACAGGACAACCCCTAGCAATTCAAAATACTCTACCAGAGGCGGAACGCAACCCAATTAGGGAATTTTTGACGCGGTTAGTAGGCGGTAAAACTCGCGTTGTCTTGGGTTCCCGCAGTCGTGAGGAGTGGTTGCAAGTTACGACGTTTAAGCACAATATTTATGATTTGCAAGGGTTAGATAAAGAAGCGCGAACGGAATTAGCAGAGAAAATTTTAGAACGTCATGTAACCGCACAACGCATTCCTAAAATACGCGAAGATGGAGATTTTCAGCGGTTAATGCAGGTTTTAGCGGGATATCCCTTGGCGATGGAAGTGGTGTTAGCGAATTTGAAAAATCAGTCACCCAAGGAAATTTTAGAAGCGATGCAAGCGGCGGATGTCAAGTTGGATGTGGCGAGTGAGGATAAAACGAAAAGTATTTTGAAATGTGTGGAATATTCTCACAGTAATTTATCAGCAGAGGCGCAAAAATTGCTGTTGTGTTTGGCTCCTTTTAGTGGGTTTATTTACAGTGGCGCTATTTCAATTTATATCGAGGAATTGCAAAAGTCAGAGCAATTTAAAGATTATGCTTTTGACAAGTTTGATGGTGCTATTAAAGAAGCGATTAATTGGGGTTTACTATCACCTCTATATGAAGATGAACCTCGGTTTCTGAAAATTCAACCTGTTTTTCCCTACTTTTTGAAGACTAAGCTACAAGAACTAGATGAAGCAACCCGTGAAGCTTTACAGGAGGGATTTAAAAATCACTATTTACGTTTAGCACGTTCTTACAATAGCTGGATGCAATCCAAAGATGCTCAAGAGCGAAAAACGGGTATATTTTTATGTGCATGGGAATATGAAAATCTCGATAATGCGCTGCAAATTTGTTTTAATAAGCAAGAAAGTATTGATATATTCTTCTGCTTAGATACATATTTTCAAAGAACTAATGATATACAGAGTAGACTGAAATTATCAGAATTAGTCTGCACAATTCTAGAGGCTTATCCATCTGAAATTAGAACAGGTAAGCTAGGTTTTGATATTGTAGATACTCTTTTCAGACTAGGTAAATGCTACTTAAATACAAAAAATTACCAAAAAGCAAGAGATTCTTATCAAAAAATAATAGAAAAGTTCCAAACACTTAGCGGTGTAGAAGAGACACAGAAGCAGTTAGCGTTAGCTAACACCTACCACAGCTTGGGAGGAATTGCCCAAGAATTGCGGGAATTTGAGGAGGCGCTGTGCAATTACCAACTCGCTTTGCAAATCTATATCGAATTTGGCGATCGCTATTCAACTGCTGGCATCTACCACAACTTGGGAATCGTTGCCCAAGAATTGCGGGAATTTGAGGAGGCGCGGCGCAATTACCAACTCGCTTTGCAAATTTTTATCGAATTTGGCGATCGCTATTCATCTGCTAGCACCTACCACCAGTTGGGAAGCGTTGCCCAAAAATTACGGGAATTTGAGGAGGCGCGGCGCAATTACCAACTCACTTTGCAAATTTTTATCGAATTTGGCGAGCGCTATTCAACTGCTGTCACCTACCACAACTTAGGAATCCTTGCCCAAGAATTGCGGGAATTTGAGGAGGCGCGGCGCAATTACCAACTCGCTTTGCAAATTTTTATCGAATTTGGCGATCGCTATTCATCTGCTAGCACCTACCACCAGTTGGGAAGCGTTGCCCAAAAATTACGGGAATTTGAGGAGGCGCGGCGCAATTACCAACTCACTTTGCAAATTTTTATCGAATTTGGCGAGCGCTATTCAACTGCTGTCACCTACCACAACTTAGGAATCCTTGCCCAAGAATTGCGGGAATTTGAGGAGGCGCGGCGCAATTACCAACTCGCTTTGCAAATTTTTATCGAATTTGGCGATCGCTATTCAACTGCTGTCACCTACCACAACTTGGGAAGCGTTGCCGAAGAATTAGGAGAATTAGAGGAAGCAAAAGCAAACTATCTGCAAGCTTTACGGATTTTGGCTGAGTTTAATGATGAGTATACTTTAAAAACGTTTTCAATACCTAGCATTGCCCGTTTATTTCAAGCTACCCAAGATGAAAGTTTATTGCAAGCGGTGGCGGAAGTTGTGGGTGTGACGGTGGAGGAAGTGAGGGAGATGTTTAGCGCGTGAACCCCACCCCCAACCCCTCCCCGCACGCGGGGAGGGGAGCATTTGATTAACCTAAAGACTGATTCATCTAGTTCGGATACTCGCGAATGAGTATTAAAGACTGATTCATCTAGTTCGGATACTCGCGAATGAGTATTAAAGACTGATTCATCTAGTTCGGATGCTCGCTTACGAGTCTTAAAGACTGATTCATCTAATTCGGATGCTCGCGAATGAGTATTAAAGACTGATTCATCTAATTCGGATACTCGCGAATGAGTATTAAAGACTGATTCATCTAGTTCCGATACTCGTTCACGAGTCTGAAACACTCATTCATCCGGTTCTGATACTCATTCACGAGTCTTAAATACTCATTCATCCAGTTCTGATACTCATTCACGAGTCTCAAAGACTCATTAATTAATATTATTAATAGCGCTTTTCGTTTGCTCCCGGTATGTGGGTAGGGGCACAGCATTGCTGTGCCCCTACAACAGCCTCCCGGTAGGGTTGTAGGGGCACAGCATTGCTGTGCCCCTACAACCCTACAACAGGCTGTACCTGACAAATAATCAAAACGGCTATCTATTAAGGCGATGTTATATCTTGCACCTTTTAGTATAAGCAGCTATACAATAGATAAAACATGATAAATATTACAAACTTCAATCTTGTTTAATCAGTCCTCTTATAGAGGACTTTTGCAGTAAGCCAGGGACTTACAGTCCCTGGCGGACGTGAACTCAGGCGAGAAAAACTACAAATACGTAGTGATTTTTGTCATCTAATATTTTTCAGGTGCAAGATATAAAGCGATCGCATTTGCTTGGGGTGTGATGAAAAAAAGTGCGATCGCGATTCGTAAATTGCAGATCCCCCCAACCCCCCGCTAAATTGGGGGGCTAAGAAAGAGTGTGACATTAATCCTCTTTTATCACTTTGGGAAAACCCAATCGCTTAAAGCCTTTCAGAGATTTAATTTTTAGGTTTGAGCTATAAATTTTAGTTACTGTCAGAAAATAAAGGCTCAAAGCTTGATTGAATCAAAGTTTTAGAATCTTGCTTCGATAATTGTTTTCCGAGAGTGACAAATGAGGGCTTTCATAAAGTTATCCAAAATTGCCCAGCCTTCATCAAATAATTAAGTAGGATAGCCTTTTGCGAGGGGGGTCACGAGGCGGTTTTACCGCTAAAAAATAATTTTTTCAGCGGTAAAACACCGCCTCGTGACCAAGGCTGGGCAATTTTGGACAGGTTTTTCCCAAGGGTTAAGCTGCGTCTGAGTCTGAGTCTGCTGGTTGGGTATATTCGCAAAAGACATTCAGTCCGATTTTCAGAATATACAAAACAACAACAGTAGCAATAGCCGGATCTATCGGCAACCCTGCGAACCCCACCAAATAGACTATCAACCCCGTTAACAACGGTGTACTTCCAGGACTTTTACTGTATTCTTTGACACGTTCTCTAAATCCATCATCACCGCAGAGTTCATTCCGCAAAACCTTCAGTGTCGTTTTTCTGAAAGATTTGCCTTCTTGCATCAATGTCCGTCCATGTTTTTCTGCCCATAGTTCGTCAAAAGAATTACCTAAGTCGCCATCGTGTCTTTCTAAGGCATCTATTGCTTCCTGTGCCGGGGCGTAATCTTGTAATATTTTGCGTACATCTTTAATTTCGCTGTCTGTTAATTGTGCATCCATGCCGCACCTCGATTTTTATCGGATAATTACCAATTAACTACATTTACAGACGTTGATTTACAGAAAAAATACTGACTTGAAAATAGGGAGTAGGGAGTGGGGAGTAGGGAGTAGGGAAAAGCTTATTTTCATTCTTGTTCTGGTGTATGCAGTTCATGATGGCTACTTCTTGTGGGGTGGACGTCTCGCCCGCCCTTGACTCAGGGCGGGCAAGATGCCCACCCCACAAGATTGGATCATTTATTTGCTATGAATCCCTTACCTGATATCTTGCACGCCTATGCAATCAGCCGTGAAATAAATTTCCACACTTTAGCTTAAACCCATTAAAATGGGTTGAAACTCTTAAGCAGTCGGTTTTTAACCGACTTTAGCTATAAGCCCGAAATTTATTTCCGGGCAAATTTCCGGGCAAATTTCCGGGCTAATTTCCGGGCTAATTTTAGGCTTGTTGAGAATAATACAAGATATCAGATTAAACCTAGTCGCTTGCTACGCAACTATGCAGATTACCCAATCTCTCCATACAGCCATTCTCGTTACTGACTTAGAACGTTCCGAAAATTTTTATGGGACTGTATTGGGATTACCCAAAGTAGAACGTCCGATGAAATTTCCTGGTGTGTGGTATCAAGTTGGTGAGTATCAAATTCACTTGATAGTTGCGCCTACTGTCTCCAGTGAACCCAAACATGAAAAATGGGGACGCAATCCCCACATTGCTTTTTCAGTTTCCGACTTAGATGCCGCTAAACAGCAGCTATTAAATTATAACTGTCCAATGCAACCTAGTGCTTCTGGTCGCCCCGCTCTTTTTACCCAAGATCCGGATGGAAATGTGATTGAGTTGAGTCAGGGATGAGGGCATTGGGCATTGGGCATTGGGCATCGGGCATTAGGAATGGGGAAAAATCCAATCACTAATGACAAATGACTAATGACAAATGACTAATGACAAATGACTAATGACTAAATGAAAATTCTTGCTTACTCCTACACTGATCCCTTACTAGAACCTACTCCCGATCGCAATACCTGGGGATGGGAGGTAAACCGAGTTTATGAAGATTTGGGACAACGGACGGAATTACAACAATTATTCGCTGACTGCAAAACTGATCCTCCTGATTATGTTCTCATTCGCCGTCTGGAAGAATTGGGGGATACTGTTGAGGAAGTGAGCGATCGCCTTTCCCAATTCGAAGCTATGGGAATAACGCTGGTTGCTGTTGAGCAAGGTTATAATTCATCCGAAAAATCACTTAATACCCGCGCTGATTTTTTGCTTTTACTACACACAATTCAGCGCCAGCAACACAGCCGCCGTATTCGTCAAGCTCACGCTCGTAACCGTTTGGAAGCTGCTCCTCCACCAGGTAAAGCACCTTACGGCTACCGGCGCGGTAAAGGAAAATACACTATTGACCGTAGTACTTCCCCGGTAGTCAAGGACTTTTTTGAAAATTTCCTGCTTTATGGTTCGCTGCGGGGAGCAGTACGTTATTTGGCGAAAAAATACGGTAAAAAAATCTCTGTCACCACGGGACGCCGCTGGCTCAGTAATCCAGTTTATCGCGGTGATACTGCTTATCAAAATGGGGAAATTATCCCTAATACCCATGCTCCCATAATTTCTAGGGAAGAAGCCGCACAAGTTGACCGACTTTTACGCCGCAATAGTCGTTTACCATCGCGTACTGCGAGTGCGCCACGTTCTCTGGCGGGGTTGGTTGTCTGTGGTAAATGTCAGTCACACATGGGTGTTTGTCGCGTCACTATCCGTAAGCAAGATAAAGAGTATCTTTACTTACGTCCTATTAGCTGTCCCCAACGTCCCAAATGTCGCGCCATTTCTTACCAAGAAGTATTAGATCGTACTATTGCAGGGGTTTGTCGTGACTTACCGGTGGCGGTAGCAAAGATGAATTTTCCTCAATTGGATGCAGTCAAGAATAGTTTAGGGGAAGCGATCGCGCGTCAGCAAGAAATACTTGAGCAGTTACCGGCTTTAGTAGAAACTGGGGTTTTGGATGCAGAAACAGCGAAATTAAGAGCATATAAACTCCGCACGGAAATATCTACACTTCAAGCGAAGTTAGCAACTTTACCACCAGTGAATTTGCGTTCTGTAGCTCAAGCTGTTTCTATTCCTCAATTTTGGTTAGACTTATCGGAAGCAGAACGACGATTTTATTTTCGTGAATTTATTCGCAAAATAGAACTTATTCGTGAAGATAAAGACTGGGAGTTACGAGTTATGTTTATTTTTTGAGTGAGGAGTTAGGAGGCGCGGAGTTAGGAGTTAGGAGTTATGAATTAAGAGTCAAATGTAAGGGACTTCCAAATAAAAAAATATCCAACTACTTCTTGTGGGGTGGAGAGAAGTATGAGCTAGGGCTTACCGGCGATCATAACTTCGGAGCGTCTCGCCCGCCCTAGATTAAGGGCGGGCAAGATGCCCACCCCACAAAATTGAAGAATTTATTTGTTGGAAATTCCTAATATATTTTATAGTCTGCCAGAAAAATTCACACAATAAACTTTTGATATGATGTCCGTGAAATTAACCCCATTATTGTAGGGGCGGGTTTTGTTTCAATCTCTAATTCAAGCCAAAAGTATCTTTGTTAAACCCGCCCCTACAGATTTTACCGGTCTTTTGCCAGACAAAATATAAGTTATTATTTCTAACTCCTCACTCCTCACTCCTAACTCCTAACTCCTCACTCCTAACTCCTAACTCCTCACTCCTAACTCCTAACTCCTAACTCCTCACTCCTCACTCCTAACTCTATTTTCCTCCACAGTTCTAGTATGAGATATAGGACGACTACCAGCATTACGCACATTCACAATTTTACCCAGTAAATCAAACCAAAAAGGCGCACCCATAGCAATAGCAATACTACTAATTATCCAACCAGGAATCATCATTAAAATTTTCCAATAAGGGAAAGGTTCCGGTTTTGTAATTTTAATACCAACTTGCTGTTGTTTTAGATTCCTTCTCCAGCCAATTTGTTGTTCTAAATTATTATCACCCCAACCAATTGGTAGAGCAATAACCGTTAAAGCTCGGTCGGCTTCGCTTCTTAATTCATCTAAATTAACGATTCCATTGTTAGAATTTCTTAGTAATACTTCCCCAGCACTATTAGTGATTGTATCTCGCAAGGCTGAATCTTTCGATAATCTGCTAATCATGTGAAATGCATCTGCGTTAGCACTCACAGCAAGAGCCAAGCCAATTAAAATTGCTACGCCTTTGGCATTACGTTTATAAACTCCAGATGCTCGTTGCATTGAGCTATCAAATGCATTTTCAATTTCTAACCTTAATGCATTCGTCCCTTCTTCTGTAGTTTGAATTCTGGCTTGGGCACGCTTTGCTAAAACAGCAAGATTTTCTACCACAGATGGCGGTAATGCAGCAATTGCCTTATTTATTGCCTGGTAAGTTTCGCTATCTTTATCTTGAATTGCTGCTTGGATTTCTTGATAAACTGCACTACTTGTATTAATTGATTGTACAACTTCGTTAATATTAGGTCTTAAACCTCCTATAGAGATAGCTTGTTCAATGTTTTCAAATATATCTTTTCTTAAAAATCTTAGTTTTCGTAAAGTCTTAACAAATAATTCATGATTGGGCATTTCTGCTTGAAAAGAATCTATATATCTGTCTATGCTTTCTGCCATGCGATTCAGACTAGTATTCAGGCTAGCTTTTTTTTGTTGAAAATTATCACCTATTTGTTTAAAATCTTCTTGGAGTTGTGAAATTTCCTGCTCAATACTATTGAAGAAGTATCCTAAATATTCATCAGCCTTGGTTTGTTCTTTTAATTTGGATACAATGTCTTGAATTTCAGCTAATCTTTCTTGTGTAAATTTTTCCAGTCTAGATTCAGTCAACTTTTGTACTAGTCTTGGTATTTGCAATGTTTCTACTAGAGTAGTAGCAAAAATATCCGCCGGAATGTAAGAAGGGCCAGTATGTTTGTTTTCTCCAAAAATACTATCGCCTTTCTTCGTTCCAGGTCTAGGTTTTTTCACTGAACGATAGATTGAGCCAACTGCCCAAGTCATCTTACGCGGTAAGGTTGCAAATAACCCTTTTGCCTCTTGATTGATGTTTTTAATTAAAGGATTGGTGTAGATTTCATTTGCTAATTGGATAACCCTAGCTTCTTCGGCGTTATGTACATCACCAGCTAAAAGAATTTCAATGGATTTTTTTAAGTGTTCGGCACGCCATTGAAAGACTGTCGCAATCAATTCCTGAATTTCTGAGGCTAATAAACTTAAAATCAAATAAATAAAGATTAAACCTAGGGTTACGTCTAAAATAAAAGGTAAGCTCATATGTTTCTCCAGAATATCTGAATCATAAATTTATGGTTGGTATTATTCTTGTCAGTTTTTCAAATAAATCCTTGTTAAATTAATTTAAAATTTCTATGAGAATAGTTGTCAAAAAATATTACTATTGTTTAGCAAAAATTGATTTCCCTTAAAATTGAGGAGGGATTGATAACACTGGTTGTTGCAATTTAGCAACAATAAAGGCTCGCAAACGTCTGTGTGTAATCGAACCAGCTTGGCAAATAATAATCCTAGACTATGCAAGAAGGAAGCTTTACTTGGGGTCGTCTGGAAAAGCAATATCGGGCGTTCGATAAATGGATTGATTGGACGTGGGTAATAGTGCTGCTGGTAGCGGCAGTATTGCTTTTTACCATAAATCTTGGGCGATCGCCTCTGCGAGATTGGGACGAAGGTACTGTGGCACAGGTTGCCCGTGAAATTTTCCGTGCCCCGGCTGGTTCTATGCGTTGGCTTTATCCGACGCTGGGTGGTGAACCATACCATAACAAGCCACCGTTGATACATTTGCTAATTTCTTGGGCTTACTCCTTGGGGGGTGTGAATGAGTGGACATCACGCTTACCAGGAGCAATTTTAACAGCTATTTCCGTACCTTTGCTGTATTGCATTGGTCGGGAGATATTTAAGCTGCGTTTTTGCGCGATTTATAGTGCTTTAATTTACCTGACAATGTTGCCGGTAGTGCGTCATGGGCGATTGGCTATGTTGGATGGTGCGGCGGTATGTTTTTTTATGTTCATGGTTTTATGCTTACTGCGATCGCGCCGCGACTTACGTTATTGCTTAGGTGTGGGTATCGGTTTTGGGTTGATATGCCTAACTAAAGGCATGTTAGCTATATTATTAGGTGCTGTAGCAGCTGTATTTATTTTTTGGGATACACCGCGACTGCTGACGAGTCGCTATATGTGGACAGCAATGGTGATTGGTATTTTACCAGTGACTTTTTGGTATGGTGCCCAGTGGTTCAAGTATAGTCAGGCTTTTACAAATACTGGCGTGGTAGATCAGTCCCTCAGCCGCATTTGGTCATCCGTGGAAGGAAATTCCGGCCCGCCTTGGTATTATTTATTAGAAATTTTCAAGTATACCTGGCCCTGGTTACTTTTTCTGCCATACAGCTTACGTTTAGCCTGGGAAAATCGCAATTTAAGTTGGGCAAAACTTGTATTGGTATGGATGGGAGTTTATCTCCTTGCCATTTCTGTGATGGGAACCAAACTTCCTTGGTATGTGTTTCCGATTTACCCTAGCTTAGCTTTAGTGATGGGAGCAAAGCTGGCAGAAGTAGAAAATATGCCTTTGCTGTCAACTTATCCCCGTCCTTGGGCGGTAGGATTGGGAATTCTGGCAGTGGCGGCGGCTGGTGGTAGCATTTATTTCAGTTGGGGATCAGGGCAAAAACCAGATTTACAGTTAATTTTTGCAGCCGTAGCAGTGACAATGGCTTTAGCTGCTATTTTGGTAGAGCGAGGTGACGGGCAGTTCCTGAAAGTTTTATTCTGGGGAACTTATATTTCGTTACTGCTGTTAATGAAATCTAACTACTGGGTTTGGGAATTAGGTGAACGCTATCCAGTCAAACCAGTTGCGGCGATGATCCAACAGCAAACACCACCAGGCACAAAGATTTACACATCCAGCCCAGAAAGCCGTCCTTCATTAATTTTTTATAGCGATCGCTCCATTATTTCTGCTTCAGTGAGCGAACTGCAATATTATTGGCGTTACAACGGTCAACCCTACTTATTGCTTGATGGATCTGCACTTCATACTCTGCAACTGAATTCAGCAAAGATACTTGACCAAGCTGAAGGATGGAAGTTAGTTACAAAAGATACAGGTAGGTTGTAGATAGGGGCTAGGGGCTAGGGGTTAGGGGTTAGGGGCTAGAAAAAATATTCTCTGTTCATCATTCTTAGTTCCTTAAACAACGCCTACTTCCTACTCCCTAGCCCAAGCGCCCCTACTCCCTACTCCCTACTCCCTACTCCCTAGCCCCTAGCCCCTAGCCCTAGTCCCTAGTCCCTAAACTCGATTTTTTGTTGCGGGGCGTCGTCGCCAGTATTTTGCTGATTCACGGCAATCATACTAAAGAAAATGGCGCTTCCTACAGCTAGGGCTAACATAGGACGTTTAAGGACGCCAAAATCGCGTATAATCCGAGCTAAAGGTCGGCTTTGTCGCCTAAGTGCTGCTGAAATTGCCATCTGTCTTAAAGCAAAGGGATCGCGAACGTAATGACCGCTTTTACAGACCACTAACCGTTCTTGACAATACGGACAGGTAAACAATCCTACATATGTTTTAACTGATTTGGGCGTAGAATTTTTCTGGCAAATGGGGCAAGTTACATAATGGTTATCAAAGGTGTGCGTATTCATCTACCTCGTCCGCTTAATCCACTTACTAGCTTGATAACAATAGCTATATTCATTTCTCGCTTTTAGCGTCTGTAGATTTCCCTGTGTGGTCTATGGGGAGTGGGAATTGGGCATTGGGCAAGAGGCATTGGGCAAGGGGCATTGGGCATTGGGCAAGAGGCATTGGGAATTGGGAATTGGGAATTGGGAATGGGGAATTGAAGTATTGATTTTTCCCTTGCCCGATGCCCGATGCCCGATGCCCATTGCCCCTTGCCCATTGCCCGATGCCCCATTCCCCACTCCCCACTCCCTACTCCCTTCCCAAATTGAAAAATGGTGCAATGTCCGCAACACAAGTATAACTAGATTCAGTTGAGGATAGCTCCTCACGACTTTTGTTAAGCCTGTTACAGAATATTGACCATCAATTCTTTCCCATTTAAGCATTCTCGCCACACAAATTTTGCATGTTAGAAATTATTTAATCAAAGCTTTGTAAATTGACAGACGCAAAGCGTACTTGTCTGGTTGCTAAATCATGGCTCACAATTAAATGTAAGACATGAAATTTTAAATTTTTTATAGATTTCCTCCTCACTCAATGACTCTCCTGCCTCCTACAGAATTCAGGAAGGTAACGGAACAACCTGCTTTTCCTTTTCCTTCCGTACGTTTAACTGACTTATTTAACCGTATCCAACCATCTCCAGAAACCGTTGTGCTGTTTTTAGCGGTGCTAATCGGGGGTGGTAGTGGTATGGGTGTAGTTACTTTTCATTATTTGATTCACCTCATTCACCGCTTAATGTTGGAAAATTTGATGGGCGCGATCGGTGTTTGGGGTGCTTGGACTTTAGCTTGTGTTCCCATTCTTGGCGGTGCAATTGTTGGTTTTATGCACTGGCGGACACAAGATTTTGGCCCCGGACTTTCAACTCTGATCGCCGCTTCTCAAAAAGGAGAAATAAAAGGACAACTCCGGCCGGTAACAAAAATGCTGGCGGCGGCGGTTTCCTTGGGGAGTGGTGCTTCTTTGGGACCAGAGGGACCAAGTGTAGAAGTTGGTGCTACTTTTGGCATATTGCTGTCCGTGGTTTTACAAGTATCGCAAGAACGCCAGCGTTTACTATTGG
The DNA here is from genome assembly GCA_051861145.1 of Nostocaceae cyanobacterium. Lineage (GTDB taxonomy): Bacteria > Cyanobacteriota > Cyanobacteriia > Cyanobacteriales > Nostocaceae > JBHYDF01. The sequence continues at coordinate 60,416 of JBHYDF010000020.1, forward strand.
CTGCTGGTGCTGCTGCTGGCTTGGCGGCTGGATTTAATGCCCCGATAGCTGGTGTTTTCTTTGCCTTGGAGGTGGTATTAGGAGCAACATCGTTTGCTACTTCTGCGGTAAGTGTGGTACTGCTAGCAGCAGTGGTGGCGGCGTTAGTTGCGCAAATTGGTTTGGGAGCGCAACCAGCTTTTGCGTTACCTGTTTACCATGTGCGCAGTCCTCTAGAATTACCGCTTTATCTTGGTTTGGGTTTATGCGCAAGTTTGGTATCTCTTGCTTATACTCAATTAATTCGCTTGGCAAAAGCCTGTTTTGCTGGAAAAATTCCTGCTTTGGGTTGGTTGGGGAAAATACCTAAGCCGATTCATCCTATTCTTGGCGGTGTCATTGTCGGTACAGTTGCTTTGTATTTTCCACAAATTCTCGGCATTGGTTATGGAACAGTGGAAGCGATGCTTCAGGATGTGGAGTTTTCACTGGATCTTTTGGTTGTGTTGTTGTTAGTAAAGCTAGCAATGACAGCTATTAGTGCTGGTAGTGGTTTTGTCGGTGGTGTGTTTGCGCCAGCAATGTTTTTAGGTGCTTCTTTGGGTTCTGCTTATGCAAAAATTTTGGCTGGTGTAGCTCCTGCTATGAGTGATTTTATGGCGGCTCCTCCAGCTTATGCAATGGTGGGAATGGCAGCCGTGCTTGCTGCAAGTGTGAGAGCGCCATTAACAGCTATTTTATTACTATTTGAATTAACGCGGGATTATCGTATTGTTTTACCATTAATGGCTGCGGTGGGTTTGAGTGTTTGGTTAGTAGAGCGAATGAAGCCTAATGCTAACTCTAACTCCAATCTTCAGCAAATAGGTCTTTCGGAATTGAAAGACGAGCAAGCAGAAATTTTACAGCAAATCATGGTTGAAGAAGCCATGTATTCATGCCCGAAAAAGCTGCCAGCAACTATGAAAGTGATAGAGGCAGCTTTGGAAATGACACGCGATCGCGATCGCAGTGCTTTAGTAGTTGATGAAGCAGGACAACTAGTTGGTATCCTCTCTTTGGAAGATATCAACAGTGCTATTTCTGTTTGGCAAAATTACTCAGATTCACCAACAGAAATTCAAGATAATTTATCCAATCAAACTCTTATAGATATTTGTACCACTGACATTCTCTATGCGTGGCCGGATGAGCCTTTATCTGAGGCTTTAGACCGCATGGCTGTTCGTGGTTTGCATCAGTTACCAGTGGTAGCACGAGACAACCCCGAACTAATTTTAGGTTTATTAGAACGGGAGCAAATTGCTTTAACTTGTAATGTTGCAGTCACGCGCCAAGCACTTCGTCAGTTTTTACCAGTGGTGACAAAAACAAACGTAGTCAATAGTCATTAGTCATTGGTTAATGGTTAATGGTTAATGGTTAATGGTTAATAGGCATGAACCATGAGCCATGAACCATGAACTATGAACAATCAACTATTGACTAATGACTAATGACTATTTATGCTGTTGCTTCTAAGAGTTCAACATCTTCTCTCTCATCTGAGTCTACTTGCCTCAGACGAATGTGCTTTTTGCCCAAAGTAATGATAAACTCATCTCCGGGCTGGAGACCCATCTGTTTTGTGTAAGCGGAACCTATTAGTAAGTTACCGTTAGACTGGACGCTAATTCTGTAACTAGCACTGCGTCCTCCGCGCCCATTTGCGCTAGGAGCGCTATCTAATTGAATGCCTTCTGCATCAATTAGAGCGTTTAAGAATTTCATCATGTTGACGCGCTCTATACCATTTTTGGTAACGGTATAGTAGCCGCACTCTTTAGCTTTTTCTTCCTTGCTTAGGTGTTCTAGCTCTTTGACTTTTCTGAGCAGATCCTCACCAGTTAGGGGTTCAATTTTTTTCTGTTTAGCCATCAACTTAGAACGAAAATGAACGAATGACGTAGCTGAATCGATTTTATTTTAGCTGAGGTTGACGAATTAGGAACACAATCTTTGAATTTTTATTTGCAACACTGCCAAGTATATTACACAAGGAGCAGAATTTTTGTAAGATTATCAATATTCCTGAGGCAATCTATATTAAAAAAAATAATTCTGGCAATGCTGATAACTTTCTCTAGTTTATGAAGGACTGCTACACTATGTTTGTTTAAGTTTCCTAAAGGATAGCTAAAAAAAGTTGTCCGAACGTGCTTGTTTGAGAATTGGCACACACTAGTGATAAGCAAAACTGATCCTTTGTCATTGGTCAATGGTTATTAGTCATTGGTCATTTGTCATTTGTCATTGGTCATTGGTCATTGGTCATTGGTCATTGGTCATTGGTCATTGGTCAT
>JBHYDF010000021.1:0-61847 GCA_051861145.1 Nostocaceae cyanobacterium
ATCAGCAATAGCCCCTTGCTTGTCTCCTAAATCATCGCGGGCATTACCCCGGTTGTAGTAAGCTAAGGCTTCATTGGGATTAATTTTGATGGCAGTATTGTAATCAGCAATAGCCCCTTGCTTGTCTCCTAAATCACTGCGGGCTAAACCCCGGTTGACGTAGGCTGGGGCTAAGTTGGGATTAATTTTGAGGGCAGTATTGTAATCAGCAACAGCCCCTTGCTTGTCTCCTAAATCATCGCGGGCATTACCCCGATTTACGTAGGCTTGGAAATATTTGGGATTAAGGCGAATAGCTTCAGTGTAATCAGCGATCGCCCCTTTATAGTCCTGTTCACGCGCCTTCTTTCTCGCCTTTATAAAGAAATCATCCGCTTTCGGTGCAGCAGCTACAACACCTGGCGGACGCACTCCCACATCTACACCTACAGCTAACATCTGCCGCAAAGCCGAATAGATAGTAGTGCCTAAACCCGTAATTATCTTACTCTCACTCTTCTCACCTATTTCTTGCTCATCAACCCTACCGTGAACTGCTACCAATTCCCCTTGCTCATTCAGCACCGGCCCACCGCTCATCCCTCCTAAAGTATCGTTATCGTAGATGATGTTATAACCATCACGCTGTGCCGCGCCGTTAGCTTGAACCTGTCCCTCGTTGAAAAATAAACCTGGGTTGGTAATTGCTGCTGTCCTTCCTGGAAATCCCGCTACGTATACTCTTGTACTGGCGGTAGCTTTATCGGAATTTCCTATCTTGGCGACTTTATAACTTTTACTACTATTAAACTCAACAACAGCTAAATCTGTCTGTGGTAGGCGTTTGACAGATTTAATTTGATTTGTTTGTTTATCTGGTGTAAGGATTTTGTATTTGTTACCATTTTTCACCACATGATAAGCAGTCAGCACGCTGTAAGTGTTGCTGTCACGCTTGATCAGGACTCCCGAACCCGCTGCACTGGGATTTTGACTATCCACAATTTGCACTGTGATTTCTTCGCCTATTTTTTTTACTTCTTGCGAAGATAGGGCAAATGCAACTTGCGACTGTACTAAAACAATGGATACGCCTATGAGTATTGGTGGAAGATGGTAACAATATCTCATGTTTTTACTTTATCTCCCTCGATTTCATAAATCGCTATTGGGTAATGAATGAACCTCTTGCAAAAGATTATTTTATGAAAATAAACCACAGATGAACACAGATAAACACAGATAAATCATCTGTGTTCATCGGTGTCCATCTGTGGTTGTAAATATCCTAAAACGTGATTTTTAGAAGAAGTTATAGTATGCTTCACGCAGAGGCGCAGAGGCGCAGAGAGTTATGGGAAGTTTATTTTTGAATTTCCCTTCCCTACTCCCCACTCCCCATTGCCTACTCCCTATTCTTAACTAGCGATCGCTTCTGTTTTTTCCCGATTTGGTACATAGGGTTTTTCTGCACCTTGGGCGAGATATTCTGCTAGTTGAGATTCGATTTGATCGCGAACAATTTGGCGATACTCTAAGAAATGTTCGTTATGGGCGCAGGTGGCAAGATAATGTTCTGCAACTGTGGGGTTACGCTTGAGTATGCTAAATAAGTGATGCCAGAATTTCCACCGGGTTTCTCTTTTTATTCCTTGTCGCCAAATTACAATCAGCAGCGCTTTCACAACTACCCACTCTGGCATTTTGAAGGGTGCTTTCCACTTGGGCGTACCCATCATTAAGAAACAGCGATAGGTACGATCTAAGTAAGTTACTGGGTCGTATAAAGCACAGAAAGCTTCCACATATTCTCTGGCAATGTCTTCTAAAGGACGGGTGGGAATAAAGTTCATTAAAGTGGTTTGGTTGATGTTTCCATCTTTGTTTTCCCGCAGTCGTCCTTCTTTTTTGAGCCGATGCCATAGTGCTGTATCTGGTAGCGCTTGTAACATTGCGAAGGTTGTAGACGGAATTGCTGCTTGTTCGGCAAAACGGACAATGCGATCGCCTGCGCCTGTTTTTTCGCCATCAAAGCCAATAATAAATCCAGCCATGGGACGCAATCCGGCTTTGATAATAGTTTGCACTGCTTCAGTCAGCGAACTACGGGTATTTTGGAATTTCTTCGTGAGTTGCAAACTGTCTTCGTCTGGTGTTTCAATTCCTAAGAATACTGCTGCAAAACCGCACTCAACCATTAATTCCATCAATTCTGGATCTTGTGCTAAGTCTACAGAAGCTTCTGTGTCAAACCGGAAGGGATAATTATGTTCAGCCATCCAGACTTTTAATTCTTTCAGCAACAATTTAACATTACGTTTGTTGCCGATAAAGTTGTCATCCACCATGAAAACACCCCGCCGCCAACCTAATTTATAAAGGTAATCTAATTCCGCTAATAGTTGGGCTGGTGTTTTGGTACGAGGTTTACGCCCATACAAAACAATAATGTCACAAAATTCGCACTGGAAAGGACAACCCCGTGAGAATTGAATTGACATCATGTCGTAAGCATCAAAGTCTAACAAATCAAAGCGAGGTATTGGGGTTTCTGTCACATCTGGTTTTTCTGTAGCGCGTAAAGTACCAGATGTTTCACCTCGTTTGATTGCTTCGACAAACATTGGTAGGGTGATTTCTCCTTCATCAAGAATGAGAAAATCTGCACCGGCGGCTTTTGGTGCATCGGGTGTAGAGGTGGGATAGGGACCACCCACGGCAACTAATTTACCACGTTTTTTTGCTTCCCGAATTTGGTTGAGCAAATCTTCTTTTTGTACTATCATTGCCGAGAAAATCACTAAATCCGCCCATGCCCATTCTTCTTCTGTAACTGGACGAATATTGCGATCGACTAGCTTAAATTCCCATTCTTGAGGCAAAATTGCTGCCACTGTTACTAAACCCAAAGGTGGAAGCAAAACTTTGCGGTTTACTAATGCTAAGATTTTTTCGTATGACCAAAATGTTTTGGGAAATATAGGATAGACGAGTAAAACTCGCATAAGTTTCCATCCTCCTCACGTTTAGTATTGTTAACCCACGTTAATTAACTCAAGAGCCTAATTGACTTTTGGACGAGTTTGGTTTATCTTAGCACCTTTGTTTTATTTTTTTGCTTCACGCACGAGGCAAGAGAGGCGCAGAGGAAGAAAATAAAGAAGTTTATTGTTTGACTCCTTTGACACCACTAATTCGCAATACATCATTTATGGTGGGGCAGTAATTTGGTAAGTTGAAACTGTCTGGATTGATGGCGTGTTTGTAAGTAAAATGCCGATAGTTCATACAGAATCTATCCCAAGCTGCCATTTGAATACGAAACAAAGCAATTAATAAATTAGCTAATGTCAAAGATAGGGGTATGCGAAAGTAAATTTTCTTGCCTAAATAGGCGCAGATTTCTTCCACTGCTTCGTCTACAGTCAATTGCGCTTGACCTAAAACGAATTGCTTGGGTTCATCTTCTTTGGGGGGATTATCAATTAAATATCGGACTACTGTAGCAATATCTCGTCCGTGAATAAAGTGAAAACTACCATCTGCTTTCAGAAAACGTACTAAATCTATATATTTCGTTACTTCTGGAATTCCGATTGTGAGATGGGAATAGGGTTTTTTCTCATCGCCACCTAAGACTAAAGTGGGAAAGACTGTGGTAATTTTGGGTGCGATCGCTAATTTTGATAAGCGCAATAAGCAATCATACTTAGAGCGAATGTAATCTGTACCTAGTTCACCTGCTTCTTTGAGTGGTTGATTGTTATGATCCAAAACGCTAGCGGTAGAAAAATAAATCACTTGTTGGCAATTTACTGGATCTAGATAGTTCAGCAACTCTAGCGTTTTAACTACATTAATATCGAATGTACCAGAACCCCCCCACGCTGTTGCTGTCAGTACCGCAGTATCTATTGTTTTCAGTAAATCAGCGATATGTCGAATATCTTGCATATCACACTGTAGAACATTGATACCGGGGCGTGCTTGCGTATCAATTTGCAGTTTTTCTGGGTTTCTAACTAGTAAATATAGCTCGTGATTTGTCTCCTGAATTAAAGCTTCACTGATGTAGTGACCGATACAACCACTAGCGCCGGTCACTAAAATGCGTTTCTGATTCATAGAAAAAGTAAAGTTAAGAGTTAGGAGTTATGAGTTAGGAATTAATTTAAAGTTCCAAGTGACAAGTTAAGAATAAAATTATTACCATTTTGGATTTTAGATTTTAGATTTTGGAGCCACTGCGTTGCGGTGAGTCCAGCGCTGTAGGCGGGTTTCCCGCCGTAGGCGACTGGCGAACCCGGAGGGGGGTTCCCCCCGTTGTAGCAAGTGGCGTGATTGAGAAACCCTCTTTGGGTATGGATTGTGTAAATCCATCTGTTGCAATCATTTTTCAAATTGGTATAACCCCCTTTTGTCACTCTCCGAACAATTTAATTTTATGCTTGATTATCAAGACACAAGCGAGGCGTTTGGTAGGGGAGGCAGCGCGGTCTTGGGGGTTCCCCCCATGAGCGACTGCCGTGCGGGTTTTGTTGATCATTTGTTGGCTTGCCGAAAATTCTGATTCTAAACCCGCCCTACAAGCATTTTGTCGGAGAGTGACAGAACAGGGATAACTTATCATTTATATAGAATTTACGCGCCATTTACGGAAAATTAAGTATTTTAACCGTTGCAGATCCCCCCAACCCACGCCACTCCCCTCAACGGAGGAAACCTCCGCACGGGGGTGGCTCCCCTTAAAAAGGGGGGCTTTATGTAACTCCTAACTCCTAACTCTTAACTCCTAACTCCTAACTCATCACACAACTGCGGCGTTGAGTTGCTTGGCGGTTTCAAAGAAGAAAGCTACATTTTCCTCTGGGGTTTCTGGAAGAACTCCGTGTCCGAGGTTGAGAATGTGACCCCAATTACCAGCTTTGCGAACTGTATCGATGATGCGATCGCGGATAAATTCTTTGGAACCAAATAATACTCCAGGATCAAGATTTCCTTGCACTTTCATGTGCTTACCTAATCTTGCCCGTGCATCGGCCATGTCTACTGTCCAATCTACAGTAATAACATCCGCGCCGGATTTTGCCATCCTTTCTAGTAATCCTGCGCTACCGCTAACCAATAAAATTAGGGGTGTGTCGGGATGGGTTTGTTTAACTTGTTCAAATACCCGTTGTTGATAAGGCAAAGCAAAGGTGTCATAATCTTGGGGACTCAATTGACCTGCCCACGAGTCGAACATTTGCACAACTTGAGCGCCACAGTCAATTTGATAGCGGACATAGGTAGCGATCGCGTCTGCTAATTTGTCTAGAAATTGATGCAGTATCGTTGGGTCTGAGAATGCCATGTTTTTAATAATGGAATAGGTTTTAGAACCTTTCCCTTCCACTGCGTAAGCAGCGAGTGTCCACGGCGCACCTACAAATCCTAATACCGTTGATTTATTGTCCACTTCTTGCCGCAACGCCTGCAAAATAGTTTTGATAAACGGCAAAGACTTCTCTGGATCTAGGGGACGTAGGTTATCAACTTGTTCTTGCGTACGGATGGGGGAATGAATAATTGGCCCCTTACCTTCAGCAATATCCATATCAATGCCCAAACCGGGTAACGGCGTCACGATATCTGAAAATAAAATTACGCCATCTGGTTGGAAAGCCTTCCACGGTTGCAGGGATATTTCAATTGCTACATCTGGTATTTCCGAGCGATCGCGAAACGAAGGGTATTTCTCCCTTAAATCTCGATAAGCTTTCATATATCGTCCAGCTTGCCGCATCATCCATACGGGGGGACGGTCTACAACTTCACCATGAGCAGCCCTGAGGAGAAGAGGAGCGTTAGAGGAAATACCCATTTAACAGTTCATCCTAAACTCTTTATTTATGTCATTGTTTAGCTTATCATTCCAGCTTTACGCTTTTTCAAACCAGAAGCCACCAGAAACCGAAGGTATAAGCTTCAAGAATTTTCATCAATTTTTGTAACTAACTTATATGGCAGGGGCGGGCAAGATGCCCACCCCACAAGATATATAAATTTCTTGTGGGGTGGGCGTCTCGCCCGCCCAGACTTTTAGTAATAAATCGTACATAAAACCTCCGCGTTCCTCCGCGCATACTCTGCGTTTGTACATAATCACGCATTCAGTAATAATTAAAACCCGTAATCAACAAAAAATTTCGCCTCTCCACATAGTCGAAACATCAATTACTATAAGCGCAAATAGTGACATTCTGCCCTGAAAAATTTACATTATTTTCTCGGTGGTTTGTATCCTATTTATCTAAATCTTGTTTCTGATTTTAGTCTTTATCCTTAATACCTATTCCTGAATTCCTATGCAAACAGACTCAAACACCCCTTCTGAGGAATTTTCTCCAGCACGTAAATTATTGTTATTGATAAGGCGATCGCACAGACGCAAGTTTTTCATCCAATTTACCTTCATGACGGTTTTAGGATGGGTTGTGGGTGGAATTGCTAGTATCGGTATTGAAAAATCTCTGCTGGAAGCATTTCCACCTGCTGTTCTGCAACAGCAACCGATATGGTATACATCGGTAAAATTCCTCAGTAATGTGGTTTTTACGCTAATTTTCGCCGTCGATCAAGCGTTGATTGTCCGCCAATATGTATCAGGATGGTTATGGTTGCTTGCGACTAGCGCCGGTTGGTTAATTGCTACCAGTGTTTCCACAGCATGGATTAATCATATTTCATCCATTGCTGCATCGTTAAATAGAACTTTGTCTGTGGAAGAGATGGTTTTTTTTGGAGGTTTATCAACCATCGCATATATTCTATCGGGAATTTGGCTGGGGTTTTCGCAATGGCTGGTTTTGCGACGATACACAGTGGGTGCTTGGTGGTGGAGTTTTCTCCCCTGTATTTCATATTTATGTATCAGTATTTTAATTTGGTTACTTTCCCTATCGCAAAATCTAATACCTGAAGTCAATCGCGCTCAGTTATCGTATTTAATTGGACAAGGATTTACAGCGCTAATATTAGGAGTTATTCCAGCCATTGGCTTTTGTATGTTAAAAACGAACTCCCGCCATAGCAAAAAAGAAAATTAATTGCAGCAAATCAAGGTGAAGAAATATGAATAAAGTTAATTCTTTGCAAACTTCGGCTACTCCACCATTCGCCGAAAAACAGCCACAGGTATTAGAGTTACATGGCGACAAGCGAATTGATAACTATTTTTGGATACGCGATCGCGATAATCCAAAAGTGATTGCTTACTTAGAGGCAGAAAATGCTTATACATCAGCAATGATGCAGCATACAGAAGCTTTGCAAACACAGCTTTACGAAGAAATGCTGTCTCACATTAAAGAAACTGACCTTTCTTTACCGTATCGCAAAGATAATTATTATTATTATTCACGTACCGAGGAAGGTAAAGCTTATCCAATTTACTGTCGCAAAAAAGATAGTCTTGATGCTCCCGAACAAGTACTACTAGACCAAAATGAACTCGCCAAAGAACATGAATTTTTCAGCTTAGGAGTACTGCAAGTTAGCCCCAATCATGAAATTTTAGCTTATTCAGTTGATACTAGCGGTTCCGAAAGATATACGCTATTTTTTCTCGACTTGAATACATACAAGTTATATGCCGAAAGTATCCCTGACACTTATTTTTCTTTTGCTTGGGCTAACGATAATCAAACAGTATTTTATACTAATTTGGATGATACTAATCGCCCATTTCAATTATTTCGACATACTTTAGGAACATCTATTAATGAAGATGTTCTCATTTACCATGAACCAGATGACGCCTACTTTTTATCAGTTTGGAAGACGCGTAGTCAAGCTTATATTTTGATGCATTTGAGCAGCAAAATCACCTCAGAGGTTCACTATTTAGATGCTAATTGCCCTAGTGAAAATTTCCAGTTAATCCATCCTCGTACCACAGGAATGGAATATAGCGTTGACCATCACAGTGATTACTTTTATATAGTCACTAATGACGATGCTATTAATTTCAAATTAATGAAAACCCCGGTAGCTTCACCAAGCAAAGAGAATTGGCAGACTATCATACCCCATCGTGAAGATGTGATGCTCTCAGGTATTAGTTTGTTTGCCAATCACTTAGCAATCTACGAAATGAAGGATGGACTACCAATTGGACGAGTACAAAACTTGAAGACTGGAAAGGAAAATAACATTACTTTTCCCGAACCAACTTATTCATTTTATGAAGGTAGTAATCCAGAATTTAACACAACTACTTTGCGGATAAACTACACTTCATTAATCACGCCGCCATCTATATTTGATTATGATATGGATACTAATGAGCGGGAATTGAAAAAAGAAACAGAAGTTTTAGGAGGCTACGACCGGACTAAATATAAAAGCGAAAGGCTGATGGCTACCGCTTCTGATGGGACAAAAATTCCCATATCTATTGTTTATAGAAATGGAATCGAAAAAGATGGTAAAAACCCTTTGTATCTCACTGGATATGGTGCTTACGGAGCAAGTTACCCAGCCTCATTTTCATCAAATAGACTTTCGTTGCTAGACCGGGGAATAGTATTTGCGATCGCTCACATTCGCGGTGGCGGAGAAATGGGACGCAAATGGTACGAAAACGGCAAATTTTTGCACAAAAAAAATAGCTTTACAGATTTTATTGCTTGTGCAGAATATTTAATAGCTCAAGGATGGACATCTTCTGAACGCTTAGCAATTTCTGGTGGTAGTGCAGGCGGTTTATTGATGGGAGCAGTGGTGAATATGCGTCCTGACTTGTTTAAACTAGTAATTGCTGATGTCCCATTTGTAGACGTAGTGACAACTATACTCGATACCTCCCTACCCCTCTCCGTCATGGAATGGGAAGAATGGGGTAATCCCAACGATAAAGTTTATTACGACTACATGAAATCTTACTCACCTTACGATCAAGTGGAGGCGAAGGATTATCCAGATATTCTTATTACTGCTGGCTTGAATGATTCTCGCGTTAAATATTGGGAACCTGCTAAATGGACAGCAAAACTGCGAGAAATTAAAACTGATGACAATATTCTTCTCCTCAAAACTAACATGGGTGCTGGACATAGCGGTGCATCCGGACGTTATGAAAGTTTGAAAGAATTGGCGTTTGAATATGCTTTTGTTCTTGATAGATTAGGTTTGAGAGAAAAAAGTTAGGAGTTAGGAGTGAGGAGTTAGGAGTTAAGAATGACGAGTTAGGAGTGAGGAGTTAGGAGTTAGAGGATGTCTGAGAAGTATGGTTTTAAACCAAATAATATTAGATCCCCCTAAATCCCCCTTAAAAAGGGGGACTTTGAAAGACTTTTTGCCCCCCTTTTTAAGGGGGGTTGGGGGGATCTAAATGATTTTGGGTAATAAATATGACTAATTAACAACTTTTCAGACATCCTCTTAGGAGTTAGAAGTTATGAGTTAAGAATGAGGAGTTAGGAGTGAGGAGTTAGGAGTTAGGAGTTAGGAGTTAGAAGTTATGAGTTAAGAATGAGGAGTTATTGAGTGATAAAGTCATTGTGAATTCAAAACTTAAAACTCTTAATTCCTAATTCTTAACTCCTCACTCCTAACTCATAACTCCTAACTCTTAATTCCTAAATCCTAACTCATAACTCCTAACTCCTAACTCAAAACTCCTTCGTTAGCGTCCAATGTTGCGATCGCACCAACTGGTAAAGCTGCATTGGGTGCTTCATGACCAAAAGGCAATTCTGAGACAATGGGAATGCCTAAGTCTCCTAAGCGATCGCGCAAAACTTCTTCTACACTAAAACTAGGAATATGCGCAGGTGCTTGGCATTGAGTAAAGCTACCTAAAGCAATACCACGAATTTTCGAGAAAGCACCACTCATCCGCCATTGTGTTAGCATCCGGTCAATGCGATAGGGAGCTTCTGTTACATCTTCAAAAGCAAGTATTATACCATCCATATCTGGTAGCATCGGTGTACCAAGAAGATGGGTAGCTACGGTGAGATTAGCTGGTAGCAAAATACCTGTTACTACACCGCCTCCCCAACCACAACCTTTCAAGGGAGTGAGGGGACGACCTTCAACCAAATCGAATAAGCGTTGAATTGTCCAATCTGGTTCATCGGCGATAGTTGTCAACACCGGACCATGAACGCTGGAAATCCCTATTTGGTAAAGACTCCACAATAAGGCGGTGATGTCAGAAAAGCCAATCAACCATTTAGGCAATGGGGCATTGGGCATTGGACATTGGGCATTGGGAATTGGGAATTGGGAATTGGGAATTGGGCATTGGGCATTGGGAATTGGGAATTGAAGTACTGATTTTTCTCTTGCCCCTTGCCCGATGCCCCTTGCCCATTGCCCCGTGCCCAATGCCCGATGCCCGATGCCCCAATTCCATTCTTCAAGAATACGGGTGCTACCAAAACCGCCTCTAGCGCAGAGAATACCGCGACATTCTGGATCTTGCCATGCTGCTGCTAAGTGGTGGCGGCGAATTTCGTCTTTTCCTGCTAAGTATCCCCACCTGTCATCTATCTCAGGAATGATTTCTATTCGATAACCACGCGATCGCCAAATTTCTACGCCACGTTGAAATGCTGCGAATTCTCGCAAAGCACCACTAGGAGCAATTACCCGCAGTAAGTCACCTGGTTGGAGAGGAGGCGGGAGGATTTTAGATTTTAGATTTTGGATTTTGGATTGCATAAATAAAAAGTTAGGAGTTAGGAGTTAAGAACAAAGTTAGGAGTGAAGAGTGAGGAGTTAGGAATAAAGTTAGGAGTGAAGAGTGAGGAATTTTAAGTTTTGAATTTTTAATTGGAACTTTGTTAACTCCTAATTCCTAACTCCTAATTCCTAACTCCTAACTCCTAACTCTTATCTCCTTGAACCATTTCTCAAAACGTGAACCTAATGCTTCTAGAGAAAATTCTCTTTCTGCTTGTTCCCGACAAGTGTAACGGTTAATTGTTTCTATACGCCGTGTCGCATCTACTAACCCAGATACGCTGTCAGGTTCTACTAAAAACCCTGTGACGCCATCTTGAATAATTTCCGCCGGCCCGCCACGATGATAGGAAATTACCGGTACTCCACAAGCAAGCGCTTCTATTGCTACGTTCCCAAATGCTTCTACCCAACGTGGTGTCATTAATAACGCTTGACATTCACGGACTACCTGTTGCATTTCTCTGGTTGATAAAAATCCCAGATATTTAAATGGCGCATTTGGGTAATTCTGGCAAATTTGCTGCCAATAAGTTTCATCCTGAATTTTACCCATAATTAATAGCGGAATTTTTGTAATTTCTGCTACAGCAACTGCATCTTCTAAAGCTTTTTCTGGAGAAATGCGACCTACCCAGGCTAATTGTTGTTTCGGTTCGGGACAAAATTGATAAAGAGATACATCAATACCATTACTCAAAAAATACAAAGGCGGGGTTAGTTCAGGAAAAGTCGCCGCTTGGGCGTGGGTATGAAAGCCAAGAGTACCGGGAAATTGCTTTGCTACTTGGGCGATAATTTGGTCTTGGGCGTCGGACAGTGAACCCATACTGACTAAATGAGCGATCGCACACCGGAAAAAGGGCGTTAGGTAAAAAGGCAACCAATCGTAAGCAAAATTTACAATTAAATCGTAGTCGTCTTCAACCTGACGCGCATATTCCCACATATTCGCCAAAACAGAATTTTCCGGCATAGAAATGGGGGCTGTGCGTTCCAAGCTTTGGGCAATGATTTGTAAATTGCCAGGGATTTGTACTATTGGTAACGTATCCCATGTGGAGTTTGCGGGGGCGACTATTTGCAGTTGATGACCCCGGCGCATCATTTCTTGGGCAATATTATATAGGCTTAATTCCACACCGCCACCGAGTCCTGTACCGAGTGGACCAACGGGAGTGGAGATAAAAAGTAATTTCATCATTAGTCATTAGTCATTAGTCATTGGTCATTAGTCATTAGTCCTGTGACTAATAACGACCATAACGAACTTAGATAATCTCACGCAAAGGCGCAAAGGCGCAAAGTTTTTCTTGGCGTCTTTGCGTCTTGGCGTGAGATTCAAAAAATATATCTCACGGTTGAGAAACGCACTCTCTACCTCAATCCCAATTGCTTTTTTAACTCTTCTGGCACATTTACCGCTGTATCTAACCCACGCACTCCCTCCCATTCCAAATTTTCATTCCAAGTCATTTTTTCTAAATTGGCGTCGCTGAGGTCTGCACCGCCAAGTATGGCGTAACTAAGGTTGGTGTAACTGAGATCCGCGCCACTGAGAATGGCACCACTCAGATTACTGCCACTCAGATTAGCGTTGTTCAAGTTCGCGTAGCTGAGATCAGTACCAAAAAGCATGGCGTAACTGAGGTCAGCATCACTGAGGTTAGCCTCGTTGAGAATAACGCCGCTAAGGTCGGCTTCGTTGAGAATGACGTGGCTTAAGTCTACGCCGCTAAGGTCTGCACCCAGGAGAATTGCACTTTTGAGGTTGGCACCGTGGAGTTTTGCACCGTTGAGTTTGGCGTAGCTGAGGTCAGCGTCTGTAAGGATCGCATTTTTGAGGTTGGTGCTAAATAGGATGGAGTCGCTGAGGTTGGTGGCTTTGAGGGTGGCATGATTCAGGTTAGTACCACTGAGATCAGCGCGGCAAAGGTCGGCATTGTTGAGGTTTGCACCGCTAAGGTTGGCGTCACTAAGGTTCGCACCGAAAAGGATGGCGTGACTCAGGTGTGTGGTGCTGAGTTTGGCATCTCTGAGGTTAGCACTGGTAAGGTTTGCGTTACTCAGGTCAGCCGCACTGAGGTTGGTGCTGCTGAGGTCGCAGCTAGTTAGGTCGGCACGGCAGAGGTCGGTACGGCAGAGGTCAGCACCAGTCAGGTTGGCGCTGCTGAGGTCAGCACATTTGAGGTTGGCTGCGCTGAGGTTTGCGCCACTAAGGTTGGCATCGCCGAGGTTGGCTGCATTGAGGTTGGCACCGCTAAAGTTAGCACCTGTCAGGTTGGCATCGCCGAGGTAAGCACCGCTGAGGTTGGCACTGCTGAAGTTAACACCTGTCAGATTGGCATCACCAAGGTAAGCACCACTAAAGTTGCCTCCTCTAAGGAACTCTCCGACTACACTACTAAAGTTGCCAATTTCAATAGCGTCACTATAATTAATGACACGTAATAATTGCGACGTAAAAAAGTTATCTGTTCCCCGTTGACCGGAGGGATAGAAAATGATTTGTTCCTTGAGGTCGTTTTGCTGTTGAGCATAACGATGTAATTCCAATAGTAAAATTAGTACGTTTAGTCCTGTGTTGATGTCTACCTGTCGCAGCCCGATCGCGATGTTTTGCGCTTGCAATTCCAACATTTTTTGCTGTGGCAAATTATCAACCGGTGCTGCATCGATAAATTCTCCCTCACACCAACGGCGATAAAAAATTTCTAAACGCTGGAAAAGCAAGACTGGGCGAAATTCATTACTAGCACTTAGTCTTTGCATTACTGCTTCGACAAGTTCCACCGATAAAGCACTATTACCTAGTAAGTCATATATCTTCTTGTCTAACTGGCGATCGCCTATTTTAAATCTCGATCCACCGCCTGGTTTTGCCCACTCTTCCAAGCTTTTTTGCAATTGTTCCGGCAATAGTAATTCTCTTAAATTCTTTTGAGTCTTATTAATTTTTACTAAAGGAAAAACTATCTCATTTTCAATACTGGTTGTCTGTGACATCTCTTCTAAGTGTGCCCCCCTGACATAAGTTATCAAACGCTTCCAGACCTGAGATAACCGTGCCATAAATGTATCCGTTAGTACTATTACACCTGCTGATGATCTAGAGGTAATCAAGAAATTTTCTTGGCTGAGGTAATTGTCAGCTTCAAAAAATTTTAGTATTATTAGTTACCTTTTACCTTAATACTTTACTAGCTTTTTGCTCCTGTTTAAACTAAAATGTTTGCTTAAAAAGTTTTTCGTTTGTCAGTATCCCCACGTGTTCTGGTTGAATTGTTATACTATCTTGTCAGCATCTTTTCTGATTAGATGTCAAAATAATACGTATTGTTTGCTACAGACGCAATTGTTGGGAAAAATACTACATTAAAACTGTGCAACAGAGCTTCCTAAATATCAAGGACAACTCACAATATAAAGTTAGCTGCTTGATATAAGACAGCAAAATAGATTGTCATCTATCAATAGTAAGGTGAGGAGAATATAAAGCAGCTTTAGTATTGCAGCCAGTAGAAATTTTATAGAGGAAACAAGTCCAGGGACTGTTCGGATGAAGAGATTCAGTTGTTATGTTATTGTTTTGCATAGTTTGTTTTTAGGGATAGCGATCGCTAGTTCCTCACTGGCTGGGTCAGTGAATTCAGAAAATGCCACTGTAGACGCCGGGGAAAGGGCATCGGGCAAGGGGCAAAGGGCATTGGGCAAGGGGCATCGGGCAAAGGGCATTGGGCAAGGGGCATTGGGCAAGGGGCATTGGGCAAGGGGCATTGGGCAAGGGGCATTGGGCATCGGTAAGAAAACCAATGCCCAATCCCCAATTCCCAATCCCCAATGCCCAATCCCCAATGCCCAATGCCCACTCCCCTCATCCTCCGTTTGGGTGATTGGTAAAGATAAACAGCCGCAACGCCAATCTTTTATGTGGGTAGTTAATGATACTAAAAAAGCTGGACAGCAACCATTGTTGATGGTTGAGAAAAATCCAGATAAGCCCGAAAAGCCTGAGAAGCCGGATGAAAAGCCAAGTTCTAGTTCCAAACCATCCCAGAAAGATGATTTAGAACCATTTGATAAAGTCGTAAAAAATACGCAAAAGCTGGAGGGGTTATTCACGCTGTATCGGGACAAGGAAAAGAATAAACTTTATTTAGAGGTAAAACCGGAACAGCTAAATAAAAATTTCCTGGCGACGGCAACGTTAGAATCGGGTATTGGTGAAGCTGGAATTTACAGCGGTATGCCTTTGCAGGATTTTTTGTTTTACTTTCAGCGGGTGAATAATAACTTGCAATTTATCGTTCGCAATGTTAATTTTCGCACCCGTGAAGGAGATCCCCAGGCGCGATCGCTTGCCCGGTCGTTTAGTGATTCAGTCCTCTACAATATTGAAATTAAAAGCATTCATCCGCAGCGCAAAACTATTCTCATTGACTTGAGCGATTTGCTACTTACAGACTTAGCGGGATTATCTACGAATTTGGGAATACCAGGAACCGCAGAAGATTCCTATTTTGGTAATGCTAAAGCCTTTCCACAAAACATGGAAATTGAATCCGTGTTTAATTACTCTTCTACTGGTAGTGAAGACGAAGAAAAGTTAGGTTTTTCCACCCTCGCTGATAGCCGTGGCTTCACCTTGCGCGTTCATTACAGTCTTTCCCTACTCCCAGATACAAATTATCGATCCCGGTTAGCGGATGAACGCATTGGTTATTTTATCACTGCCTACCAAGATTTATCTTACGACGAACGTAGAGATTCGTTTGTCCGTTATATCAACCGTTGGCATTTGGAAAAACAAAACCCCGATGCGCCAATTTCTCCACCTAAAAAACCAATAGTATTTTGGATCGATAACGCTGTTCCTCTAGAATACCGCGATGCTATTAAAGAAGGTGTTCTGATGTGGAACAAAGCGTTTGAGAAAGCAGGTTTTCAAGATGCAATTCAAGTACGGCAAATGCCGGATAACGCAAAATGGGATCCAGCGGATATCCGTTACAATACCATTCGTTGGATTAACACTGTTGATGGATATTTTGCCATGGGACCATCCCGTGTAAATCCGTTGACAGGAGAAATTTTAAACGCCACTATTCTTGTAGATGGTAGTTTTATCCGGGCACTCAAGAGTGAATATCGCCAAATAGTTCAACCCAACCAACTAGAAAAACAAAACCACCGGACTACTTTAACGGCGTTAATGCAAAACCGCTTGCTTTGCAGCAATGGTTTAGAAGAGAAAAGCAACGAGGTTTCTAGCGAAAAGCAGGAAGAACAAAAGCCGTTTGCTAGACGTTTATCAAAACTAGCGGGAGAGTACGACCTTTGTTATGGTATGGAAGCTGCGAATCAATTTGCTTTTGGTTCCTTAGCAATGTCAATGCTGCAAGATACACCCCCCACAAGTGAAGAGATTAAGCAGTATGTTCATCAATATTTACGTTTAATTATGGCCCATGAAGTTGGACACACCCTTGGGTTACGACACAATTTCCGTGGTAGCACTTTCCTTGCACCAGATCAAATGCACAACACGGAAATTACCCGCACTAAAGGTCTTACTTCGTCTGTGATGGACTATATTCCACCTAACATCGCGCCTCAAGGTACTAAACAAGGAGATTATTTTCCTAGTATGGTGGGACCTTATGATGAGTGGGCTATTCAGTACGGCTATACACCAATTAAGGCAGCAACACCAATTGCTGAAAAGCCATTTTTAGAGAAAATTGCCAACCAATCTTACCAACCGCAGTTGAGTTACGCCACAGACGAAGATGTGTATGACCTCGACCCTACAGCGGACGCTTGGGATAATAGTGGTAATGTGCTGGTTTATTCTCAGTGGCAGTTGGATAATGCACGGCTGATGTGGGGTCGTCTTCACAAGCGCTATCCAATTGAGGGTGAGAGTTACACTGATGTTAGGGATAGATTTGGTACGGTACTAGGAAATTATTTCCAAAATATCTATTACGCGACAAAATATGTTGGTGGACAGTCTTTCTTCCGTGTTCATGCTGGTAATAAGGAAGGACAATTGCCATTTAAACCAGTACCAGTCGAAAAACAACGACAGGCTTTAGCAATGCTACACAAGTACGTCTTTGCTGAAAATGCCTTTGATTTTTCACCGGATTTATTGAATAAATTAGCACCTTCCCGGTGGCGGCATTGGGGTAGTAATCCTCGCATTGGTCGCTTAGACTATCCTATTCATGATTTGGTATTGTATGTGCAAAGTATAGTTTTGTCTGATTTGCTTTCAGGCGATCGCCTCTCCCGTCTCAAGGATATTGAACTCAAAACCGACTCAGAAAAAGCCCTGAGTTTACCAGAGTTATTTAATACATTACAGGAAGGTATTTGGACAGAAGTAATAGAACCCAAAGACAAGTCTATTAAGATTTCCAGTTTGCGTCGCGGCTTGCAGCGGCGGTATATGGATATGTTGACAGATATGGTACTGCGGAAAGAAAATGTTCCCGAAGATGCGCGGACATTGGCATGGTATAAACTGCGCCAGTTAAATGAAAAACTGGCAAGCGTGAGTTCTGATGATGAGTATACAAAGGCGCATTTATTAGAGACACGCGATCGCATTCAGAAAGTTTTGGATGCGCCGTTGCAGGGAAATTAAATAGAGTTAGGAGTTAGGAGTTAGGAGTGAGGAGTTAAGAATCAAGTTAGGAGTGAGGAGTGAGGAGTTAAGAGTAAAGTTAGGAGTGAGGAGTGAGGAGTTAGGAATTTATAATTAGGAGTTAGGAGTGAGGAGTTAAGAATTAAGAATTATGTAATGATGAAATGATGAATGATAAAAAGTTTCCTAACTCCTAACTCCTAACTCCTAACTCCTAACTTAACTCCTAACTCCTAACTCCCAACTCCTAACTCCTCACTCCTAACTCCTCACTCCTAACTCCTCAACGCCCTCATAAACCGTTGCAAACCCCTCAACACACTCGGTTTTCTTGCGGGAACCGCTGATACAGTTTCTCCTTCTGCTGGCGCTTGTCCCTGGGCGAGAATCATATCAACTTCGTCACCGGAGGGTTTTTGCGGTAACTCGACAACTCTTTGATAATCGCCGTCATTTTCTGCCCACACTTCCCACAGTCCAGGATAGCAGCGAAATACAGCCGCTTCTTCAAAGATGGGACGCAGGTAGTAACAAGATTCAATTGTATTGGTAAAACGCTCGCGGATTTGCCGCGCTGCGTAACCAATACCTATCTTTCCCGCATCTTCCAAAAACGGGTTTAACATTACGAAGGGGCGATCGCCTATTTCTTGACAAATCTTTTCTAACTGTGGTACTTCTGGCGAAGTCGGGGCAATAAAAAAGAAAATTTCATCCTCTGGCTGAATTTTGGACTGGACAGAAGCAGCCCTACCAGTGCCAATATCGGTAATTTTAAAAGATACATCTGTCCAGTCGCGACGGGCAAGGGCAGCACTACCCGCATCAGCAAATAAAACCTTTAGTTTATCACCGTATTGTTCAAAAATTTGGAGAAATTGTTGAGCGATCGGCATGAGTTTGAGTTCTGGAAATAGCAACTCAACTTGTAGCCGAGTATACCCATCTGCTATAGCTGCTTGAGTAGCTTCACGGGCTTGGACTATAGCATCTTCAAGAGTTTTTGGAAGTTCAGACATCTTAAATAATTTTGGATTAGTCAATAGTTAATAGTTAATGGTTAATGGTTAATAGTTCATGGTTCATAGTTCATTGCTAATTGCTAATTGTTCATTGCCATTAACCATTAACCATTAACCATTAACCATTAACCATTAACCATTAACCATTAACTAACAACCAATTCTACAGGTGATAGCCGTTCCAAAATCTGCTTGAATACCATTCCCACCCAATCTACATCGGCTTCGGTGGTATCTCGCCCCAATGTCATGCGCACACCTGCTAATGCTGCTTTCTCAGAATAACCCATTGCTACCAGTATGGGGCTGGGGCTGGCTTTACCACTATGACAGGCTGATCCAGCACTGATGCCAATACCAGCACGGTTTAATTCTCGTACTAAATTTCTACCATTGATTTTTTCACTATCAGCGTGTTTCAAACAAAAGCTGACATGGTGAGGTAAACGGTGAATTAAATCGCCTGTCGGTATTAAACCAGGCACATCGGTTAATTGGGAAAAAAGGCGATCGCGTAATTGAATTAACCGCTTGCTTTCTGTTGGCATTTCTTGCGCTGCTAATTCTGCTGCAACGCCAAACCCAGCAATAATAGGTACTGCTTGCGTACCCGAACGCAGTCGTTTTTCTTGTCCACCACCGCCTAGCAGGGGTACTAACTCTACACCTGGACGTACGTATAATGCGCCTGCACCTTGGGGGCCATAAATTTTGTGACTGGAAAGGCTTAGTAAATCTACTGATAAATTTTTCACGTCTATGGGTAAACGTCCTGCGGCTTGTACTGCATCTGTATGGAACAATACACCTGCACTGCGGGCAATACTTGCCAATTCAGCAATTGGTTGTATTGTCCCAACTTCACTTTGTCCGTAAATTACCGACACTAACACGGTGTTATCTTGTAACGCCTCTTTGAGATCCAATGGGTTAACTCTACCTCTGCTATCTACTAACAGGCGAGTTACTTTCCAACCCCAATTTTCTAATAATCGCGCTGGTTCGTTAACAGCGGAATGCTCAACGCTAGAAATAATAATATGTTGGGGTTTGGCGTACAACTGGGCAACACCCATTATCGCCAGATTGTCAGCTTCCGTACCACCGGAAGTAAAAATAATCGATTCAGCAGGTGCATTAATTAAACTAGCAACCTGCATTCTCGCCAACTCCATCATCGTAGCAGCCCGTTGACCCCACTCATGCAAGCTGGAGGGGTTTCCCCACTGTTGAGTGAGGACTTCTTGCATAACTGCGATCGCTTCTTTTCGAGTGGGAGTAGTCGCACTGTAATCTAGATAAATTTGCATAGATTCTCCAGTAAACACAGGCTTGCACGGGCTGCCTCTATTTCAACATATACAGTTTATTTCGCAATTTTTGAAAATCTCAGCCTATCTTTGCATTTATTTTTGCATCTCTATACGTTTATTAACCTCACACCTTGGGAATTATAAATTTGTTCACTTAAATATACTTTTAGCAAAGTACCGTGTATACTTTCTCTACCCAATGGCGTTGTTATTCTATATTTCTACTCATACTGTTTCTAACTGCTTGTCAACGATTTCAGTCTGAGAATAAGCATCTAAAACCATTACCACAAGATCCGTTAGTGCAGGTTTACTTTAACCATTCTCAAGTATCAGAATACTCAGAACCTTACCGTCAGCAAACTCGCCAAGGGGATAATTTAGAAAAATTGATTGTTGATACAATTACCCAAGCTAAATCAACAGTAGATGTTGCAGTGCAAGAATTACGTTTACCTAAAGTAGCACAAGCACTGGTAGACAGGCAAAAAGCTGGAGTAAAGGTAAGAGTTATTTTAGAAAATATCTACAGCCGTCCTTGGAGTAATTTTACACCCAATGAAATTCGTAAATTAGACAAAAGGGAACAGGAACGTTATAGAGATTTTCGCCAATTTGTAGATAGTAATAAAGATGGTCAATTGGGCTTTGAGGAAATCAATCAAAAAGATGCTTTGGTAATTTTACGTAATGCCAAAATACCCTGGATTGATGATACTGCGGATGGTTCCAAGGGTAGTAGTTTGATGCATCATAAATTTGTGATTGTAGATAATCGCTTTATTATTGTCACTTCGGCAAATTTTACCATGAGTGACATTCACGGTGATTTTAGCAATCCTAGCAGTTTTGGAAATGCCAATAATTTATTAAAAATAGACAGTCCCGAATTAGCATCTCTCTTTCAAAAAGAGTTTAACATTATGTGGGGTGATGGTTCAGGAGGAAAGCCTGATAGTAAATTTGGTTTGCAAAAGCCTTTACGAAATTTCCAGGAAATTACCTTTGGTGAAAATAGAATTACTGTAAATTTTTCGCCCACATCCCCAACCCAAATTTGGAACAAAAGTAGTAATGGATTGATTGGTAAAGTTTTAGATGCATCTACAAATTCTGTGGATATGGCGTTGTTTGTATTTTCTGACCAGCGTCTCACAAATATTCTCGAAACGCGCCAGCAAAAAAATGTGAAAATTCGCGCTTTAATTGAGCCAAATTTTGCTTACCGCTCTTATAGTGAAGCGCTGGATATGATGGGATTAGTTCGTAGCGAAAAATGTAAATACGAAGTTGATAACCATCCTTGGAAAAATTCCATTACTACAGTAGGAGTACCTTTACTACCCAAGGGTGATTTATTGCATCATAAATTTGGTGTAATTGATAGTCAAACAGTAATTACAGGTTCCCACAATTGGACAGAAGCCGCAAATAATGGTAATGACGAAACACTTTTAGTAATTGAAAATCCAATCATTGCTGCTCATTATACACGTGAATTTGAACGGCTTTATGCAAATGCAAGATTAGGTGTACCACCAGAAATTCAACAAAAAATTAAAGAACAAGAAAAACAATGTCCTCAGATAGAAGCACCTTCTACAATTGAAGATAAAGGCGTTAAAATAATCAATCTCAATACAGCCACTATTGAAGAATTGGAAACTCTTCCGGGTGTAGGCAATAAATTAGCACAGCGAATCATTGCAGCGAGACAGCAGAAACCTTTTACATCTTTAGAGGATTTGGAGAGAGTTCCGGGAGTTGGTACAACTATGCTGTCTAAATTAAGCGATAAGGTAAATTGGTAATGGGAGCAGCCATGTGAATTAAAATTATGGCAATCAAGTTTTGGAAACTTACATTTTGCACCATTCTCAATAAAGAAAAAAGCCCTGAAATAAATTTCGGGCTTAGAGGATGTTTGAAAAGTCTCACATCACACATCAAGTTCTTGCAGATCCCCCCTAGCCCCCCTTAAAAAGGGGGGAAATCTTCTCAAAGTCCCCCTTTTTAAGGGGGATTTAGGGGGATCTAAACGATTTGCATGTTTAAAACAATACTTTTCAAACATCCTCTTAAAGCTAAAGTCGGTTAAAAACCGACTCGGTAAGAGTTTTAACCCATTTTAATGGGTTTGTCCCAGACGTGCCATGGCACGTCTCTACACGACCGGAAATTTATTTCACGGCTGATTGCGACTGGTGCAAGATATCAGGGAAACCAACCACAGATGAACACAGATGGACACAGATAACTCAACTTATCTGTGTCCACCCCCCTCATTCCCCCCTCAAGAGGGGGGAAGACAGAGGAAAAACTTTTATTCATTGTCCATCTGTGGTTATTATTACCGTACAACTGGATTATTGTATGGTACGGCTAAATACAACGAATGGAACTAATTCACATTAGACGTAATTTATAAATACTCTGCCAAAAGTATGATATTACCGAATATTTTGCACATTGTCGTCTAACTAAACAAACCTTTCCAAAGAAAGACGATCGCAGTCTTTAATATTCATACTATCTGATTAGTGTAACTATTAAAAATCTACTTTCCAAAATAGGCATTGCCCAGCAAATGGGTAACGGTGAGCAATGCCCACTCTACAAATATTAAAAATTATTACTTACACAAATCCAACAAGATAGGAAAACACAATGAGGCTGAATTTAATTTTGTTGTGGGTAACAATATCCTTCGTGATTGTGGGGGCGATCGCACTACTTCTCCAACCTTCTATTGATTTTCATTGATGCAACAGGTAATGCAAACAACTCCATCCCAACAAAATTTATCCTCCGTTGAGTCCAAACCCTATACAATGGAAGACTGGCAAGGAGGCAATCTTTCTCTTAAGCAAGAGTTTGACTACAGGGTTGAAGATGTCGAAGGAGAAATTCCTACCGACCTCAACGGTACTCTCTACCGCAATGGCCCTGGACTGCTGGATATATTCGGTCAACGTCTCCACCACCCCTTTGATGGAGATGGTATGGTGTGTGCCACTTCCTTCTCAAACGGACGTGCTTATTTTTGTAACCGCTTTGTCCGTACAGAAGAATATTGTACTGAACAAGCAGCAGGGCGAATGCTTTACCGGGGCGTATTTGGTACGCAGAAACCCGGAGGCTGGTTGGCAAATGCCTTTGATTTAAGGAAGAAAAACGTTGCCAACACCAATATTATTTACTGGGGTGGAAAATTGCTGGCACTTTGGGAAGCTTCTCACCCCCATAGTTTAGACCCCCATACACTAGAAACTCTGGGTATGGAAACCCTAGATGGTATATTACACAAAGGTTCGCCCTTTGCCGCCCATCCAATGATAGACCCAGGCGATGAAACTCGCGAACCTCGCTTAGTTAACTTTGCCATCAAACCAGGGTTGCGTACAACTATTACTGTCTACGAATTAGATTTAGCGGGAAAGGTTGTACAAAAACATGACCATCGAGTTCCCGGCTTTGCCTTCATTCATGACTTTGCGATTACACCCAATTATTGCATATTTTTCCAAAACCCGGTTTCTTTCAATCCTCTGCCCTACGTATTAGGATTTAGAGGTGCGGCGGAGTGTATCAAATTTCATAGCGATCGCCAAACAAAAATTTGGGTAATTCCTCGTAAATCTGGCGAAAAAGTCCAGTGTATTCCCGCAGACCCTTGTTTTGTTTTTCACCATGCTAACGCCTTTGAGCAGGGTGACGAAATAATTGTAGACTCAGTTTGCTATGAAAACTTTCCTGGGATAGACCACAACCTAAATTACGAAGAAATAGACTTTGATAGCCGTCCTCCTGCACAACTGTGGCGTTTTCACATTAATCTGAAGACGCAGACATCAAAACGGCATTTAATTATAAAGCGTGCTTGTGAATTTCCGTTTGTTCATCCTGCACTGATAGGTAAGCCTCATCGCTGGATATTCTTAGCAGCAGCCCATCAGCCTGAAGGTGACGCACCCCAACAAGCAATAATTAAAGTCGATCCAGAATTTGGTGAACAGCAATTCTGGAGTGCTGCACCAAAGGGGTTTGTCGGCGAACCCGTCTTTGTACCTCGTACTCCCCTAGCTACTAAGGAGAATGAAGACGATGGCTGGGTGTTAACCCTAGTTTACGATGCCGCTCACAAACGGAGTGATGTAGTTATTTTGGACGGTAAGAATTTAGAGAAAGGGGCGATCGCGCGTTTGCACCTCAAACATCATATTCCTTATGGATTACATGGAAATTTCACTTCCAGAGTCACAAGCAGTTAGCTAATTATAAATTTCCCCCACTCCCCACCTTCGGAATTAAAAATTAAGAATTAAAAATTAAAAATTGGATTGAATAAATTTTTAATTTTACATTTTTCATTTTTAACCCGTGCGAAGCGTTCCCCACTCCCCCTTTTTAGCGCTATGGCTATTAGAAAAATCATTTTATGGATAATCTGGTTAGGATTTGTCGCTTACACCCTTTGGTTAGCACCAGTGGATCAACCTGATACCTGGCCCTTGGGGTGGAAATTGTTAACACTCCAATGGGGAAAACTTAACGCAATTATTCCAGTTATCTTTTCCCTGATGGGAGTCTGGCCGATGATTTATGGCTGCTTAATGTTTGCTGATGGCAGAATGCAAAATTTCCGTGTTTGGCCTTATTTCATCGGTTCAAACTTTACGGGGGTAATTTGTCTTTTGCCATATTTAATATTTAGGAAATCCAATCAAGAATTCTATGGTAAAAAAGATAAGTGGTTAGATTTTTTCGACCGCCGCTCTACAGGAGTTTCTCTTTTCTTAGCTACGATTGCCTTACTTGTTTATGCGGTAATTGCTGGAGACTGGCAAGACTATGTTCAGCAATTTCAGACTAGACATTTTGTTCACTTGATTAGTCTTGACTTTTGTTTGATGTGCTTGGTATTTCCTATTGCCTCTTTGTTTGATGATGATATGGCAAGAAGAGGTATTAAGGATAATCGTATTTTCTGGGCATTAGGTTTCTTGCCTTTGTTTGGACCGTTGCTCTATCTGTGTTTGCGTCCATCTTTAGAAGAAACTCCTTTAGAAGAACTAACGGAATCACAAACTATTAATAGTTTTGTCTCTTGAGGGAGATAGGAAGTTTTATAGCAAGTAAATACGTTAGTAGTGGCGAAGACAGCGCTACTACGAGCAATCACAATATTCCCTATTTTATTTATATTTTCATACCTATAGGTTAAGTCTGATATCTACTTATAGAAAGATGAAAACAGTTCTTTAACTTTTTACGATGAGTTCAAGACTAGTTAGAGATTACATTATCGGAGTGGACTTATGACTAATAGCAACATGGAGCAATCACAAGAGGCAACCAAAAATAATCAGGTAGACCCAGTAGCACCAAAATCAGTCCAAGATAAGAATACAGACGTATTACCAGAAGAAATGAAAGGAGAATTGCCTCAAGAAGCTCAGCAAATTTATGCTGCTGCCTTTAAAGCTGCTACTAGCGATGGTATGAGTGAAGAGGGTGCGCGTCAAGTTGCTTGGAATAGTGTTAATAACCAGTACGAGAAAGGTGCTGATGGTAAATGGCATTCTAAGGGTGAAGTTACTGCTCAACATTTCAAGGCTGTTACTTCAGGCGGCAATTAATACTAAATCCGTTTTATAAATTGCATTGTTTTATAATAGCCCGCACTAGCGGGCTTTGTTTATTTAATTCCAAGATAAGGGGTTAAATTTTTAACGCAGAGTTACGCAGAGGGAAGCGCAGAGGAACGCAGAGTGTTAATGCAATTAGTTATAAATCTATGCAACGCTCTACTAAGTTTACAATAAACTTATGAAAATATCTCTTTTTCTAGCCCCTAATCCCTAACCCAAGCGCCCCTAGCCCCTATGCCAAATCTTATAGGTGGATTTTTTATTGAAAATGATAATATTGCTATTCGTCGTATACAAGATGATATAGATGATTATAAGTTAATGGCAAAATGGTTAACTGATGAAAAAGTTTTGCAGTTTTATGAAGGTAGAGATAATCCTTTTCCTTTAGAGAGAATTATAGAAACTTATCAACCTATGGTCAGAGGATATGACCCGGTTGTACCCTGTATTTTTTATTATCAAAATATTCCTATTGGTTATTTACAGTATTACGCTTTTAATGATTTACCTGAAACTGACAGGCAAAAGTATTGTTTGGATAGTACTGATAATGTTTATGGAGTAGATTTGTTTATCGGCGAAATAAATTATTGGAATCAAGGAATAGGCACGAAAGTATTAAAATTATTGGTAAAGTATATTTTTGAAGAATTACACGCTGTTCAAATTGTCATTGATCCAGAGGTGAGGAATACTCGCGCTATTCGCTGTTACGAGAAGTGCGGTTTTGCAAAGGTGAAGCTTTTGCCGGAACATGAACTGCGTGAAGGGAAATATCAGGATAATTGGTTGATGGCAATAGACAGAAAGAAATCATTACACTTATATAAGTTGCCGGACTGGGATTGATTGCCCAATTAGACAGATGAGCGAACAAAGAGCTAGAATTTGTATCCTTGGTGGAGGCTTTGGAGGTCTCTATACTGCGCTGCGGTTAAGCAAATTACCTTGGGAAGGGTTGGCAAAACCGGAAATTGTTTTGGTAGATCAGAGCGATCGCTTTGTTTTCTGTCCTCTCCTCTACGAACTTTTGACTGGTGAACTGCAAACCTGGGAAATTGCCCCTCCTTTTGAAGAAATTTTACAAGATACGGGTGTACGTTTTTATCAAGCTACTGTATCGGGTATTGATATTGACCAGCAACGAGTACATTTACAGGATGGGCCGGAATTAGATTATGACCGTTTAGTGTTGGGGTTGGGTGGTGAAACACCGCTGGATATTGTGCCCGGTGCAACATCATATGCTTATCCATTCCGTACTGTTACTGATGCATATCGTTTGGAAGAACGTCTGCGAGTATTGGAAGAATCTGATGCTGATAAAATTCGGGTGGTAATTGTCGGTGCTGGTTACAGTGGCGTAGAGTTGGCGTGTAAGCTTACAGACAGATTGGGAGAAAGAGGACGGTTTCGATTAATTGAATTGACTGACCAAATTTTGCAAACTTCGCCGGAGTTTAACCGCGAAGCAGCAAAGAAAGCACTGGAAGAACGAGGTGTATTTATTGATTTGGAAACGAAGGTAGAATCAATTGGAGCAGATACTATTTCTTTAGAGTATAAGGGTCAGGTAGATACTATCCCCGTAGATTTGGTAATTTGGACAGTTGGAACACGGGTTGCGCCTGTAGTGCGAAATCTTCCTTTTAAACAAAATCAGCGAGGTCAAATTAGTACAACAGTTACTCTGCAAGTTCTTGACCATCCGGAAATCTTTGCTTTAGGAGATTTAGCGGACTGTCACGATGCTGAAGGACAGCAAGTTCCTGCTACAGCCCAAGCAGCTTTTCAACAAGCCGATTATACCGCTTGGAACATTTGGGCTAGTCTGACTAATCGTCCCTTGCTTCCCTTCCGCTACCAGTATTTAGGTGAAATGATGACATTGGGAGTAGACAACGCTACTCTTACCAGTTTGGGCATTAAATTAGAAGGGCCTTTAGCTTATGTCGCCCGTCGTGTTGCCTACCTCTATCGGATGCCGACTTTAGATCATAAACTCAAAGTTGGTTTTAACTGGCTGGCTCGTCCTATCATAGAGGCATTATCTAAATAGCCATTATGAAGTGCGTACACCAAAACCCATGAAAATAGGCTTTTCCCCACTCCCCATTCCCTTACGGGCGAAGCATTTGGACCATAATCTTATCATCAAACCGATAAACAGCTGCCCAAATGCTTCGCCCCTACTACCTCCCTATTTTCAACTCAGATAGACAACGTGTTAGGCAACAGACAAAGGAAGCGATTTGTCATCAGACCGAAGCACTTTGTACCCTAGACAATAGTTTTTCAGAATCCAAAATCTAAAATCTAAAATCTAAAATTGTCAAAGGTTGATGGAACGACCGAAAGTAATTTTTTTAGATGCTGTTGGCACACTCTTCGGCGTCAAAGGTAGTGTGGGCGAAGTTTACAGTCAAATTGCAAGAGAATTTGGCGTCGAAGTTTCAGCCGAAGTTTTGAATCAAGCATTTATTCAAAGCTTTAAAGCAGCACCACCGCCTGTATTTCCAAATGTACAAGAAGAAGATATTCCCCAGTGGGAGTTTGAATGGTGGCTTAGCATCGCTAACAACACCTTTAAAGGTGCAGGTGTTTTCGAGAAATTTTCTGACTTTTCGGCTTTTTTTAGCGAAGTTTACATTCACTTTGGCACAGCCGAACCTTGGTTCCTCTATACCGATGTTCTACCAGCTTTGGCAAACTGGCAGAAGATGGGGATTGAGTTGGGTGTAATCTCTAATTTCGATTCTCGTATTTACTCAGTTTTACAGGATTTGGAACTGAGAGACTATTTTGATTCTGTTACCATTTCTACCCAAGTAGGTGCAGCGAAACCCGATCCAAAAATTTTTGCTGTTGCTTTAGAAAAACATAACTGTCCACCTACGGCTGCATGGCACATTGGGGACAGCATTGCAGAAGATTATAACGGAGCTAAAGGCGCTGGATTAAGAGGTATTTGGATTAACCGCAATAGTTAGTGGTTCATGGTTCATGGTTCGCCAGCGCGGTCTTGGGGAGCCAGTGCGTTGCGGGGGTTCCCCCCGTTGTAGCAACTGGCGTGGTCTCCCCCACTCGCTGTTGGCGAACCCGGAGGGTTCATAGTTCATGGCTATTAACCATTAACCATTAACCATTAACCATTAACTATTAACTCTTAACCAACTGCCTTTCCTCATCTTCCAACAGGCTAATCAGGTTTTGGTCTCCTTTTTCTTTGGCTACTTGCAAACGCCGCTCTAAATTACGGCGAATATGGGCAAGATGAGTATTAGTTAACTGTTTACCAACTGTTTCGCCTCTTGGGGAAGTTGCTTTAGTTGTAGTAGTGTTGTGCTGTTTGCGCCGAATCATCGCCTCTACATCTATTGCATCACCAACACAATAAGGAATTCCTCGATACTTCAACTCAGCTACTGGTTGAGGTACGGGAATATGTCTGGGATAGTAATGCCTCCAACTCGCACCACGGTACTTTCCCCCAGTTTCCCCCGGTATCAGTTCCACGGCAAGAGGATGATGTTCATAATCTACACCGCGATAAGTTAGTTTCATTTTCTTCGCCTCGCTTCAAATTTTCTATCAGTTGGAACTAAATGAAGCGCGTTCCTTCAGGATGTCTCCTTACTTCCGTCTCTATAAATCATGTCACTCGCAAATGAGTGTCGTACCAAGCTGCATTTATAAATGTCATTTTGAGCGGACTATCTACGCTTATAGTATTTTGGATTTTGGATTTTAGATTTTAGATTCCAAAAACCTTAATTAATAGGTTGCTTTTGCAAGCTATCTGTCGCAAATATTTTTTCGGTTTTATTACTTGCGTTTCGCTCAATATGACATTTTAGATTTGCGATATCGCTACTTGGTATAACATGCTTTAAGAGATGAACGAATATTTTTCTGTAACTATTGTAACTTTTTTTCCTTTGTGTCAAGAAACTATAATAATAATTTAATCATTCGTACCCAACCTAGCCCTCTACCACAAAGTAGATTGCTATTAGTCATTGGTCATTAGTCATTAGTCATTAGTCATTCGTCATTAAGTAGATATCAGCTAACTTGCAATATTTGTACCTGTTCTCCTTGAGGAATTAACGTTTGGCCTACTGGTAGAACAGCTAAGGCATTAGTTTGAGCTAAATTAATTAAATTACCGGAGGTTTGACTTCCGCCAGCAAGCTGAAATTCATAAACTCCATTTGTTAAGCGTAATTGACCCCAAAGGTAGGTTTCGCGCTTGCCATCCGATCGCAATTCATGACGAGTTATTGCCTTGACAAATTCTGGCTTCCAACCTTCAGCTAGTCCAGATAGCTTTTTAATTGCCGGTTGCACAAACCGCCAAAAAGTCACCAGTGCCGAAGCTGGATTTCCCGGTAAACCAAAATATAGGGGGGAGTGGGGATAGCCCCAGGTTTTAACCTGGGGGGGAGTGGGGATAGATGGAAAGGTGGCGAAAGTGAGGGGTTTACCTGGTTTCATTGCTACGGCACGAATGTGAATTTCGCCTCCTAGAGACTGGATAATTTGCTCAACATAGTCATAATCTCCCACGGAAACACCACCGGAAGAAAGAACTACATCAGCGTTAGATATGGCGTGAGCGATCGCACTTTCTAAGGCTGCTGGTTCATCTGGGATAATTCCTAATATCAGCGGTTCTGCCCCAATTTGCCTTACTAAAGCTGCTAAGGCATACTGATTAGAATCTACAATTTGTCCTGGTTGCAGCGGTTTATCGGGAGTTACTAACTCATTACCTGTAGACAAAATTGCCACATTAGGACGACGGTAAACACTTACTTGCGTACACTGAGCAGCAGCCAAAACAGCTATTTCTGGAGCATTTAACATAATTCCTGCTGGTAGTAATTGCGTTCCAGCTTGGTAATAAGAAGCACGATGCCTGACAAATTCTTGCGGTTTTGCTGCTGCTAGGATAAATATACGATTTTCCTCTCGCCGTGTCCGTTCCTGCATCACCACAGTATCTGCACCTTTTGGCATCACCGCACCAGTAAAAATTCGCGCCGCTTGTCCTGGTTGAATGGTAGATTGGGGCTGATATCCGGCAGGAATTTCTTCAATAATTTCTAAAATAACTGGTTGTTCTCGGCTAGCTTGCTGTACATCTGCGTAACGCACTGCATAACCATCCATTGCCGAATTATCCCAATGGGGAAAGTCTAGCTTACTCGTAACGGGAGAAGCGAGAATGCGCTTATCTGCTGCTAGTAAATCTACAATTTCTGCATCTTTCTGAGGATCTAGCGGTTGCGCCAAATTGAAAATAATTGCTTCTGCATCCTTAACTGACAGCATGATGAGTAACTCCAACTGAGGAGATGAAGGCGATAAGCCGGAGGCTTAACGCTTCGCGTATCGCACTTTATTACCAAATGCGATGTTTACAATTTAACTTTTGGTGCGACTGAAAAATACAGCAGCCAAAATAATTAAGCCTAAAAGTGCCAAAGGAACCCACAGATTAGGGAAATCCTCAAGTTTCATATTTTTTGCTAGTTTTGACAGTATATTAACTTAGATTGGCATAAATAAATTAAAAATGGGGCGGGCTTTCCGGGCCACCCCACAAGACATTAAACCTTAAGACTCATTCTATTTTCAAAAAAATTAACCACAGATGGACACAGATATCTGTGTTCATCTGTGTCCATCTTTGATCGTAATTATCCTACATCCAGATTTTTGCAAGAAGTCTATTCTACTATTCTTGTAGGGTGGGCCGGAAAGCCCGCCCACAAAAACAAAAGGAACTCAAATTAAAACCATAGGATCAATAAATAGACACATATATCGAAAGTTCAATGCTTCGGTAAAATTTGGGAATAGTGTTCTTCATAGCTTAATATGGCTAACATCGTCAAACCGCCATGCGATGAAGCAGTAATTCGCTCAGCACCATGCACTTCTCCTTGCTCTAGAAATGTCGGAAAGTGGGTACTAGCAGCAACAATTCTCGGCTAGAGCATGGCGATGATTGATGGTACTGTCGTTAATGTGGCACTTCCTGTATTGCAATCAGAGTTAAATGCAACCGCGACTGACGTACAGTGGATTGTTGAGTCCTATGCTTTATTTCTTGCTGCTTTAATTTTAGTAGGTGGATCATTAGGCGATCGCTTTGAACGAAGACTTATTGCTTTACTGATGATTGGGAATAGGAAAAAAATCTTTAATGTTGCCAAAAAATGAAAAACAACACTGCACGTCGTGCTGTTTTACAAAGTTTGATTGCTAGTACAATTGTGATCGGGTTTGATTTAGGCGATCGTTCCTGGGTGACATCTGCTAGTGCTACATCTTTATTTGCAAGTCTGCCACCTTTAGATGGAGTACTTTACACAGACCAAGCCACACGTGAGAAAGCCGGTGACGATTTTGGTCATATCGTGCATCGCCAGCCAATTGCCGTACTTAAACCAGGCTCATTAGAAGATATCACTCGCATAATTCAATTTGCTCGTACTTACAAGCTCAAAGTTGCTGCACGCGGTCAGGGTCACTCCACCTACGGTCAATCACAAGTAGAAGCAGGCGTAGTCATTGATATGAGTACGCTTAACAAGATTCACTTTATTGGTGCAGATCGGGCTATTGTTGATGCTGGGGTGGTGTGGAGTCAACTATTACAACAGACGCTTCAGCAAGGATTGACACCACCTGTCCTCACCGATTATGTCGAACTTTCCATAGGCGGTACTTTATCAGTAGGTGGTATTGGCGGCGCAACTCATCGTTATGGTGTACAGGTTGATAATGTCTGGGAACTTCAGGTAGTGACTGGTGAAGGCAAGCTGGAAACCTGTTCAGAATTTCAAAATCGCGATTTGTTTGCAGCAGTGCTGGCAGGGCTGGGTCAATGTGGAATCATAGTGCAGGCTACAATTAAGCTGATTCCTGCTGCTACGAATGCCCGTGTATTTCTTTTGTATTACGATAATCTAGCTGCTTTTACTCGTGACCAACGCTTGCTTATAGCTGATGAACGCTTCAACTACGTAGAAGGTCAAGTGGTATCTAATAATAGTGGTGGATGGCGTTATATGCTAGAAGCGGTTAGCTTTTACAGTCCTCCCGCTGTACCCAATAACAACTTGTTGCTTGCAAGCTTAAACTACATTCGTGGTACAGAACAAATAGAGGATAAATCTTACTTTGACTTCCTTAATCGTTTAGCTCCTGTTGTTGACAGTCTCAAATCTATTGGTGTTTGGTCTTATCCTCATCCTTGGTTGAATTTGTTTGTGCCTGATAGCGCAATTGAAAGCTTTGTTGGTGAGGTTGTTTCCACTTTAACACTAGCTGATACAGGTCAAGGGCCAATTTTGCTGTATCCAGTCAAAACTAATCGCTTTCAACTACCCTTGTTCAGGGTTCCTCAAGAGAAAGTAGTGTTTCTCTTTGCTATCTTGCGAACCGCAGCACCACCAGAGGATGCTGTGGTTACACGGATGCTAGATGATAACCGGAGACTATTTGAACGAAACCGCAATTTGGGTGGTTATCGCTATCCCGTAGATGCAATTCCCTTCTCCCAAAAGGATTGGCTGCAACACTTTCGTCCGGTTTGGGGCAAGTTGGTAAGTGCAAAGCGGCGTTATGACCCTGATAATGTGTTAACACCTGGTCAGGGTATTTTCTAGATTAGACTTATTGCAAAAGTGTGTTTTAAGAAAACTAAACCACAGATGAACTGGGAACCAGCTACATCAGAACTCGAAACTTCTCACTTCAAACAAGAAGTTTCTCACTTCAAACGAGAAGTTTCTCACTTCAAACGAGAAGTTTCTCACTTCAAACGAGAAGTTTCTCACTTCAAACAAGAAGTTTCTCACTTCAAACGAGAAGTTTCTCATTTCAAACGAGAAACTTCTCGCTTTGCACTCCAACATCGAAGCTTAAAGCTCTAACTATTACCCCACCCCTACCCCTCCCCGCAAGCGAGGAGGGGCAAATACTCCTGAATTTTCACGGGATGTTGAAAACCTCTCTCCAAACCTCTCTCCTACAAGGAGAGAGGCTTTGAATTCTCCCCCTGTTTGCAACCAGTAGGGACAAATACTCCCCCTCTCCGCTTGCGGAGAGGGGGTTAGGGGGTGAGGTTCCAAGAGATAATACTTGTTATACAGCAATGCCGAGCGGGAGAATCTACCATGACATCACAAGAAACAGTGATATGGCTACAAGAACGCACGGCTTTAGGAATTTTATCGCCTGAACCCCTGAGTGCGATCGCTCAAGTCATCGAAGAAAAAGTTATCCCCCCAAACCAACGTCTAGTAACAGAAGACACTCCTCCTGAAGCGCTTTACATTCTCCAACAAGGTCAAATTGAAAGCGAAAGCAGTAATAAATCTAACCCATCCCTAGCTGTTGGCTTTCTCCCCGGAGCAGTTATTCACCTACAAGAATTAGTGTTAGATGAATTAGCTGAACGTACAATTACAACCTTGACAGAATGTCATTTTTGGGTAATACCTGCTACCAAGTTTCGAGAAATAGTCAGTCAATACCCGGAAATTGCTCAGGTTCTTTCCCGGCAAATGGCTCAAGAATTGGCGCAGCTAGCATCTGCTCTGACTTACGAACAAGAACGCGCGATCGCCTTACGACCATATTTAGTCACCAAGGCGCAACGCGGAATTATTGGTAGCAGCCGCTACGCCCTACGTCTACGGGAGCAAATTCGCGAATCTGCAAATGACCGTAAGTCTGTATTAATTTTCGGGGAACCAGGTTTAGAAAAAGATAACATCGCTGCTCTCATTCATTTTGGTTCCAAGCTGCGGCGAGAACCGATAATTAAAGTTAACTGCGGTATTCTCCAAACAAGCGGTACAGAATTATTTGGGCGTGCTAGTAGAAAAGCTGCTCCTCTATCTTCCCCCCTTGTAGGGGGGAATGAGGGGGGTGGTAAACCTGGTCTTATAGAATGGCTGGGTGAAGGAACTCTAGTTCTCAATAATATCCAAGAAACTCCGCCGGAGTTACTGCCACAATTAACAAAATTAATACAAGATAATACGTATTCTCCGGTAACTCGCCCAGGAGAGCCAGCCGCTGAATCTCGTACCAGTCAAGCTCGCATCATCATTGTTTCAGAAAAAAGTCAGTCGCAAATAGCACGCTGTGTTGGTCGTACTATCAAAGTTCCGCCTGTACGAGTGCGAAAAGCTGATATTGGGGCACAGGTAGAATATTACATCAGCCTTTACACTCGCGCTAGAGGTATTCCCAAACCGCGAGTAACTCCAGAAGCTTTGCGCCGCTTGCAGTCCTATGATTTTCCTGGCAATTTGAAAGAGTTGCGAGATTTGGTGGAAAGGGCAATTTTACAAGCGGGAGAGGCGAGGGAGTTAACAGAAGAAATTTTCTGGTCAGCGGATACTAAGAAAAAGCGATTTCGGGTGAATCTTTTGAATGCTTATCCGCAGTTACGGAAGTTTCTGCGGAGTCCGTGGTGGCCCGATCGCATTAATTATGGTATTACTTTAGCTGGTTTTGCCTTGATTGTGGCGGTATTATTTGTTGGGCCGCAAACACGCGATCGCAATTTTGCTTTAAATCTCTTTTGGGCTTGGTGGTGGTCTGTATTCCTTTTCCTGTTCCCCTTTCTCGGTCGGATCTGGTGCGCCGTTTGTCCCTTTATGATTTACGGTGAAATTACGCAAAAGCTATCAACGTGGTTGTTTCCCCGGCGACTTAAAGGCTGGCCTCGACAACAAGCTGAAAAATGGGGCGGATGGTTTCTATTTGGATTATTTACCCTAATTTTCCTGTGGGAGGAACTTTGGGACTTAGAAAACACTGCTTATCTTTCTGCTTGTTTGTTGCTATTAATTACCGCAGGGGCAATGATATTCTCTGCTATTTTTGAGCGGCGGTTTTGGTGTCGTTATCTTTGTCCCATTGGCGGAATGAATGGTTTATTTGCCAAACTCTCGATGACAGAATTACGGGCACAACAAGGTATTTGTTCTGCCACTTGCACCACCTATCAATGCTACAAAGGCGGCCCGCAAAAAGGTGAGGGAATGGAAACTAACGGATGTCCCTTGTACTCTCACCCCGCCCAATTGGAAGATAACAAAGATTGTGTGTTGTGCATGACTTGTTTAAAAGCTTGTCCCCATCGTTCCGTTGAATTTAATTTACGTCCGCCTGGTATTGAACTATGGACAACTCACGTACCCCACAGTTATGAAGTAGCACTGTTGTTTTTACTATTAGGCGGGGTATATTTGCATCGTTTACCAGAATTACAATCATGGTTGGGGTTACAACTCGATTTAAATCAATTTTTGCCCCATTTAGGATTATCTCTGTTAGCTTTGATTATTCCAGTGGCAATTACCTTTATCGCCTACGGATTAATACAGCTTTCTTGCTGGTTAAATAATTACATCGAAAAGATAAAAGCCCAAATCCAAAATCCCAAATCTAAAATCCAAAATCGCATTAAGCCACGACCGTTTGTAGAACTGGCCTATGGTTACTTACCATTGGTGCTGGGAGGTAATTTAGCTCATTATTTGCGCTTGGGTTTAGCGGAAGGAGGGCGTATTTTGCCCGTAGCTTTTGCTACTTTTGGTTTGAATAATGAACAATTACCAGTGTTAGTCGCACACCCAGCCGTAATTGCTTTTTTGCAGGGAACTACCCTAATTTTCTCAGTTTTGCTAACGATAGTATTAACGCAAAAAATTGCTCGGCAACCACTGCGTATGCTGATGGGGCAACATCTAGCAGCTATTGGGTTGGCAGCCAGTATGTGGGCGATAATTGTGTCTGGCTAATAGCTAATGGTAAAAAACAATTAAGCATTAACCATGAACAAAATGATAGAAGCAACCACAGATGGACACAGATAAACACAGATAAATATCTGTGTCCATCTGTGTTCATCTGTGGTTAATTTCCAAAATTTGATTTTTACCGTAGTATTAATTCACATCTGGCTTCCTATGAGAAATTTTTTGCAGCCACCGCGCTTACGTATTGGTCAGAAACCCCACGGAAGACAGCCGGGGGCTTAAAAAAGCCCTAATCTGACCAGTCTAAGTACTTCGTGTACTACGTTTAAGGCAAGAGTTTAAAGACCTACCAGGGGATGCGTAGCTAGTCCCTTGCTCTAGAAATCGAGAATTAAACAGGCTTACAAGGGTTAAACCAGTGTTTTCGATATAGTTACCGACCTTAAACATTGACGAAGCTAACATTACCCTGAAAAGGAGGCTCTTTTGAGCAAAGTATTCGTTTTAGACACTAGATATAGACCGCTAGACCCAATTCATCCAGCAAGGGCTAGACAGTTATTAAGGAACAAAAAAGCAGCAATTTTTAGAAGATTCCCGGTTACAATCATCCTCAAAGAATCACATCCAGATTCACTACTTACACCACTGCGATTAAAAATAGACCCTGGTGCTAAATTTAGCGGGATTGCATTAGTCAACGATGCTACTGGAGAAGTTGTATTTGCTGCTGAATTAAAGCATAGAGGCTTTGCAATTCGAGATGCTTTAATTTCTAGAAGACAATTAAGACGTAGTAGACGTGCTAGAAAAACTCGTTACAGACAACCCAGATTCTTAAACCGAACACGTCCAGATGGAAGGTTAGCACCAAGCTTACAAAGTCGTGTTGAAAATATCAAAACTTGGGTTGAAAGATTACGTAAACTTGCACCAATCGAAGCTATTAGTCAGGAATTAGTTCGCTTTGATATGCAATTAATGCGTAACCCAGATATTCAAGGAAAAGAGTACCAACAGGGAACTTTGGCGGGTTACGAAACCAGAGAATTTCTCTTAGAAAAATGGGGTAGACAATGCGCTTACTGTGGAGTTAAGGATGTGCCACTACAGATAGAACATATTCATCCAAGAGCCAAAGGAGGTAGTAATTCGATTACAAATCTTACTCTAAGTTGCTCTAAGTGCAACACAAAAAAAGGGATTAAGGATATTAAAGAGTTCCTCAAAAAAGACCCTTCTAGATTAGAGAAAATCTTGAAACAAGCAAAAAGACCATTGTCTGATGCAGCCGCAGTAAACACAACCAGATTCGCGTTGTTGAACGCATTGAAAGAAACTGGCTTGCCTATAGAAACAGGTTCAGGAGGTTTAACAAAGTTCAATCGCAGTCAACAGAATCTACCTAAAACTCATTATTCTGATGCAGCTTGTGTTGGTAAGTCAACACCGATTTTAAAAATTCAAGGTATTAAGCCTTTGTTAATAACTGCAAATGGTCATGGTACTAGACAGATGGCTGGTACTAATAAATTCGGGTTCCCTACTCGTCATCGTTCAAATAAACAGATTCATTATGGTTTTAGCACTGGAGATATTGTTAAAGCTGTGGTCACTAATGGTAAAAAAGTTGGCGAATATTTAGGGCGTGTTTTGTGTCGTGCCACAGGTAGTTTTGATATTGCTACATCATCGGGAAGAGTAGCAGGTATTAGCCATAAATATTGTTCAGCAATTCACAAAAAGGATGGCTATAGTTATGCCTACGTGAAACTATTCTGACTGCGAATAAATTCGCCAGCGCCTTACCCCCATGTCTAAAGCCAGGGGCTTCCTCGGCGCTGAGATTTCGGTGAAACTGCGCGTGGTTTTGCTCTTTCCTATGCTTTTGGTCGTGTAGTCCTGATTCTAGAATACATCCGTGCTGGCATATACATTCCCACAGCGCGTCCCCTAACAACACGCTACGCCACAGGTTTTACTATTGCTGCCTTTTTCTGGTTGGTATCAGCATTTGTACCCGCACCTGGGCGTTTTCTTCTGTGGGGAGTGGGAATTATTGTAGACCTGATTACACCCTTTACAGCAAGCAAGTTTCAACTCAAACTACTCCCCCACGCTTCTCACTTACCAGAACGTTTCGGGCTATTTACAATTATTGTCTTGGGTGAAGCTATTATTGCAGTGGTCGATGGTGTCTCCCAGCAAGAATGGGATGTTTTTAGCGTTATCGCCGCCGTGTTTGGTTTGAGTATCGCCTTTAGCTTGTGGTGGGTTTATTTTGATAATCTCGGTGGCGCACCTATCCAAACAGCGCGGACGGAAGGAAAAATCAGTACTATTGCCATCTGGCTTTATACCCATCTTCCTTTAGTTATTGGTATTGCTGCGGCGGGAGTTGGTGTAGAAGAAGTATTGATGAGCAAGCAAACGGTAGCGCTAGCCGATGATATGCGATGGCTGCTTTGTGGTTCTGTTGCTTTATGCTACCTTTCGTTAGGTATTCTTCACCGTACTGGCGTTATTCGCTATTGTAAAATTCGTTCTAAATATCGTGTTGGAGCAACAGTTGCTGTAATCGCGATCGCTCTTTTTGGTAAAAATTTGTTACCCGTTACAGCGATCGGACTTGTAGCCTTAGTCTGCGGCGTACAAGTAGTACAGGATTTGTATCAAAGTCGTCCTACTACCCGCTTAGTCGAACCGGAAATTTAACAGTTACCAGTTATCAGTTATAGCAGTTTTGATTCAAAGTGAGGTACAGCCTGTGGTAGGGGCACAGCAATGTTCTCTACTTAATGAAACAAAACCTCTTATTTTGACTAGGGCGGGCAGGATGCCCACCCCACAAGAGATTTATTATTCTTGTGGGGCGGACGTCTCGCCCGCCCTATTTAGTTATTAATAAATACGCTGATCACTGTTCAATTTTTACTATTTTAACAAATGACAAATGACAAATGACAAATGACAAATGACAAATGACTAATTTAGAGTTATCGTCTTTTCAGCTACAGTTTTGCCCAAGATAAGTAGGCAAGAATGTGAATAAATATTTGTTTAACAATGCAGCTTTTCCCATACATCATGCTGCTGATTCATGAAACCTCGAATAATTGTCTGTAGTCTAGGGCGCACTGGATATAAAGTCTTTCGTTTGCTGAGACAGCAGGGTGCATTAGTCGTCGGTATTCATCATAAACCCATCCCAGGAGAAAGAGCAGGAGATTTGATTGTCGGCGATTTGCACGCAGCTAGTACCCTCAAAACAGCTGGCATTCAGCAGGCGCACACCTTAGTAATAGCTGGAGGCGATGATGCACTTAACTTATGGATAGTAATGCAAGCGCGGGTTCTCAACCCTCGCATTCGGATTATTAACCGCTTTTTTAATAGCAGTTTGGGAGAACGTCTAGATCAAACTCTACCAGACCATTTGAGCATGAGCGTGGCGGGTTTAGCTGCACCAGTATTTGCCTTTGCGGCAATGGGAAACCAAGCAATAGGGCAAATTAAGTTATTCAAGCAAACTTGGCCGATCTACGAAGAACATATTGATGAAAATCATCCTTGGAAAGGTCGTAAGCTGAGTGAATTGTGGGATGAGCGATCGCGAATGCTAATTTATTACCTACCAGTTGAAGACGATATGGACTTAGTGACTGCGGTAATGAACGGACACAAATTAAAAGTAGGCGATCGCTTAATCGTTGGTACTCAACCCCGCATCCGTTGTACCCGTAAATCAATGATTGCTAAACTGCTGAAAGTCCTTACCAATCTCCGGCAATTTAAACAACACGCTCAATCAGTATTAATAGGGGCTATTGTCCTACTAATCATAATTCTCATTGCCACACTTACCTACGTATCTGGTGAACTGAATATATCTATTATTGATGCCCTCTATTTTGCCGTGGGCATGATTACTGGAGCAGGAGGTAATGACAAAGTTGTAGAAAATGCTCCTAACAGCATTAAAATATTTACTGTTTTCATGATGTTAGTAGGAGCAGCAGTATTCGGTATTTGGTATGCCCTGCTCAACGATTTTATTTTAGGAACCCGCTTCAAGCAATTTTGGGATGCTGCACGCGTTCCCCATCGAAATCATTACATTGTTTGTGGTTTAGGGGGTCTTGGTCTAAAAATAGTTCAGCAACTCCACCTCAACGGCCACGAAGTAGTAGTAATTGAGCCAGACTCCAATAATAAATATGTCAACACCGCCCGTAGACTAGGCATTCCTATAATTCACGCCGATGCTAGCTTTACACCAACACTGCAAGCAGCCAATTTACAATCCGCCGCCGCACTCCTAGCTGTGACTGGTAACGATGCTACAAACGTAGAAATAGCTCTCAAAGCCAAAGGATTAACTCCCAAAGTGCCGGTAATTGTCCATTACACAGATCCGGACTTTGCCCGCATGGCGCAACAAGTCTTTGATTTTGAGGCAGTACTGAGTCCTGCTGAACTTGCCGCCCCAGCATTTGCCGCAGCTGCACTTGGTGGGCGTATCCTTGGTAACGGCATTACAGCCGATAGCCTATGGGTTGCCTTTGCAACTTTGATTACACCTTCACATCCCTTTTGCGGTCAGCAAGTTAAAGAAGCAGCTATGTCCGCTGATTTTGTACCGTTGTATGTTGAAACTAATAACCAAACTATTCATAGTTGGGATTTACTGGAAACTAGCCTCAGCGCGGGTGATATTTTGTATTTGACTATGCCAGCGACACGGTTGTATCAATTGTGGCGTTATACTCCACCGCAGGTGATGGTAAGTTGAAATTTTAAGTGTTGTGAATTTTGGTATAAAAACTCACGCAGAGGCGCAAAGGCAAGCCAGCGCGTTGCGGGGGTTTCCCCCGTTGTAGCGACTGGCGCGCAGAGAGTATTTTTGAGCCTTTGCGTGAGATTAAATCTTTAGTTGCAATTAGCCGTGAAATAAATTTCCGGTCGTGTAGAGACGCGAAATTTCGCGTCTGGGACAAACCCATTAAAAATGGGTTAAAATTCTTATTAGGTGGGGCTATGCCCTACTATGATTATTGAGGATGATACAAGATAAGTTTTAACCCGTTTCTAACGGGTTTTAGCTAAAGTGTGGAAATTTATTTCACGGCTTAAAAGTACCGGTACAAGATATTAGGTTAATCTCATGGTTAAAACCCAGTTTATTTAGACTGGTTTTGCAAAATTTTCAAACTAGTTTCATTCCAAAATCCAAAATCCTGTTAGGGTATTACTGGGTTTCCATCCACTCAATACACTTTTGCATCTGCTGACGCATAGTTTCAGCATCCGCATGATACCTCCGTCCATGACCTGGAAGCACCCACTCAAAAGTATAATTAGCCAATTTATGCATTGACTTGATTTGTTCTGACCAAGAATACCAGCTGTAATCACGGAAAGCTTCTAGCTGCTGAAGTTCATCATCCCAAGCAAGATGGTCGCCAGTAAAA
Organism: Nostocaceae cyanobacterium; assembly: GCA_051861145.1. Classification (GTDB taxonomy): domain Bacteria; phylum Cyanobacteriota; class Cyanobacteriia; order Cyanobacteriales; family Nostocaceae; genus JBHYDF01. Next base: position 41,616 of record JBHYDF010000021.1, read on the forward strand.
AGAAACTTATTTTTGTATAGTAGGACAGTGTGTCCTCTACTGTGACCGGGAACAGGGATAATCAATAAATCAGGAGCTAATTGAATAGGTTCCGAACCAGTTAGCTGCATTTCAACACTGCGAGTACCAGCAGTAATATCTTCTTTGTGGAGGATGCGCTGACACTTAAAATGGTCAGCAAATTTTTGATGATCCGCCACATCATCTCTGTGAGTTAGGTACATATAACGTATTCCCCCCATCTCTTCCAGACGCTTCACCAAAGGAGGCGTAAATCGGGGAGAATCTACCAAGATATTTCCGTCTGGTAGTTGAATAAAATAGCTAGCAGCACCATAGGAACTTTCCGAATGGTAGCCGCAATGATAGACATTTTCCTCTATAGGAATGGGAAAAGTTTGCTGCGCGACTTTGATATCTTGGGGTTTTTCAACTGTACCAATAGAACTAGTAGGACAAGCTAAAAGTGCTTGCAGTGCTTTTAATCTTTCCTTGTCGTTAGTTGGTTGGTGATAAACCGCCGACATTTCACCAGCACGAGTAAATACTTCTGGAGTCATCCAACGACAGGTATCACAGTCAATGCAAGTAGTATCGACATAAAAATCGCCACTGATATTTTGAGGACGACGCAGATTTAAATGAGCCATGTTAAATCCTTTTTTACCCAGCAACTTACTGGGTAAACGATGAACCCTATATGACTACGCTAGCAAAATTGATATGGAAGTGTTGAGCGATAGACTTATTGCACTCTTTCATAATTGAAGATAATTAACCACGGATAAGCACAGATGGACACAGATAAATTATCTGTGTCCATCTGTGTCCATCTGTGGTTTTTTTTCATCAAAATGGAATAAGTGCAAGAGATTTAATCTCCATTCATAGTGCTTCCCATTCTTCTTTACTGAGGCTAGGCGACCTCTTTTGTAATATTTATGTTAACACTATCAAGTATTGGTAGAGTATGACCTAAGCGTAATCCTAAAATAATCCATCCTTCCAAAGCATCTTGCAACTCTTCCCGACAAGCTTCCAGTGTTGAAGCATTTGCCCAAACACCTTGACACTCAGGAATTTCACCATAAAAAGTCCCATCTTCAAGCAACTCGTAAGTTGCTTTATGCATTGCTACATTAATGTAATTTGTGAGCATTTTATCTAGCGATCGCTTCTTATATTTTCTTTTTACTGCCCTACCTTCAAAATTTTAAATATTATAAGCTTATATTATCAATTTAAACACCTTCTAAGTTTGTAGTAAGCGCTTAAGCGCTCACTACCAACTGTAACTTTTAGCCGAGAAAATGCAACTGACTCACAACAAAACTAATTGCATGATGTGTGAGAGGAAGGCTATCAACTACCATTCCCAAGCACAACAACATCATGTAAGAAATGGAATAGAGAAACACCCCTTTGGCAATATTCTTATCTTCGGGATTTTGCATTAACTGCCAAGCTTTGTAAATAAATACACCACCCAAATACAGCGCGATCGCACCGTAAACAATTCCTGTTTGCTGTAATGGGTAAATCAGCAAAAACGTTGCTGCTACTGTTACCAAGGTATACCACCAAATCTGCCACACAGTCGCCTTATTTCCCGCAACTACTGGTAACATTGGTACTCCAACCTTTGCGTAATCATCCCTAATCATCAAAGCCAACGCCCAAAAGTGGGGCGGTGTCCACAGAAACACAATTGCAAATAATAACCACGCTGTCCAACTTAAAGTACCCGTCACAGCCGCCCAACCTACCAACGTCGGAATTGCTCCTGCTGCTCCGCCGATGACAATATTTTGGGTACTATTACGCTTTAACCAATGCGTATAGATTAATACGTAAAATCCAATGCCAGACATTGCCAACAGTGCGGCTAGCATGTTAGCAAATACGGAGAGTAGAGTAAAGGAAATCACAGCGAGAGCGATCGCAAAAATCAAAGCATCGCGTGGCTGTATTCTACCGGAAGGGATGGGACGATGGCGCGTGCGCTCCATGTCATAATCAATATCCCGGTCATAGATACAATTAATCGCTTGGGCGCTAGCTGCGGCTAAAGTTCCACCAACGAGAGTGACAAATAACAGTAACGGATCTACCTGTCCTTTAGCTGCAATCCACATACTCCCAGCTGTGGTAATCAATAGCAATGGAATAATTCTCGGCTTCGTTAATTGGTAATAGCTTTGAATTACTTGCAGAAATGTTTGATGCTGCTTCGAGACATTAGTCTCAATCATCTTGACAATATTTCCTTATTTTTCAACAACACAATAAAATCGCTGGGTATGCACGCAGCCAATTTCACCACACGGGTAAAAATTGATAAGTAAAAGCACGATAATACCGTGCTTTTACTTATGACTGTTCGGTTGTAGCCTTTCCTGTAACAGCAACGGGGTAAGAATTATTACCGCGATTTTCTGCCCAGTCACGCAATCCGAGAACAGTGAAAACCACCAAAGTACCTAGCAAAGCTGCCCCTACAGCTTGGTGAGAGACTGTCAGAGGTTCGACTTGGAGATGTAAGCGGAAAGTAGCAAATCCCAAGAGAATTTGTATAAGTAACAACCCACCAGCCATATTTGCTAGTTGTCGCAAGGCTGGATGTAATGCTGGTGTACGCCAAGACATAAATACAACTGCTAATGTTGCTACTGTTGGCGGGATCAAGCCGAAGATGTGGGTGTACATTACATCACAAAGTTGATAACCCGCGAAACATTGATGTAGCGCCCAGCGAGATCCAACTAAAGCACCCAAAAGACTTTGTAGGTAAATCAAAATAGCAGCTGTTAAACCTACCCAAGGTAACTTACCAACTGTGCCTGTACCTTGGTAGGGAGTAAGTGCCGCGCCGACAATTAGTAGAGTACAGAAGAATAACAGCGCCGTTCCCAAGTGCGCGGTAACAATATCAAACCGCAACAATTGAGTTACAGTTAGTCCACCCAACACACCCTGGAAGACGATTAAGAACAAAGCGAAGGTAGATGCCCAAGGTAGCCAGGTGGGTAAAGACCGGCGAGACCACCAGGACATACCCATTAGTGCGATCGCGCTGACACCAATCAACGCTGCATCCAATCTGTGGAACCATTCCAGAAAAACCTGGAAATTCATTTGCTTAGTTGGCACCAGTTCCCCATAGCACAAAGGCCAGTCTGGACAAGCTAGACCTGCATTCATCACGCGGGTGGCGCTGCCGATCGCCATCAAAATCAAGGTGGCTATGCAAATCTTCCACACCAAACGCCGAATTCGATCCTTTGGCTTTTGCTGTTCAACTGCTGTTACGTCTTGTTGTTCTAGGACAAATTCGCTCATGAAAGATACCTTTATGCTTGCTCTTCGTGAGCTATCGAGTTTCTTGTCGTTTGTCGGTACCGACCCATATCCACCCTAGCGCAATAAACTTTAGGTGAGATATCGGCTCTCATTTATACTTTGAATCACTTCACTAAATTGAGCCTGAAGCTTTAGAGATTTTTCAGATTTTTAGGCATTTATTGCCGTAATTTTCTCTCAGTCTAATTTTTCCTTAAATATTTATGGCGTACTTTTGGTATCGCAGTAACCACCAACACATTTTTTCAACAGCTTGTCCATACACAAAATCTATAAGGCTGTGATTGGGTCTTTGGTAGATAATATTTCTGCTTGACTTGTAAGCTGTTCCACATCTAAGATTGCACATTTTGTGGACTAAGTTTCTTATGATAACGCTTTGTGAATGGAAATTCGATCACCAAAACCTTAAATAATCATAATTCCTATATATAGTATTCCTAAATAATTTCTGAGCAATCAGAAACCCCGTTGCGCAGAAGAAAAAACCGGGTTTCTGAGACTTTCGATTCTCACAACTCATTGCTCCCGGATTGCCATAGGTAATTTTGCCTTGGCTGTTTACTACTCCCTTCCCGCTCTAAAACTACCTATATTAGCTTATTCTCTCTGTGTTCTAGAGCGCCTAAGCTGGTTTTTTAGGCGTTGCTGATCATTCGTTATGAATTTACCTCACGCAAAGCCAAGCCAGCGCGTTGCGGTGAGTAAGCGCGCTCTTCGGAGGGTTTCCCTCGTGCCGGCTCTGGTGAGACCAGTCAGTCATCGGCGGGTTTCCCGCGCCCTGGGAACTGGCTCTCCCGTTGGGCGAACCCGGAGGGGGGTTTCCCCCGTTGTAGCGACTGGCGCGCAAAGCCGCAAAGAGTAAGAGTTTAGAATATTTGAGTTTTGAATTTCATCCCCAAATTCAGCAACACCGTTTTTTATTTGTAAATCCTTAATCTTCTCGCAAGAAGCGAGTAGTCAGCTAATTACCCATCTTGTCACCGGTTTGTCACTATTTTGTCATTGTTATGCCTCGATTTTGACACCAGTTTGTTACTACTTTTGAATTAAATTCATAGAATATTCACAAACAAATAGGCAATAACTTGGCTAACGAAAGAAAAACATTTGTATCTCGGTCATTATGCACACTGAATCTTAAGTAGTCAAGGCTTATTTCAAGCACTTTGTTTGTGTTTTCTATCCTGTACTCACTTTACTACTGTTCCAACCCTCCAATCAAAGCACACAAGGTAGGTAATCTGATGAATTCAAATAGTAAGTTAGGAGCATATTTAGAAGATTCGATGGTTTACGAAGTAATTGTTGAATTAGCAGGTGAGATATTTGTGATGGAACGAAGCATGTGCTTAAATAAACAAAATCAGGTAAATATTGCCTATACAAATGAGTTTGTGAAAAAGTAATTCAACACATTTAATGTTTGTCTAGTTCTTGTAGGGTAGGCCGGACAGCCTGCCCAGACAATGTAAGTTAAATGTGGAATAGCTTATCAAAGATTGACTCGATTAGACTTGGTAATTTGAAACTGCGATCGCTCTACCAATTTACTCGACACCTCTACATTTGTCTTGTCGATATCTTCATTCACTATTGAGCATCCAAAATAAATCATGAACTATCAATTTCCCTGGCTGACGACAATAATTCTGTTACCGCTAATTGCTTCTTTATTTATCCCCTTCATCCCTGATAAAGAAGGTAAAAATATCCGCTGGTATGGTTTGGGAGTAGCGCTAGCAGACTTTACCTTAATGATTTGTGCCTTTTGGTATAACTACGATTTTCAAAGTTCAACACTCCAACTCGTAGAAAAATATCCTTGGGTTCCGCAGTTGGGTTTGAACTGGTCTGTAGCAGTAGATGGTTTATCAATGCCGTTGGTACTGCTGACCGGTTTAATTAACACTCTTGCAATATTTGCAGCTTGGAGAGTTACAAATAAGCCGCGTTTGTTTTATGGTTTGATGCTGGCATTGTACAGCGCTCAAATTGGCGTATTTGTTGCCCAGGATTTACTGTTGTTCTTCCTGATGTGGGAACTCGAATTAGTACCTGTTTATTTGTTGATTTCCATTTGGGGAGGACAAAAGTGCCGCTATGCAGCGACTAAATTCATTCTCTACACTGCCCTTGCTTCAATATTTATTCTCGTAGCAGCTTTTGCAATGGCATTCTCTGGAGATACCATCAGCTTTGATATGGCAACTCTGGGAATGAAGGAATATCCCAAATCTCTTGAATTACTTGTTTACGGAGGTTTCCTGATTGCTTTTGGTGTCAAACTGCCGATTTTCCCTCTCCATACTTGGTTGCCTGATGCTCACGGTGAAGCTTCCGCACCTGGTTCGATGATTTTGGCTGGTGTGTTGTTGAAAATGGGTGGTTATGCACTCATCCGCATCAACATGGAAATGTTGCCCGATGCTCATGTTGTGTTTGCTCCAGTCTTAGCAGTTTTGGGTATAGTCAACATTATTTACGGTGCTTGCTGCGCCTTCGCTCAAACAAATCTCAAGCGTCGCTTAGCTTACTCTTCGATCGCTCACATGGGGTTTGTGCTGATTGGTATCGCTTCCTATACAGAATTGGGAATCAGCGGTGCTGTACTACAGATGGTTTCCCATGGTTTAATTGCCGCTGCCTTATTCTTCCTCGCTGGCGTGACTTACGAACGTACCCACACCTTGATGATGGATGAAATCGGAGGTATGGGAAAGGTAATGCCCAAATCCTTTGCTCTGTTTACTGCTGGCGCGATGGCTTCTCTGGCATTACCGGGAACAAGTGGTTTTGTGGGTGAGTTGATGGTATTCCTGGGTATTGCAACTAGCGATGTTTACACTTCCAGCTTTAAAATTGTAGTTGTACTGCTCTCTGCTGTAGGCGTGATTTTGACTCCGATTTATCTACTATCGATGCTGAGCGACATTTTCTACGGTAGCAAGAGTAAAGAATTGCATTTGGATACATTTGTACCCGATGTCAAACCTCGCGAACTGTTCATCACTGCTTCTCTGTTGCTTCCCATCATCGGTATCGGCTTGTATCCCAAATTGATGACACAAACTTATGATGTTAAGACAGTAGCAGTAGCAGTTCATGCGCGTCAGTCTCTGCCAATTGTCGCTAAACAACAACCATCAAGTCTGTACTCCCAGAATTTTACAGCACCAACTCTAGCTAGTACTTTGCCAAATTAATCTTGACGGGCTGCAAGATTCCCGACTTGTTGAAGAAGTTGGGAATCTGATTACTAGTTTTGAAATGAAAGGTAAATATCTTCTGTCTTGTGAAGGATGGTTTTACGAGTAGCTGTAGAAAAATAATATAGGAGCGATCGCGCGATCGCTCCTACATTTGTTTGTATAATTAATAGTTAAGGAGTTAGCAAATTTAGGTTAAGAGTAACTCCTTGCCGTAAAACTTTTGACTACAGGTAGCCACCAAGATAAAACATGCAATCTTTTTGTGTGGTGGCTAAAGTAGAAGTTGCAGGCGAAATGAAGATTAGAAAATCATAAAATTTTACGCTGTTACTCTCCATGTCTTTTAGGGTGGACTACCGTAGTAAGTGAGCAGTTCTGTCCAACTTAGTAAAGTCATTAACCCTATTAACCGTGAAAATTCCAAGTTCAATCTGGACATTACTCATTGGTATCGTGCTGACATTAGTCAGCGTCTGGTACGGTCAAAATCATGGTCTTTTGCCTTCAGTAGCCTCCGAAGAAGCTACCTTGGTGGACGGTCTGTTCAATGCAATGATGATCGTCTCCACTGCTATATTTCTGATTGTGGAAGGCGCTTTGATATACTCCGCCATTAAATATCGTCAGCGTGCGGGTGACAATGAAGACGGCCCGCCAGTTCATGGCAACGTACCTCTAGAAATCCTCTGGACGGCAATCCCAGCTATTATCGTCCTTGGTATTTCAGTTTACAGTTTCGATGTTTACAATGAAATGGGCGGCTTTAACCCCCATGCTCTCCACGAAGCCCCTATAGCCCCACAAGCGATGAAAATGCCAGGGGCAGCTATAGCGGCAACTTTAACTGATACACCGCCCAGCGACGAACCCAACCTCAATCAGGAAAAATCTGATGAGGCAATGGAAGATCCAGCTACAGCAGCAGTTCGTAATGCTGACCAAATTCCGCAAAAGCAGAATGCGCCTGGCGTTGGGAGTGTTGCTCCCACAATAGGCCCAACTCCTGGAAACGAAGGTAAACCACCCGAACTCGTAGTTAATGTCACAGGTTTACAGTATGCCTGGATTTTTACCTATCCAGAAACAGGTATAACTACCGGTGAACTACACGTACCTGTAGGACGGGAAGTGCAAGTTAATATGACAGCAAACGATGTCATCCATGCTTTCTGGGTGCCAGAGTTTCGCGTTAAGCAAGATGTAATCCCCGGTAGGCAAAGCGAAATTCGCTTTACACCTAACAAAGAGGGAACTTATGCCCTCATTTGTGCGGAACTGTGTGGCCCCTACCACGGTGCAATGAGAACCCAAGTCGTGGTAGAAAAACCAGAAGCCTTTGGGCAGTGGATGCAAGAACAGCAAGTTGCAAGTGTTGAAACGTTAAATCAAGCAGTTGCTGTAAATCCTGCGGAACTCTCCCCCGCTGAATTTCTCGCCCCATACACTCATGACATGGGAATTCAGCCAGAAATGCTGCATCAACTTCACAAGTAGTCATTAGTCATTAGTCATTGGTCATTAGTCATTGGTCATTAGTCATTAGTTATTGGTAAAGACAAATGACAAAGGACAAATGACAAAGGACAAATGACAAAGGACAAATGACAAAGGACAAATGACAATTGATTTTTATGACACAAACACAGGTACAAGAAAAAGCCAATATCCCGGCTGAGATTGATGAGCCGGGGATCAGAAAATGGTGGGAATACTTTACCTTCAACACCGACCATAAGGTCATTGCGATTCAATACCTAGTCACCACGTTCATTTTTTACTGTATTGGTGGTGTGTTGGCTGACTTGGTTCGCACGGAACTAAGAACCCCTGATGTAGATTTTGTTACTCCCGAAGTCTACAACAGCTTGTTTACGCTGCACGCCACAATCATGATTTTCTTGTGGATTGTGCCAGCGGGTGCGGGTTTTACTAACTTCGTACTTCCCCTAATGATTGGGGCGAAGGATATGGCATTTCCTCGCCTGAATGCCGTTGCCTTTTGGATTATTCCCCCGGCTGGTTTGATGCTGATTGCCAGTTTAGCCGTAGGCGATGCACCGGATGCAGGTTGGACTTCTTACCCTCCCCTCAGCTTGGTAACAGGTCAGGTGGGTGAGGGAATTTGGATTATGAGCGTCCTGCTGTTGGGTACATCATCAATTCTGGGGGCGCTGAATTTCCTAGTTACCCTGTTAAAGATGCGTACCCCAGGCATGGGATTTAACCAAATGCCCTTGTTCTGCTGGGCAGCTTTTGCTACTTCAGCATTGGTTCTGGTATCTACGCCAGTGTTAGCAGCAGGGCTAATTCTGCTTGCCTTTGACTTGTTTGCAGGCACGACATTTTTTAACCCAACTGGTGGTGGTGATCCGGTGGTGTACCAGCATATGTTCTGGTTCTATTCCCACCCAGCGGTTTACATTATGATTTTGCCCTTCTTTGGGATAATTTCTGAGGTAATCCCCGTTCACTCCCGCAAACCAATTTTTGGTTATAAAGCGATCGCCTACTCTTCCTTGGCAATTAGCTTTTTAGGCTTGATTGTCTGGGCGCACCATATGTTCACCAGCGGTATCCCCGGTTGGTTGCGGATGTTCTTCATGATCACCACGATGATCATCGCCGTACCTACGGGTATTAAAATTTTCAGCTGGATAGGAACTATGTGGGGTGGCAAAATCCGCCTCAACACTGCCATGCTCTTTGCAATGGGCTTTGTGGGAACCTTTGTGATAGGCGGTATCAGTGGCGTGATGTTGGCAGCAGTGCCTTTTGATATCCACGTCCACGACACCTATTTTGTAGTTGCGCACTTGCATTACGTTCTCTTTGGTGGTAGTGTTTTGGGCATTTATGCTGGCTTATACCACTGGTTCCCGAAAATGACGGGACGAATGCTAAATGAATTTTGGGGTAAGGTTCACTTTGCCTTGACAATCGTTGGTCTCAACATGACCTTCTTACCCATGCACAAGCTGGGAATGCTAGGCATGAACCGCCGTGTCGCTCAGTATGACCCCAAATTTACCCTGCTCAACGAAATCTGCACCTATGGCGCTTACATACTAGCCGTTTCAACATTCCCCTTCATCATCAACGCGATTTGGAGTTGGATGTACGGACCGAAAGCAGGTAACAATCCTTGGAATGCATTAACTTTAGAGTGGATGACTGCTTCTCCACCCGCTTTTGAGAATTTCCATAAACCCCCAGTATTAGCTACCGGTCCCTACGACTACGGCTTGGAAAGAGCTAAAGAGGGTGTTCCTTTATCTGATGCCGATCCAGCTTTATCAGCTGGTCCTAATTCCGTCTTACGCGCCGAACCTGACGAACCGTATCCATCTATCGCAGCTGAGAAAGGCGAACGCTAGAAAAAGTTAAGAGTTAGGAGTTAGGAGTTAGGAGTTATGAGTTAGGAGTTAGGAGTTATGAGTTAGGAGTTAGGAATTATGAGTTATGAGTTAGCTTTTACTCTTAACTCCTCACTCTTAACTCCTCACTCTTAACTCCTCACTCTTAACTCTTAACTCCTCACTCTTAACTCCTAACTCCTCACTTGTCCTCTACTAATGGAAGATTCATGCAAAGTCAAACAATTGACCCAGCAAAAACAGCTCTAAATTATCACCACACAGCAGAAGCTGCTCATCACGAAGAACATCCAGACTTTCGTCTCTTTGGATTGATTGTGTTTCTAATCGCCGAAGGGATGATTTTTATGGGGTTGTTCGGTGCCTATTTGGCTTTCCGTTCTACCTTACCTGCTTGGCCTCCAGAAGGCACTCCAGAACTAGAACTATTGCTTCCCGGAGTCAACACCATTAACCTAATTGCCAGCAGTTTTGTGATCCACAATGCTGATACCGCCATCAAAAAGAATAATGTGCGGGGTATGCAACTGTGGTTCGCCATTACCGCCGTGATGGGTATTGTCTTCTTAGCGGGGCAATTGTACGAATACACTCATCTGGAATTCGGTTTAACTACTAACTTGTTTGCCAGTGCATTTTACGTTTTAACTGGCTTCCACGGACTGCACGTCACCGTTGGTGTTTTGGCGATTCTGGCTGTATTGTGGCGATCGCTCAAACCCGGTCACTACAGTAAAGAAAAGCACTTCGGTATCGAAGCCGCCGAAATTTATTGGCACTTTGTTGACGTAATTTGGATAATCCTGTTCGGATTGTTGTATATTCTTTGAGTCGTAGGGGCACAGCAATGCTGTGCCCCTACTTTTTACTCGACACTCTGATTCACAAACCCCCGCTTGGGGGTTTTTTTATTTAGCTTGTAGGGGATGCTGAGATAAAATTTTCTTCATTTTCAACTCCGCCAAGCGTGCGATCGCCTTTACCATTTCCTGCTGATCCCCTTGTAAATTTAGTTTTTCTATCGCTTGATTTAAGTTATCACCAGACCGCAAGTTACGAGTAAGTTGAGCCAATTGGGATGAGTCTAAAACTTTGCCAATATCCCTGTTTCGACGCTGACGCACAGCTTGAAGTTGCTGACGCACTTGGGGAGTCAAGTTAGTCTCGGAAATTGAGTTGCTTGCTTGTTTAACAATTACAGGAGAAGAAGTATCAACTGTAGCAGGTGCTGCCAAAGTAATTTCCGGCAAAAAAAGAACAAAGGCAAGAATAATAGCTAACACGGACATTTTTTTGGTAAAATTTATACCCATTTTTTTATTAAATAAAACAACTCGAAATTTTAGCACTAGTTAGGTAGGGCTATGTCGCACATTTTAAAAATTGGTGGGCAATGCCCACCCTACTCCCTCCCCAGGTTAAAACCTGGGGCTATCCCTACTCCCTACTCCCTGTTATTTTCAATGGAAATTTTTTATGATTACATTCAATAATTCATAATAAAGAAAAATATATAAATTGTATTAGAATTATATTCTTTTATATTTCGCAACTACTGGCTATCATCACGATTAGACAACAGAGGTGATACCCATGAGCGAACAAGTCTTAGAAAAGGAACCTACTAACACTGTTTCACAAGAAGTATCTGTGGATCTAGAGGCTGCTTTTCAGGAATCTCATGTGCAGGAAATCTTGGATCGCTTAGATCAAGAGTTAGTAGGACTAAAGTGGGTCAAAAACAAGATTAAGGAAATGGCGGCTTTATTGTTGGTTGACCGAGTACGCAAAAGCGTAGGTTTGACTGCTGGCGCACCCACTTTGCATATGACATTTTTAGGCAACCCAGGTATGGGTAAAACTACCGTGGCGATGGGAATGGCTGAAATTTTGCATCGTTTGGGCTATATACGTAAAAATAACGTCATGTTAGTTACCCGCGATGATTTAGTTGGGCAAAGTATTGGTCAAACCGCACCCAAAACCAGGGAAGTTTTAAATAACGCTATGGGTGGTGTGTTGTTAATTGATGAGGCTTATACTTTGTTCCGCCCAGATCATCCGGGAGATTTCGGATTAGAGGCGATTGAAATTCTCATGCAGGTGATGGAAAACCAGCGTGATGATTTGGTTGTCATCCTCGCGGGTTACAAAGACCAAATGGAACACTTTTTTCACAGTAACCCTGGCATGAATTCACGCATCGGTTTACATATCGAATTTAATGATTACTCAGTTGATGAGTTGATGATTATTGCCCAATCAATATTAAAAGCACAACATTATTGTTTTAGTCCTGATGCGGAAAAGGCGTTTAAAGAGTATTTAATTAGGCGTAGAACAATGCCGCATTTTGCTAATGCGCGGAGTGTGAGAAATGCTATAGATAGAGCAAGATTGCGTCAAGCAAGCCGTTTATTAGCAATGGGTAGTAAGCGTTTAACCAAGCAAGATTTAATTACTATCGAGGCGGAAGATATTCTTGCTAGTCGCGTGTTTAAAGAAGGCGTACCCGATTGTCCTCCACAAAATTGAACCTCACCCCCCAACCCCCTCTCCGCTTGCGGAGAGGGGGAGTATTTTTTGATTGGTGTTGGGAAGGAAGGGAGGAAGATTTTTATGAACTCTGTTCATGAAGTCTGTTGCAAAAGTCTATTTTCAAAAAATCGACCACAGATAGACACAGATGAACACAAATAAAATCTGTGTTCATCTGTATTCGTAATATCTTAAAACCCGATTTTTTTGCAATAAGTCTAATACTTTTCCCCTCCTCGCTTGCGGGGAGGGGTTAGGGGTGGGGTTCTTTATTCTGACCGTCTAATTCTGTTGATTTCCCTTTGCAATTCTTCAATTTTTTGCCGCAAATTTTCTACTTCTTCATTTTTCTGGTTAGTTTCCGGTGTTACATCAACTGCACCTGATGCGGGCGATCGCTTATAATTCCCTCTCTTAATTTCCTGTAATTCTTCTGAGACAGCCCACTGGCGTAAATACTGCAACCGTTCTACTGGCAAAGGATGGGTTAGCATCTCACCTTGAGCGCCATTATACATTAAGAATTTATAAACCTGATTTAATGCATCTTCATCTAGTGCTTGATAATTTTCTGACTGGCGGATAAATTCTTGTAAACTGCATTCGTTGGCATATTTTATACTGCCACCAGAGACTTTCATCATCGATGACATCACAGTATTTAAGTCATCTACTACCAATAAAGCAGCGCGATCCGCCGATAACTCGGCTTTGCGCCGCCATTCAAAAAAGGCAAAAATCAAGGCTGGTGTGACAAAATTACTGATACCAAGGGTCATTCTTCCTAATGCGTAAGCAGCATTCATCGCCCACATCGCCATTTGAATTAAAATAGTATGACCACATTTAATATGCCCCAGTTCATGGGCTAACACCGCCCTAATTTCGGCTTCGTTCAGTAAGTCTAACACCCCTGTATTTATGACTATATAAGGATGCTCTTGCCCCAGCGCGTAGCTATTAGCTTGGGGATTTTGTGAGACAAACAGTGCTGGTTCTGGAAAAATATCCAAATCCCGCACGCATTCCCGAAACATCTGGTAAATAGTGGAATATTGGCGAGGCCCAACTTGAATGGTGTTGCCCATTAGATAGACTAACTGGGGGCGTTCGTAGACAAATTCCACGAATTTACGAGCAACTAAATCAAATCCTGGCAGACTGCGTAAGGCTTGTTCTGCTTGGCTATCTAGGGGATGCCTGAAAGCTTCGCTGGAAATTCCTGTATAGGTTGGCATAATTCAGGGTAATTGGTGATTGGTCATTGGTCATTGGTCATTAGTCATTGGTCAAGTGTAAAAACAAATGACTAATGACCCCTCCGGGGTTCGCCAGTCACTCATGGGGGAAACCCCCAAGACCGCGCTGGCTCACTAGTGACTAATGACAACATACATAATAGAAATGGGGCTGTTACAAGTAAAATCACTTTGTATGGGATGAAAAGCGTGTGATTGAGGCAGAAGTTCACTTATCACTACATAACTTCCTGCGATCGCAGGCGGGTTTCCCTTCCTGGCCCCATCATTTGACGATGGCACGGTTGGTAGCACGCGCCTTGCGCTTGGGACGTAGCGCCTTAATTCAAGTAGGTGCGGCTTGTGGCTATCAAGGGCGGTATCGTACTAGCTTCGTAGCATCGGCGCTGATGTGGCACGGGCCTGTGATTATTGTTGCCCCTGAAACTGTGCAGCAACGCCTAATCAAAGTGGAAATTCCCCGTCTACAACAGTGGCTGCAAGCTAACAAAGCTATTAGAACTGGTGACGCTTGGCCTGGGCATGAGTTCCAAGGATTGTTCTTGGTTTCCCCTCAAGCTTGGTTAAAAACCCAGTTGACAGGAGAAGGTAAGTTTCCCCGTGATATTCCCACAATTATTGATGGCGTAGATGATTTAGAAGATTGGGTGCGCGACAGTCTAACTGTCACCTGGGAAGCCCAAGATTGGGATCAACTTATGCTTGCCCAGCCAGAGGCAGCCGAAGTTATTCGTTCTGCACGGGTACAGCTAACACGCGAACTATTCCAGCATCCTGCTAATCCCTATGAATGCTATCTGATTTCTCAGGAAGAAGTAGAAATACTGAACCATTTGTGTTCAGCTTTGGATATAGCTAGTCTACCCGATACCTGGAAAAGTTTCTGGCAGCAATTCCAAACAGACTCCCTAATTTCCCCCCCTTCCCTCCTCTGGGCTACAATAGCCCGCCGTCAAGGTTCATTTTCTTTAAATTGCGCTCCCATTGAGGTAGCGAAAATACTTTCGCTCATTTGGCAGCGACAACCTGTAGTCTTAATTGGTAGTGCTTTAGAACCGGAGACGGAGGCTCCCATTTTTCGTCAACGCTTTGGGTTAAGCGAAGATTTGACTTGTTTGAAGTTCTCTGATAGCCAAGCGGAAGCTATTCAACTGTACATACCATATCAGTTGCCTTTACCCAACACGCCAGAATTTCAAGCTGCGTTTATTCATAAAGTCCGTACGCTGGTTTGTTTGAGTGCGACATCACCAGGGTTGACGGTTGTATTAGTAGGAGATGTACCACTCAAGTCTCAGGTAGGAACTATTCTGGCCTCGGAATTTGGTTCGCGGGTGCAGGTGGAAAAAACTTGTTTGGATGAAAATGCGATTTTAGTCAGCGGTTGGGAGTTTTGGCGAGAACATCAAAGAGTCTTGCCAGCACCCCAGTTAATAATTATTGCAACTTTGCCTCTACCATCTTTAGAACATCCTCTCGTCGCGGGGAGGGTGGCTCATTACAAGCGATCGCATCAAGACTGGTTTCGTTTATATCTCCTACCAGCTGCTTTGAACGAATTGCAAAGAGCGATCGCACCAGCGCGAGAAAGTCAAGGTATCATTGCTTTACTTGATAGCCGTGTGATTAACCGTAGCTATGGCCCTCAAATTCTGGCAGCCCTCAGTCCTCTAGCACGTATAAACTATCTTGATCCCAGTCTGTTTTCTCAAGACAGAGAAGACAATTCTCAATAGTTATTTGTCATTTGTCCTTTGTCATTTGTCATTTGTCAAAAATCTTTACCAATGACCAATGACTAATGACTAATAACCAATGACTAATGACCAATGACTAATGACCATTAAGCGTTATCATCAGCCTTATAAAGCATTTAAAGGTTAAGCAAATGGGAGAAGCAAAGCGTCGTAAAACCGCACTGGGAGAAAAATACGGTAAAGGTGAAGATGCTCGTATCTTACCTTGGGTTCCAATCACCAAATCCCAATCAGAATTGTTTATGAAATGGACAACTCGCGGTTCATGGATTGGCATTGGCATTATGGTTGTAGCTTGGATCACAATCCGTTTTATCGGCCCCGCTTTTGGTTGGTGGCAAGTAGTTTGAATCAACACGTTGAAAAACTTTATTACAAAAGACAGCTTGGCTAACCTAGCTGTCTTTTGTATTTTGAATTAGTCATTGGTCATTAGTCATTTGTCCTTTGTCATTAGTCATTGGTCATTAGTCATTGGTTATTAGTCATTAGTTATTGGTAAAGATTTTTGACAAATGACAAAGGACTAATGACAAAGGACAAATGACTAATGACTAATGACCAATGACCAAATTTTTTTGATTAACAAAAATTTATATTACTTACCTTTATTTCAGAATAATTGCTAAATCGAAGCAATGAATTAGGTCGCATTGATATAATTTATACATGTAATTATTTTTCTTTAATAGACTTTAAATAAATTAACGCCGTATTCAAAGCTTTTCTCTGATTTAAAAAAAAACAGTGTACTATATTACTTTTTAATAATTGTTTCATTAAAAATACTGCCTAAATGGCAACATTGTTTGATGAGGTTTAGTTATTGTCAGGGATAAGTCAAACGATTGAGGTTTTACATTTGGGATTGTGGTTAGGATAAATTCTCTGTATAGATGGTTACTGTAAAACTATTTACCAATCCCCCGCAATTCTCAAATTACTACGGTTATCTACCAAACTTCATAAATTTATGAGAAAGTGAGTAGCTGACCAAAACTTGAAAAATCCCAAACCCGCCTGTTGTATAAGGCACAGCCTAACTAAGCTGCAAATTACAATAAAAAGACGTGAAGCAGCGCTAAAGCCATTTAAATTCTAGGGTTTGCCTGCAAATCGTTAATAAAGATGCAATATGTATCTTTTGTATGGTTGACTTCTGCCAAATATGAGTTACTCTGATAGCGGATTGTTTTCTGCAATCATCTACCCTGACAGAAGTGTATAAAGAGAATATAAAACTTGGCAATTCTGTCCGATATTTTCTAATTGGAAATTGAATACTCTGATACGGCAACACGTGCGTCAATAGACTACCTTAAGCTTGGTAGCGGTTTAACGGCTTTATTACTTTATGTATTTCTAGGAATTGTAATGGATAGTTTACAATACCACTGGATGGGAAAATCTAAAGAAAAGATAAAAGGAATCACATCAAGTGTGGTGTTAGGAGGACACTAGTGTTTTTAAGATTAGCGCAACAACATCGCCAATTCGTCCAAGACCTTGTTATGAACCTGCAAGCCTTGGCAATTGTACTGGAAAGACGCGGTTATCCGGCGTCATGCTATACCTGTGGCGACCAGATGAACAGTGCTTCGTTTATGGTTAGCCTTGGGGAAAATCACTTAATTCGGTTCTTGGTATCAGATTATGGAATTACTTGGACCGAAATGCGGGATGACCGCGAATTGATGAAATTAGAAGGTGCAGAAGCTGTAAGCCAATTACAGGAACTTGCCAATATTGTCAAGCTCCCGATCCAAGCTTCTTCTGTAACTACTACTAAAACCCTGGCCAAGCGCTACTAATTAAGACTGTGATTGGTAGGGTAGTGCAAAAAAATCATGATTTTTAAGTCTATAGTCATTAGTCATTAGTCATTAGTCATTAGTCATTGGTGTAAAGACTTTTGACAAAGGACAAATGACAAATGACAAATGACAAAGGACTCCTACAAGCATCTCTTGAAGTGCTTGTGCATCTCAAATTAATCACAAGCCATTACCAATTAAAATAAAAGGTGCCCAATAGTAAGGGTGATTGAGGCTACCGCCTGCATATGCGGGTATATTGCTACTTCTGCCTGGCTGCTTAGCATTTGCAGGCAATTTTCCAGTAATTAAGGCAATTTGTGCTTGTCGCAAAGCTTCGGCTTTTGTTAATTTTTTTGAAGGCAGTAAAGCGTAAAAAGAACTCATTAGTGCTTCAGTGCCGCCATCATCTACAGCCCATAAAGAAGCGATCGCGGATCTAGCACCTGTTTTTTGCATCTGGTAGCCAAAACCCAAAATCTCCTCACCGTTACCTAAATTGCCTCCTAACCCCGTTTCGCAGGCACTCAATACTACCAAATCTACACGGGGTAGTGACCAAGTGGCTATATCTGTGAGGGTGGCGCGATCGCCATTTCCGAATAAGATAAATGAATCTTCTGGCTTACCTACGACAAACGCCGCATGAGTTGCCAAATGGACAATTGTAAAATCATCCATTTGTGGTACAGTCATTTCTGGACTAAAAGCATCATCTACAATTTTCTTGGTTCCCGGAACCGCAGTTACTAAATAATCAACCTCTCTCGCTGCAAATGGCAAGCCGGAAAAGGTTAGCTGGCGATTAGCAACTTTGACTTTATAACTGCCTTTAGTAAATGCTGCTGCTAAAATCCGTACATCCGATGCTGGTGGAGTGTTAAAATTAGTTAAGCTGGCGGCGGTAATGTGATTGATACCAAAGTGCTGTACAAGCCATTGTTTGCCATCATATAAAGCGGCTAAAGGAATGTAGCGCAACTGCCCATCTGGTGCATAAACTATAGTTTGAGCAGATGCTTGTTTTAACTCTTTTTCTAGCGGCTTAATCAGCCATTCATACAACTGACTTGCAGGTTTTTTGACATCCTGGCTGGGATTTTCTAAAGCTTGGCGAAAAGCAAGAATTGTTTTGTTGAGATTTTCTTGTTTAACTGCAACGGTACGATGAATTGGTGGAGATTCGGGAGTTACCAATACCAATTCCAAACTATCTTCTAAAACTAGAGGATATAAAAGTACTGCTTTTCCGGGTAATTGTGCCAAATTATCCCGAACTTGGTTGAGACTTTCCAAATCCAAATTTTGCCGCCTTGCAGTGCGATTAATTTGTTCCACCTGCGTTTTTACAGGCGGACTAGTAATAAATTTGTTGAATTCTTCTAAAATTTGCTGTTGATTCTCAACTAATTTTTGAATGCGCTGTGTTTGTTGATTTGTTCGCTTTTCCGGAGGAATTTTGCGTAGTGTTGTCAGTTCTTTACCCAGTGCAATTGCATCAGTGATGGTTTGATCTGATTTTTGTTTAATGATTGTTTCTTGTGGAGACAATTCAATACCTTTGGCTGTACGTTGATTACCAGGTACTCCCTGAAGATAACCCTCCAATTCTTCCACTTTGAGTAAATCCATAGTCCGCTGCGCTTCTGAAACTCGTCCCTGTTTCAGCAATTTTTCACCCAAAATTCGGTATGTCTGGGCAACAGTGATATTATAGGCATCTGGTTGTTCTGCTGACAGTAAGGCTGGAGTTAAGCGGGCTTTTTCGCGGTTAATCAGACAATGCTTGTAGAAAAAAATGGCTAATTCTGGTTGGTTCTGGATATCGAACAGGTAGCCAATATTACTATAAGTCTTTCCTAGTTGAACGCGATCGCCTAAATCTCTATTAATAATTAAAGCTTCCTCAAAAGATTTCAACGCTTGGGAATATTGACCCTGTTTTTGATAAACTCTACCAATATTGTTAAGGGTTACTGCTTCCCAAAAGCGTTCTCCATTTTCTCTAGTGATAGCTAAAGCTTTCTCTAATCTCTGCAATGCATCTTGAAAACGCCTTTGCTGAGATAATTGGATCGCATCTTGGTTGAGTCGCTTTACCTCTTGAGATTGGCTATTATTTTGAGATGAAGCTTGGGCTATTTCTGCGTATTTTGTTTGTCGATTTGTATTTGCAGTTACCGGAGTACTTATAGAAAATACCATCCCTGATCCCAGAAAAATCAGTACACTGGCAGTAAAAATATTTAAATATGATTTATGACGAGGGTACATGACAAACCCCCTTGCTGCTAAAGAAATGTGGTTGCGCAAGGCAACTAAATTGTATGCTATTTCAGATGTGGAAAATCTCTAACAAGTCTAAAGAAAATTTAAGATGTCTAAAGAAAAACCAAACCCAACCCAACTACCCACAAGTGCTGTTAACACTTCGTCAAGTCAGACATTTGAGAAGTGGTTTGAATATCCGATCAAAGTGCAACCGCATCACACGGACTATGCAGGTATTGCTTGGCATGGTACATATCTAACTTGGATGGAAGAAGCGCGAGTGGAATGCTTACGTTCCGTTGGCATTGAATTTGCCGATTTAGTAGCTTTAGGCTGCGATTTACCAGTAGTAGAATTGACAGTGCGATATCATCGCTCAATTCAGTTAGGTATGACAGCAGTAGTAAAAACGCGCATGTCTGAGGTTACAGGTGTTCGCATTAATTGGGATTATGCGATCGAATCACCTGATGCACAAGAATTATATGTTACAGCCAAGGTGACTTTAGTAGCACTAGACCGGGAAGGAGGTAAAATCATGCGTCAATTGCCTGCTAATGTCAAGGATGCATTGGCAAAGGTTTCCTCATCAGTTAGTGGTTAATGGTTAATGGTTAATGGTTAATGGTTAATGGTTAATGGTTAAT
>JBHYDF010000022.1:0-29036 GCA_051861145.1 Nostocaceae cyanobacterium
AATTGGGAATTGGGAATTGGGAATTGGGAATTGGGAATTGGGAATTGGGAATTGGGGATTGGGGATTGGGGATTGGGCATTGGGAATTGGGCATTGGTTTTTTTACCCATGTCCGATGCCCCTTGCCCGATGCCCGATGCCCCTTGCCCGATGCCCGATTCCCCTTGCCCGATGCCCGATGCCCAATCCCCAATGCCCAAGCGCCCCTTCACCTATTGCAAGAGTTACGCAGCTCTCAATCCGTAGGCTGAGAGACGCATGATTTCGCCTGTTTTGAAGCCGATATTGCTTAAGGCTTCTCCGTACTGAATCATAAAGTCTTCAACCAAAGCCTCTTTTTCCATTGCCATAGTCTCAGCATCATCCTCGACTTGGTTGAGCATTTTCCAGACAATAGGAAGGTTTTGGCGATTAGCTTCTTCTAATTCAGCTTTGGATTCTGCAAAGTGGTCTTTTAACCAAACTTCGCCGAAATTTAGGTGTGTGTATTCATCTTTGACAACACCTTCAGTAATTTTACGGGCAAAATCATCAGCAACGGGGATGTAAATGTGGTATGCTGCGATCGCAAAACATTCGATAATCAAAGACTGAATCAGCAAGCAAGTAACGACTTTGCCTTCTGCTGCTGCTTGTTGGAAATTTTGATGTAGTTCAGCAAAAAACTGTTGGGCAAATTCCATATCTGGCGTTACTTGAAGATTGCGCCCACAAGCTTCAAATCCTTTCTTGTGGCGATTCTCCATCTTTGATAGGCGGATTAATTCATCCTTATGCTCTGGCAGCAGTTCAGCGAGTTTGAGATAATTTTCATGCGCTTCTTGTTCCCCTTCAATCACAATCGCATTAATGCGGCTATAGGCGTCTTTATATGATTCGCTGGTGAAATCAATTTCTGATTGAGCTGTAAGCTGCTGCATCGTCAGTTCACTCCTAGATGTGTGAAGCATTTGATACCAAAATTGTATTGAACCCTATGAATTCAGGCCAATGGTCACTGTGGTTTAATTTAACTTAACAAGTGGCAACTATTTTATAGATTAGCTTTTGCTGGGAGTGTTAGCTTAAGCTATTGGGCATAATTACAAGGAAATAAAGGAGATATGGGGAGAAAAGGGAATGGCAAAGCAAATCACAATAGACCAATCCAAAATCCAAAATATCAAATTTACAATTCCTTGGAGCCTAGGAGTACTACTGCTGGGAGTATTTATCGTCCTGTTGCCCGCCTTTGTGGTTTTCCTGACATCATTTGAGCCATCGGGGACAACTCCGGCAGTTTTACCGACAAATGGCTGGTCTTTAGCTAACTACCAACAAGCTTGGCAGCGAGGTAAATTCCTATTAGCTTTTGCTAATTCTACCTTGGTAGCGCTGGCTGTGACTGCCTTTCAAATTATGACATCAGCATTGGCGGGTTACGCTCTAGCTAGGTTGAAATTTCGGGGACGGGAAGCATTATTACTTATTGTACTGGCAACTTTAGTAATTCCCTTTCAGCTATTGGTGATTCCTATTTTTTTGGTCTTAAAGTGGGGACATCTAATAAACACCTACTGGGCGTTGATTTTACCAACTGCGGCTAACGGTTTTGGTATTTTCTTGTTGCGTCAGTATTTCCTAACTATTCCGGTAGAGTTAGAGGAAGCAGCGGCAATAGATGGAGCAAATCGACTGCAAATTTTGTGGCAGGTAATGTTACCTTTAGCACGTCCGGCGTTAGTGACGTTATTTTTGTTTACCTTTATTGGTGAATGGAATGATTTATTCAAACCATTAGTATTTACCACACGACCGGAATTAAGAACGGTACAGTTAGCATTGGCAGAATTTCAGGAGCAATTTACGAATAATTGGCCTTTACTGATGGCAGCGGTAACTATAGCTACTATACCAGTGTTGTTGCTGTTTCTCCTTGGTCAGCGTCAGTTAATTCGGGGTATTGCCACGACGGGGATTAAAAATTGAGGGAGGGAGTGTAGAGACGCGCGCCTTTGTTGCGTCTGGAGTGGGGTAGACTGACATCTTGCACAATTTTAAATCAGAGCCAGAGGCTCTTATTCTCGTTACCAGGTTGAACCTGGTAACGAGGTTTTTGGAGGCTCTGCCTCTCGACTATTACAAAGGCGTGCAAGATATCAGGTAGAGGAATTTTCATTTGTGGTGGCGGCGAATTTGCCATAGTCGATTGATAAAGAACAAATTTTAGTAAAAAACGACTATTGACTAGTGACCTTTAACTAATGACTAATGACTAATGACTATTGACTAATGACTAATGACTATTGACTAATGACTAATGACTAATGACTATTGACTAATGACAATTCACGCTTCACAACAGTGGTTTAATAATATCGGCAAGCGTCCAGCCCTTGCTGTAACGCTATCAATTTTATGGTTGATTTTGATTGGTGGGATAGCTTTCTTTTGGCATTTGGGCAGTATCGGCTTGATAGATGAAACTGAGCCGCTATTTGCTGAAGCTTCCCGGCAAATGTATGTTACTGGTGATTGGATCACGCCGTTTTTCAATGGCGTAACTCGTTTTGATAAACCTGCTTTGGTTTACTGGTGTCAAGCGATCGCTTATTCTATTTTCGGTGTCAATGAGTGGGCGGTACGTCTTCCATCTGCGATCGCGGCAATGGGTGTAATTTGCCTAGCTTTTTATACTGTACACTGGCATTTTGCTAGACAAGACGCTTTAGAAGATATTTCTCGTCCTCCCAGACGCTATTTAACAGCTGGTTTGGCAGCAGCGTTAACAGCACTCAGTCCGCAAATGATTGTCTGGGGAAGGACGGGTGTTTCTGATATGCTGCTGACTGGCTGTATAGCATCATCTTTATTGTGCTTTTTCCTTGGGTACGCCCAACCGGAAAAACGAACAGTACAAACACGGTGGTATTTAGCTTGTTACGTATTAATTGCTGGTGGTATTTTAACCAAGGGGCCAGTGGGTATTGTCTTACCAGGGTTAATTATCGGTGCGTTTTTGCTGTACCTGGGCAAATTACGGGAAGTTATGCAGGAAATGCACCTGCTCTTAGGTATTGTAATTATCTTGGGCTTGTCATTGCCTTGGTACGTGCTGGTAATTTGGCGCAATGGTTGGAATTATATTAACTCTTTCTTTGGCTACCACAACATTGAGCGCTTTACAGAAGTAGTTAACGGGCACACTGCACCTTGGTATTTTTATTTTCTAGTAGTATTGCTGGGCTTTGCTCCCTATTCAGTATATTTGCCAGTAGCAATGGCGCGGCTGAAATTTTGGCAGCGAAAAATGTGGCGTTCACAAGAGCGATCGCAACAACTGGGTTTATTTGCCTTTTTCTGGTTTGCTGTCATCTTTTGCTTTTTCACTATTGCCGTTACCAAACTCCCTAGCTACGTATTACCACTGATGCCAGCAGCAGCTATTCTCGTAGCACTGTTGTGGAGTGACTTCTTTAAAGACACCGGAACAAGACAATATTTTCCCTCTTCCTTCCTCTGGACTGGCTGGGTGAATGTAGTATTTGTATCAGCTTTGGCAACTGCACTGTTTTACGTACCCAGAATAATAGGAGAAGATCCCGCTGCACCTCAATTTCGTCAACTCCTGCAACAGTCTGGTTTAACTGTGATCGGGGGTATAATCTGGTTAGTTTGTGCGGTAGTGCTGGCAGTTTTGCTACTGCGTCGCCGTTGGCGTCCTTTAATGGCTGTGAATTTCGTAGGGTTTGCGGCGTTTTTGATTTTTGTGCTGACTCCGGCTTTGTTTTTGATAGATCAGCAGCGTCAGTTACCCTTACGGGAATTATCAGCGATCGCAGTGCAAGCACAAAAACCAGGGGAAGAATTATTGATGGTTGGCTTCAAAAAACCTACAGTTGTGTTTTACACCGAGCGTCACGTAACTTATATTAAACAGAATGCAGCGGCGGGAGATTATATTAGAAACGAAGCTGGCAAAGAAACACAAGCAGATTCTGTATTGGTTTTGGCTCAACCGAAAAAGTTTCCAGAAATGGGTTTGCAACCATCTGAATATCAAAATTTAGGAGAAAGCGGTGCTTATGAATTAATTCGAGTACCTTTGAAATAGTAGTTAGTGGAAGTGAATTTAACTACCCCGGCTTGTTCTTTGGACTGAAACTGGGGTAGTTGAGGTTAACCGCGTTTTGCCTCCACGCTAGGAGAATTAACATCTAAAATCCAATTCTCATCTACAAATTCCAGATTTTCATCATAGATAAGAATCAACTCGCCAATACCGTGCATGTCATTATTACTTGAATAACCTAGAGTAGCAGGAGTGGAAGTTAGTAGAACAAATTTCAATTGGAAAAAGCGTTTGGTGTGTGTAAAGCCAATGGAACTACTAACTAAAGAAGTTGTGAGCGAACGTGGCAAGATAATTTCTTCATAATATTCATCCTGCTCATCCCAGTAACCGCAAACTTTATAATCGCATAATTCCAAATGTTCTCTTACAAGTGCATTACTATCCAAATTTTCTAATATTTCAGTCAAATCATGCCATACTTGATGATTTTTTAATTCCAGTTTAGTCATAGTTTATTTTGGATTAATGTTCTGTTACCAAACCAGGAAAATGCAAAACGCCATCTATAAATTTTGCATGAAACCGTCTGTCACCACCTTTACCCAAAACTTTTGATTTCAAATCGTACCCTTCTTCTTGAGAGGGAACAAGCCCAATATTACCGCGTGGAGGTACTTGCCCTTTCTCTATAGCTTTTAAATGCTTGCCATTTTGGTCATATTTTATTGCCAGTTTAATTTGCTCTTGGCTGAAAGTAACTAGCAGACCATTAGTTGAAAGATATACAGTATCCGGCTGAATATCTGCCCATTGTTGGGGTAGAGGTTCCATTTAATTATAGCTCGTTGTGATAGTAGGGGCACGGCAATGCTGTGCCCCTACGATAATCTGTCGTTCAATTAACTGAAAATAACTATAGCAATCCGCGCATCATTCGTGAGAAATTTGGAAACAATTGAACGAGTAGAATTCGCCCCAAGCTTTTCAAATATCCTCTTAGGACTAATTCCCAAACTGAATCTGCTGCAATAAATCATAAAAAGGTTGCCAATTATCTTCCTGAGTAATAGGCTCCCAAATTGATTCAATCACAGGTCTTAATATCACTGTTTTCGGATTATAACGAGCCAAAGTTTGAGAAACTTTCTCTATCTCACCAGGAGCAAAATTACTTAAAATCCGATGATATATTCCTGACCAATTTAAAAATAACTCTGATGTTCCCAATGATTGTCCAATTTCCGAATCACTGAGAATATTACTGGCATCGTCTCGCCACTTGCTAGAAAAAGTGGTAGCCATATCAGCAAAAAAGTGATGATAACTAACTGGATACTGTTTTAAAAATTCAATTGTTGCTTTTAAAAGTTCTTCTGCTTCTGGTTCTGGTAGTTGCTCAAAACCTAATTTTCTCAACATGAAAGAGCTATATTCAGCAAGATAATATTCTTCATAATTTGCTAATCCAGCTTCCATATCACTGGTTGGAATCACAGCCTTTAATGCTTCCTGAAGCGCTTCTAAATTCCATTTACAAATTTCCGGTTGTTTAATATAACAATAACGTCCATAATAATCAAAATAGGCGGCGGTAAAGTAGGGGTCGTAACTGGGAATAAAGGCATAAGGACCATAATCAAAACTTTCCCCTGTGATTGACATATTGTCGGTATTTAATACAGCATGACAAAAGCCAACCGCCATCCACTGGGCTAATAATTCTGCTATTCTTTTAACTAATTCTGCGTAAAACAAAGCATATTTTTCTTGTTCATTAATTAAATGAGGATAATAATATTCAATTACATGGTCTAACAGCTTTTTGGTTAAGTCAGGACGCCGAAAATATTGCAGCCGCTCAAAAGTACCAAAGCGAATATGCGATTTACTCATCCGTATCATTACGGAGGAACGAGTAGGAGAAGGTTCATCGCCTCGCCACAGGGATAAACCTGTTTCTATCATGCTGAGACAACGGGAAGTACGTACACCCATTGCTTGTAACATTTCTGCTGCAAGAACTTCGCGCACACCGCCTTTGAGTGTAAGCATACCGTCGCCACCGCGAGAGTAGGGCGTCCTACCAGAACCTTTGGTACCAAAATCGTAGAGTTCACCATCGATACCGCGTACTTGTCCGTAAAGAAAACCCCTGCCATCACCTAACAGGGGGTTGTATTCACCAAATTGATAACCGTGGTAACGCAACGCCAACAAGGGTTTTCTTTCCTCAAATTTACCAAAGGCGGTGATAAAATCTTCGTCTGTCACTGCTTGCGGATCTAGTCCTAATTTGAGTAGCAGCCCGTTGTTACGCCAGCGTAGGATATGTAGGGGAAATTCTGCCGCTGCTACTTCGTCGTAGTAGTCATCGCCTAAAGATTCTAAAGCAGGTTCGTAGTTGAGGGTGAGAAAGGGATTTTTAGAATTGGTGTTGTTTGTAGTTTCAGCCAGAGTCATTACGAGTACATGTTAGTTTGTCTTCCCTTACATAGTAACTCTGGCGTGAGGAAGGGCGATCGCCAATACCCTAATAGGATTTTGGATTTTGGATTTTAGATTTTAGATTGCAAAAGCCTTGTGAATAGGGAATTTGCCAATTTAATCACAAGCAATCATTTTTCAAATTGGTATAAGATTCCCTAGAGCATCGATTCAGTAATCAAAAACCTAACCCCCCAGCCCCCTTCCCTACAAGGGAAGGGGGAGCCAAACTCCCCTCCCCTCGTAGGGGAGGGGTTGGGGGAGAGGTTCTTTTAGCATTACTGAATCGGTGTTCTAGGTAGGGCTATGCCGCACAAATGTCAGAAGTAGGGCATAGCCCTACCTACTAACAATCCAAAATCCAAAATCTAAAATCTAAAATCCTGTTAGGGTATCACCCTGAAATAGAACTTACTTTTCTGAATTGGGAATTGCTGATGGTGTATCTTCAGATAGAAGTACTTGAATTTTTTGTCGAGAAGTTTTGACTATTGATTGTATACGAGCTTTTTGCTGTGGTGTTAGCTGCAAAGATTTGACAAGCTTACTTATATTCTGACGCGATCGCATACCTTGAACAATCCTACTCCGTTGGGCTTTAGTTAACACAGCCTCAACCTGTTTGTATGTTTCACTCCGCAAGTCTTGCAGTTGTTGGCGCTGTTGTGGGGTAAGCTTTTTATTTATGCGCGGTAGGGCGTATCCTAAAGCATGTATCGTGACTGGAACTAAAATATATGCGGGAATAGGCCCAGCTTCTACTGCTTTGGGAATTCCAGACAAAAAGATACTCAAAACAACAGAAGTGCAAAATACGGAGAACCGCTTTGTAGATTTATTAACCATCATGAGAGCAACCAAGATGATTTAGTATTTTGTCTTTGTAATTTTTGGTTGCTCAATTGTCAATACTTAATCATGAAAATTTGATTTTTTGATATATTATCCGTTTATCCGCCAGTACGGATTTACCAGACTTGTGAGAATATGGTCTTGCCATTGACCATTAATTAATAAATAATCTCTGGCATACCCTTCCACCACAAATCCTAGTCTTTTCAGGACATTTCCACTGCGTTGGTTGTGCGGCATATAATTTGCCATAACACGGTGCATTTTTAATTCTTTAAATACATAGTCAATAGCCGCTTGCAACGCTTCAGACATATAACCTTTGCCTTGTTCTGTTTCGGCTATACTGTATCCTACATTACAGTATTGTGCGATTCCTCTGACAAAATTATTAAAATTGAGAGTTCCAATAATTCTGGTTGGATTATTTTTCAAAAAAATAAACAGTCTTAAGGAATAATCATGAACAAATTCATGTAAATTTACCTCTATTTGAAACTGCCAGTACTCCTCTGTGAAAAAATTATCAATCCAACGCGGGTAAAAAGGAGTAAGATAAATCTTGTTCTCTGTAAAATAATTGAGGACTTCGGGTATATCTTCTTTAGTCCCCATTCGTAATATCAGGCGTTCAGTTTCAATTTTGGGTGGTTCCAATTTCATAATTTACATAGCTAACGCGATACATCCACAGAACATGCTTGGGAGTCTGCAACTTTTCTCATACCTGCGGCACTGGGTATAAATTTTTTATCAAATAAAGTTGAAGTGTTATAGCAAGATTTAGCCAGAATTGCATTCTCTAAATTAGCGCCCCTTAAATCCGTACCGCGCAAATCAGCACTAGTCAGATTAGCACCTTGTAAATTGGCTAATTTCAAATTTAAGCCTTGGAGATTAGCACCGGTAAGACTCGCTCCCAAAAGCAAAGATGGCTGTTTTTTTGATGCGGTTTTGAGTAAATTTGCATCGTGTAAAAACATGACTACATAACGTTTGCGTCCTGGATCTAATTCTTGTAACGTAGCCTGAGTTAGCGCCCGAATCATGGCTGATTTTTCTGGCGTTTTTTGGGAATGCCCTGTTACAATTTCATTCGCGATCGTCTTCATGTAATCAGATAAGATAGTATAACGATGATAATCAGCAGTTAATTCTGTATTCTCTGAGAATTGCTGTAATTGATATGTTTGTTGACTTAAGGTATTGCTGAGATTTCCAAGAATTAGCAATAGACTTACAATAACTATAAACAAAGTTGCGATTAAAGCTCCTACTCCTTCCTTGGGAATTTCAATAGAACTCATACTTATTTTTAAGGTTTCTATGGTTCTGTCAATATAGTTACTCAACGCACTAGATTTGGCTGTGGAAACTTCATTCACTTTAATAATTTGATTAGATTTTGTATTCATTGATTTAGTAATACCAACTAGACGACTTGTGATGCAGTTTACAAAATTCTGAAGGGCATTGCCTTCACTTGTTAATTTAGCAGTGAAAAGGGAAAAAGCAACTTAACATTTTACAGTCTGAGTGATATTTTCACTACATAAGTTAATTAACTACACATCTTTTCAGAAATACAGGGAGTGGGGCGCTTGGGCTAGGGGCGCTTGGGCTAGGGCGTGTTTTCAAACTAATCTTTACGTTATTAGTTGAGTTTGCGATCCCCCTAAATCCCCCTTAAAAAGGGGGACTTTGAGAAGATTTCCCCCCTTAAAAAGGGGGGGTAGGGGGGGATCTCACAGTTTGAAAACACGCCCTAGGGGCGCTTGGGCTAGGGGCGCTTGGGCTAATGACTAATGACTAATGACTAATGACTAATGACTAACAAATGATTTAGGTTTGCTGTAGATAACTGAAGAAAGTGTTTAAATTTGCAACTTTTCCTAAATTTTTTGATAAAAAGTATTGACTTTCGCTGAATATAGATTATTGATTTCAAAGGAAGGGAAACCCGTGGTCATACGCTACAATTGGCAGGAAGCAGAAATCCGAGCGATATACGATACACCCTTGCTAGAGTTGATTTATCAAGCTGCTAGCGTACATCGCCAGTATCATGACCCAAAACAGATCCAAGTTTGCAAGCTTATCTCTATTAAAACCGGAGCTTGTCCAGAAGATTGTAGCTACTGCGCTCAATCTTCTCGCTACAAAACAGAAGTCAAGCCACAAGCACTCTTAGATAAAGAAACAGTAGTTAACATCGCCCAAGAAGCGAAACAAAGTGGTATCAGTCGCGTTTGCATGGGTGCTGCTTGGCGAGAAGTACGGGACAATTCACAATTTGACCAAGTGTTGGAAATGGTCAAGGAAGTGACAGCATTAGGGTTGGAGGTATGCTGTACTCTGGGAATGTTGACACAAACACAGGCAAAACGCTTGGAAGAAGCTGGACTTTACGCCTACAACCATAATCTGGATACCTCACAAGAATACTACAGCACCATTATTACTACCAGAACTTACGATGACCGTTTGCATACCATTGAAAACGTTCGTCAGACAAATGTCACTGTCTGTTCTGGCGGTATCCTTGGTTTAGGTGAAAGCGTTGAAGACCGCGTTTCCATGCTGCACACTCTAGCAAACTTGCGCCCCCATCCGGAGTCTGTACCAATTAACATTCTTTCCAAGGTTAAAGGTACACCCTTAGAAAATCAACCTGATGTACCTATTTGGGATGTAGTGCGCATGATAGCCACAGCACGTATTATTATGCCATCTTCTGACGTGCGTTTGAGTGCAGGTAGAGCAAAACTTTCTCAGGTAGAGCAAGCTTTATGTTTTATGGCAGGAGCTAATTCTATCTTTTCCAGCGATAACGGGCATATGTTAACCGTTACCACTCCCTGTCCTGGCTACAACGCTGATCAAGAAATGCTGAATTTACTTGGTTTGGAGATGCGTCCGGCGTTCGTAGGTCAAGAAAAATTGACAAAAGAAACTGTTGTGAGTTGATTTTCTTTTAAATCTCACGCAAAGCCAAGCCAGCGCGTTGCGGTGAACCAGTGCTGTTCGCGAAGCGTGTCCTCTTAGGACATAGGCGGGTTTCCCGCCGTAGGCAACTGGTGAACCCGAAGGGGGGTTTCCCCCGTTGTAGCGACTGGCGCGCAAAGGCGCAAAGTTTTTCTTCGCGTCTTCGCGGCTTTGCGTGAGGTTAAATTATCTTAGCGGCACGTAGACCGAACAACAAACCAACAGCGATACCAAAAAATAGAGCCAAGAAGGCAATATAAGAAATCACAGCTAACATTTACGTTTCTCCACAATTGTTCACTAAATCTATTGAATCATTTGTTAGTCATTAGTCATTAGGCATTAGTCATTTGTCATTTGTCATTTGTCATTTGTCATTCAGCTATTCCCCTTGTTCCCTTGTCCCCCCTCCCCTAGCCCCTAGTCCCTAGCCCCTAGCCCCTACTCCCCCAGATTGCGGTAAAATACAGCCGACAAGCTTTCGGAAAGGGGTTGGCGATGGCTTCTGTAATTAAAGTTAATCTACCGCAGCAATCTTATGATATTGCGATCGCACCAGGTAGTCTAGACAATCTAGGCGAACATATAAGTAGTTTGAAATTGGGGAAGAAGGTATTAGTTGTTTCTAATCCGACTGTTTTTCAATACTACGGTGAAAGAGCGATCGCATCTCTCAAAGCTGCTCATTTTGATGTTTTTAGCTGCATCTTGCCGGATGGGGAAAGCTATAAAACTTTAGAATCAGTGCAAAAAATATACGATGCAGCTCTGGGAAATCGCTTAGAAAGGTCTTCAACAATGGTAGCTTTGGGGGGTGGCGTCATTGGCGATATGGCTGGCTTTGCGGCGGCTACTTGGTTGCGGGGGATTAATGTTGTACAAGTGCCTACCACTCTTTTAGCAATGGTTGATTCGTCAATCGGTGGCAAAACGGGCGTCAACCATCCCCAAGGTAAAAATTTAATTGGTGCATTTCATCAACCGCGCTTTGTATTAATTGACCCAGAGGTGTTAAAAACCCTACCCGTGCGCGAGTTCCGCGCTGGTATGGCGGAGGTGATTAAATATGGCGTGATTTGGGATGCCAAATTGTTTGCAGATATGGAAGCGAGTCCGCGCTTGGATGAAATGACATATATTGACACACCCCTCCCCGCTATTGACACACCCCTCCCCGCTATTGACACACCCCTCCCCGCTAGCGGGGAGGGGCTGGGGGTGGGGTCACTCATAGACAGCATATTAATGCGTTCTTGTCAAGCAAAAGCTGATGTGGTCGGCAAGGATGAAAAAGAAGCGGGATTGCGGGCGATACTCAATTATGGACACACCATTGGTCATGCTGTGGAAAGCTTGACTGGTTATACTTTAGTGCTTCACGGAGAAGCGGTGGCAATTGGTATGGTAGCAGCAGGGCAGATTGCTGTGGAACTAGGAATGTGGACGCAGCAAGAAACACAACGGCAAAACGCCTTGATTGAAAAAGCGGGTTTACCAACTAAGTTACCACTTGGGTTGGATATTGAAGCTATTGTTGATGCTTTGCAGGTAGATAAGAAAGTCAAAGCGGGTAAAGTCAGGTTTGTGTTACCGACGCAGATTGGTGTAGTCACGGTAACTGACCAAGTACCAACGGATACTATTCGGAATGTTTTGCAGAGGATGCAAGTTCCCAATAGTCAATAGACTTCTTGCAAAAATCAGGATAATGCTTAATTACAACCACAGATGGACAATAAATAAAAGTTTTTCCTCTGTCTTCCCCCCTTGTAGGGGGGATAGAGGGGGGTGAACACAGATATCTGTGTCCATCTGTGTCCATCTGTGGTTGATTTTTTTGATTTCTGAATATGGTTCGGGGATTTTACCTAAATTCTCACAATGGAAAATACTGATGCTTTTCTAAAAGTTTATAGGCAAGAATAGCATTTGTTACCTTTTATTACAGCCGATTTCGTATTCAGCCTCTACCATAATGACCATTAACTCTCTCGGTTATCCTAACTTGGAACTGGCTATTATTCGTGATCCTCTAACTGTTAGCTCTGAAACTCCTGTGTCTAATGTAATTGCGCTGATGAGCCAAGCCAGAGGCGATCGCTATGATTGCGCAATTAATTCCAATTGCTCAGACTATCCAAAGGATACAGGTAGCATAGTACCCCTAGTTACCAGTTGTGTTTTGGTCATGGAAAATTCACATTTGCTGGGTATCGTCACGCAGCGAGACATAGTTAAGCTGACAACAAAGGGAAAAAGTCTAGAGGGTATCAGTGTTGCTGAAGTTATGACAAGAGAGTTAGTAACACTGAGTATGGCAGAGTTTAAAGATATTTTTACTGCTTTAAATTTGCTGAGGCAACATCGGATTCGGCATTTACCTATTTTAGGAAATGATGGAGAATTACTGGGAATTGTCACCCAAACCAGCATACTCCAAGTATTAGAGTCTGTGAAAATGCACGGGCTTACGGTATTGCAAAGCCAGGTTTCACAACTACAAACCGAAAAGGTTGAACTGCTAACAGAACGGACAAAATTAGAGCAGCAGGTGCAGCAGCGTATAGTAAAATTGAAAACGCAGGCAAAACGAGAGCGGTTAATAACATCTATTGCTCTGCGCATTCGTGAATCTCTTGACCTTGATACTGCATTGAGTACAGTGGTTGAGGATGTGCGGTATTTCCTGAAAGTTGACCGGGTGTTAGTGTATAAATTTGCGCCCGAACGCGGTAACAGAATTGTCGCCGAATCTGTTACTGATGGTTGGACTAAAGCTTTAAACAGTCAAATTCAGGATGCTTGCTTTTTGTTTGGAGCAGAAGAGGTATATTGTCAAGGGCAAAAACAGGCGATCGCCAATATTTATGAAGCAAATTTGACAGATGGTATCAAGCAAATACTAGAGCAATTGCAGGTCAAAGCCTGTTTAGTTGTTCCGATCCTAATGTCTAACCAGTTGTGGGGATTACTAATTACTCATCAATGCTCTACTTTCCGCGAATGGAAAGAGGATGAGGTGAATTTGCTCGATAAAATTGGCATACAATTAGCAGTTGCCATTCAACAAGCAGAACTCTATAATCAGGCAAGAATTGAACTTGCAGAGCGTCATAAAATTGAAGCACAATTGCGATTAGAGCGCAACTTTGTTTCTGCTGTTTTGAATGTTGCAGGCGCTCTAGTTGTTGTACTGGATGAGCAGGGTAGAATAGTTCGCTTTAATCATGCTTGCGAACAAACGACAGGTTATATATATGACCAAGTGCAAGGCAAATTCGTTTGGGATTTTCTCCTAGTTCCGGAAGAAATCGAACCTGTAAAAGCTGTGATCCAAAATCTGAAAAAAGGACAGCTTCGCAATAACTACGAAAATTATTGGGTTACTAAGGATGGCGATCGCCGTTTAATTTCCTGGTCAAATAATGTCCTGCTCAATCGTGATGACCAAATTGAATATATCGTCTGTACAGGGATTGATGTCACACAGAGTCGAAAAGCAGAAGAGGAACTTTGCCAAACTCGTAATTTTCTACAGTCGATGATTAATAATCTTCCGGTAGCGGTGTTTGTTAAAGATGCCAAACCAGAAAGTTTTGGTAGATTCAGGCTATGGAATCAAGCCTGCGAACGCATGTTTGGTTTAACAGCTAAACAAGCAATTGGCAAAACAGATTATGATTTTTTCCCAAAAGAACAAGCAGACTTTTTCCATCAAAAAGACCAAGACGCTTTTTCTACTGGCGTACCTCAAGATATTGCTGAAGAAGCAATTGATAGCCACAGTTTGGGAAGAAGAATTTTGCATACAACTAAAGTTCCTCTGTACGACAAGCACCACCAACCCGAATACCTGTTATGTATTTCTGAGGACATTACAGAACGCAAACAGGCTAAGGAAAAGCTGCAACAAGCTAAAGAGCAACTACAAACAGTTTTGGATGCAGTTCCTGGATTTGTTTCTTGGGTAAGTGCTGATGGATACTATTTAGGAGTTAACCGCCATCTTGCTGAAAGTTTTAACTTGACTACCGATGCTTTTGTTGGTCAAGAATTGGGCTTTATGCAAAACAGTCCGCAGTTTACTGATTTTATGCGTGACTTTTTGGCTAGTCCTGATTTAGCAGCATCTCATGTTATTGATGCCCAAGTCAAAGACACAATGCGTAATTACTTGCTCGTCGCTCAGAAATATCAACAAAATACAGCTGCTGTTGCTGTAGGAATTGATATTACAACACGCAAGCAAATGGAAATTGCCTTGCAACAACTCAATCGCGAGTTAGAAACTAGGGTTGAGCAACGTACTTTAGAGTTACAAAAAAGTATTGAGCGAGAAAAACTTGTCAATGTTATTACTCAGCGCATCCGCGAATCTCTGGATCTACAGGCAACTCTTAATGCTTCAGTAGCTGAAATTCATAAACTACTCAAAGTTGACCGGGTACTAATTTACCGTATTTTCACAGATGGTGCGGGTAAAGTAATTGCCGAAGCCGTCACACCTGGATACGAAAGCATACTTGAGCATTCTTTTCCTGTTGAGTGTTTTCCGACTGACTGCTATCTGCGTTATGCAAAGGGTGATATTTACGCTCTTTCTGACCGCAATCTGCGTCAAAGTCCTAGCTGTATGAAACAGTTTATGGAGGATATGCAGATTCGAGCTAAGCTCGTTATTCCCATTATCCAACAGGGTGTGCTGTGGGGTTTATTGATTGCTCACCAGTGTTCACACCCCAGAGAGTGGAAGTCAGGAGAGATTGAGTTATTGCAACAGCTAGCAAATCAACTAGCGATCGCCACGAAGCAATCAGGACTTTATGCGCAATTACAAGTAGAACTAAACGAACGCAAAGGTGCGGAAGCTGAACTGCGCCAGGTTAAGGAAAGGCTGCAATTTTTGATTTCTTCCAGTCCGGCGGTGATTTTCACCGCTAAACCATTAACAAGAAACTATTATCCAACCTATATCAGTGAAAATGTAGTCAATTTAGTCGGTTATCGAGCAGAAGAATTTTTATATGACCCCAATTTCTGGTTAAATCGCATTCATCCCGAAGATGCTCCACAAATTATAGAGAATTTGCCTCAAATTCTGGAGACGGGACATCACAGCCACGAATACCGTTGGAAGCATGAGGATGGAGAATATCGATGGATGTTTGATGAATTAAAGCTTGTACGAGACCAGCATGGTAATCCCCTAGAGATAATTGGTTTATGGATGGATATCAGCGATCGCAAAAAAGCAGAGGAAGAAATCCGTAAAAATTTAGAAAAAGAAAAAGAACTCAGTGACTTGAAATCTCGTTTTATTTCTATGACTTCTCACGAGTTCCGAACTCCGTTAGCTGTTATCGCCTCCTCTGCGGGAATCTTGAAAAGTTTTAGCCATAAACTAAATGAACAGCAAAAGCAAAAGCATCTCCAGTGTATTCAAACCTACGTTCATCACACTACTCAACTATTAGATGACATCTTGCTAATTAACAAGGCTGAAGCTGGAAAATTAGCATTTGAGCCAACCTCTGTTGATTTGGTTAGTTTTTGTTGCACCCTAGTAGAAGAACTACAACTGAGCGCTCCCAACCATACCTTAGTATTTTCACCTCAATACTTGCGTAGTTCATTAGAAGGTGATAACTTTGCTGCTCGCATGGACAAGAAACTTCTACGCCAAATCCTGAGCAACTTGCTTTCAAATGCTGTCAAATACTCACCAGATGGTAGTAAAGTACAATTTAACTTATTAGTTCAAGATGAAATAGCAGTTTTCCTAATCAAAGACGAAGGTATTGGTATTTCATCGGAGGATCAGCAGAACTTATTTGAGTCATTCTACCGAGCTAGTAACGTTGGTAATACACCAGGTACTGGATTAGGATTGACAATCGTCAAAAAATGTGTAGAGCTTCACGGAGGACGGATTACTGTTGCTAGTGAGATTGGAGCAGGTACAACATTCAGGGTGGAACTTCCACTGATTGCAACCAATACCCTCACCTGACAGTTATACCATTTTGGATTTTGGATTTTGGATTAATGGCACGTTTGTTAAGACATTTTTAGCCCTGAAATAAATTTCGGGCTAAAAGCTAAAGTTAGCTCAAAGCTAACTCAGATAAAATTTTAACCCGTTTCAACGGGTTTGTCCCAGACGCGAAATTTCGCGTCTCTACACATCCGGAAATTTATTTCAGCGCTCATCTTAGCGCCAGTGGACATGATATTACCCAAAATAATTTTACCTTACTCCGCATTTTCCAGGATGATTTTTATACCGATGAGCGGTAATGATGGAACAGGAAAAAACTAATATCTGTACCTTTACTACTCTCAGATGAACACAATTTTGGTGATAGAAGATGAACCCCAAGTTCGGGAAAATATTCAGGAAATTCTAGAACTTTCAGATTTTGAAACCTTGATAGCGCCGAACGGTCAGATTGGACTCGAAATTGCAAAAGCAAAACAGCCAGATTTAATTATCTGTGACATTATGATGCCAGAATTAGATGGCTACGGTGTACTGTCTGCTCTGCGTCAAGATGAAGCAACTGTCAATATTCCTGTGATATTCCTCACTGCTAAAGCAGAACGCTCAGACTTTCGTCAGGGAATGGAACTTGGTGCTGATGATTATTTAACAAAACCATTTACACCTGAAGAATTGTTAGGCGCGATCGCTAGTCGTCTTGAGAAACAAGCTGCGGTTGAGCGTCAGTCTCAAGCCAAGCTAGATGAATTACGCATGAATATTGCTCACTCATTACCTCATGAACTGAATACTCCTTTAAATGGAATTCTCGGTATGTCGCAATTGCTAGTTGACAACCGTGATTTAATTGATGAATCAGAAGAAATTGAAATTGCAGAATCTATTTATACCTCTGCCCATCGTTTGAACGGGTTAGCTCAAAGATTCTTGCTCTATAGCAACCTGGAGTTAATAGTAAGAGATCCAGAAAAAGTTCGTCAAATTCGCGAAAAATATCAGCAATGTCTTGCTCAGCCAATTATCAATAATGTTTCTCTCAAAAAAGCAAGAGAAGTAAACAGAGAAAGAGATTTAAAGCTAGAACTCCAAGAATCTACTGTGCAAATTCCAGAGAAAGAAATGAATCGGATAATTGAAGAATTAATCGATAATGCCTTTAAATTTTCTTTACCAAACACTGAAGTTCGAGTTGAAAATAATATTAGTAATAGTAATTTTAGTTTATATGTAATTGATTGTGGCAGAGGGATGTCAGTTGATGAGATTGAACAAATAGGAGCTTTTATGCAATTTAATCGTAAGTCATATGAACAACAAGGCTCTGGCTTAGGGCTTGCTATTGTTCAGCATATAGTAAAATTATATGGTGGTGAATTTTTGATAGAAAGCATTCCTGAAAAACAAACTATTGTGCGTGTTATTCTACCTTGCTAATATCATTTTTATCCGAAAAGGAGTAGTATTCTACACCCTAGAAGGCTACGCCTACACGTATAAAGCCACAAAATGATAAGGATAATTACAAATTGCGATCGCTATTTCTAAATTCTTCCGGATGCTGTCACTAACATGATGTATAAAAAAATGGTAGATGCACCCGAGTTTGTAGCCTTCAGCCTCTGGCTGGGGGTTTTATTATACCATTTCCCCAATGAGTAAAACGTCTACCTTTCTAGGTATGATGAAAGTTTTGTCACTAGTCTAATTTTTCCGGATGCAGGTATTACCATGACGGATACAGAAATGGTAGATGCACCCTAATTGCTGCCCTCAGCCAAAAACTGAGGGTTTTTGGATTTTGGATTTTGGATTTTGGATTGGAACCTTTACATACTATTATTTAAATATTGCTGGTAGCAAGCTGGGAGCTAACCAGAATAAATAACCAATGAATCCAAATAATAAAGTTGTCAAAATAGTGAAGACGTAGCTGATGCACATCAGTAATCCATCAGATTCTATTGTTGCTACTGCTAATAGTAAAATACCGATAGTGGGGATGGGATTGGTAAGAGGAACTGGTGATATTAATAACAATGCTAGCCAAGAAATACAAAGCCCATTTAATCGCCAAATGTAAGGATTATCAGCAATTTTCGTCCAGCGAGGACGAGTAATTTTTTCTAATACTCTGGTAAGGCGTCGCAAATTTTGCAATAATACTTGTGCAAAAGAACGGGGAAATTTATACTTAGCAATTTTTTGAGGAAGCCAAGGCGATCGCCTACCGAAAATCATTTGCACGGATAATAACAAGCAAGCACCACCAAAAGGGCCTGTTAATCCAGGTGGCATGGGAAACAAAAAAGGTAAAACTAATAATGCGATCGCCAGACTAAAACCGCGTTGAGAAGTTTCTGTCAGAATATCTCCAATACTCAACGGCTTTTCTGCTAACCGTTGCAGAAGTAACTTGATATCTTGAGAGAATCTCAGATGCGTTTGGCTTGAGGAGATGTGAGTAGCCACAGTACCCAGCTTTACTAACTACAACAATATACAAATCTACACATTCCTAAAATAGCAAAATAGGGAGTAGGGAGTGGGGAAAACTATTGACTATTGACTAATGACTAATGACTAATGACTAATGACTAATGACTAATGACTAACTTGGAGGAACAAAAACAGCTAAAGCTTTAGGGACAACACGGAAATGGGCAGGGGTATGGGTTGTGATTTCACCATCGGTATTGATAGGACGCTCTTTGCGGGTGTATACTTTAATATCTTGACCGTGAAGTGTCCGGACACGCTGTGAATTGGTATGTCGTCCTTGTCGCATCGCAGGCAGTAGGGGAATAATTTCCCACCAGTGCTTAATCTCTAAACTATACAAATCTAGCCTTTGGTCGTCTATGGTAGCATCGTGAACTACTGCCATACCTCCGCCATAATACCGCCCATTTCCTACAGCAATTTGCACTGTTTTCGCACGAATTGATGTGTTATTAATACAAATCTCCGCAGTGAAAGGACGAGATTCAAGAATGACTTGCAATGCAGTCAAGGCATAAGCGAATATCCCCCAACGACGCTTGGCTTTTTTAGTCAATCGCTGGGTAATTTTTACACTTAACCCCAAACTGGCGACGTTGAAAAAGTATTTATCGTTTACCCTTCCTAAGTCGATGCGTCGTATATCGCCTTTAGCAATAACTTTGCAAGCTTCGGGTAAAGAATTGGGAATTCCTAAAGTCCTCGCCAAATCGTTAGCAGTACCCAAAGGCAAGATTCCTAAAGGTAACTGCGTTTTAACCAAAGTATCTACCGCAGCATTGAGAGTCCCATCTCCACCGCCAATAATTACCAAATCTACTTGATGTTGGTATCTTTGGATTATTTCTGAGAAGTCTTGAGGATTTTCTGCTGATGCAGTAATTATCTCAAACCCCTGTTGTACAAGACAACTCATCACTTCTGGCAGTCGCTTTTGTCCTTGGCGGGCATGATGATTTACTAATAGCAGTGCGCGCCGCTTCATGGGCAATACCCTTTATATAGCCTATAACTCGAATTATCCACATTTCGCCTACACTTGGTTGAAATTTCCGGGTAAACTGTGCAGGTGCTGTTATGAAAATCACTAGCAATTCAGTCTTTTCACGCTTATTATATCGATGGTTTCGTTACTTTTTAGGATTTTTTTTATTCACATTAACCTTACTAATTTTCGGTGCATTAATACCTAGAAAATGGGATTATGATTCAAAAGATAGTTGTAACTTGAAAATTTGTGTTCATAACACAGGTATTCATTCTAACATTATAGTCCCAACTAAAAATAACGTTTTTGATTGGCACAAATATCTATCTATAGATGAAGTTGGTATAGACGTTGCCAAAGATTACAAATATTTAAGTTTCGGTTGGGGAGACAGAGATTTTTATATGTCAACCCCTACATTGAAGGATTTAAATTTTCCTATTACTTTCAAAGCCTTATTTCTTCCTACCCCCTCTGTAATGTATGTTAAGGGGTATGAATTAATACCAGATTATCTGGAAGTTAAATGTATTCGAGTTAGTAAAAATGATTATTTACGACTAATGCAGTATATTCAAACCAGTTTTCAAGTAGATGCAAAAGGTAGGAAAATGCGCATAGGTGACGGTCATACTCCTAATGCAGGTTTTTATACAGCAGTTGGCAATTACTCAATTTTGAAAAATTGTAATTCTTGGACAGCAGCAGGCTTGAGAAAAGCGGATATAAATACTCCTGTTTGGGATGGACTTTCGTCTGCGATTATGTTTCATCTCAAAAATAGTTGTGATTATAGTAGGGGCAATTCATGAATTGCCCCTACGGTAAGTGTGTTTGGATTTTGGATTTTGGATTTTAGATTTTGAAGCCACTGCGCCCTTGCGGGTTTCCCGCGTTGTAGCAAGTGGTGAGGCAGTTGCGGTGGACGGGTTCCCCGGCATAAGCAAACTGCCGAACCCGAAGGGCGTGATTGAGAAACCCTCTCTGGCTAAGGGTTATGTAAATACATCTGTTGCAATCATTTTTCAAATTGGTATTAAAATAAAAAAAGTCGGTAAAAAACCGACTCGGTAAGAATGTTAACCCATTTTTAATGGGTTTGTAGAGACGCGAAATTTCGCGTCTCTACAGCCGGAAATTTATTTCACGGCTAATCGCTGGGAAGAAAAATTATCCAACCAAATCAGCTTGTTCAACAGACTCTTTCGCTTCCACTGACTCTTCCACTGACTGTTTAAATGCAAACCTTAATAAAGGCGGTGCTAAGAAGGTTGTCAGAATGACCATAATGATAATAGCCGCTTCCAAAGGTTTGTTGAGAACTCCACTAGCGGAACCAATACCAGCAAATACCAATCCAACTTCACCACGTGGAATCATCCCCACACCAATTGCTACGCGATTTATTTTGTCTTGACCGAAAACTGACCAACCAGTAACAACTTTGCCCAAAATTGCAACCACAATCAAGAAGATAGCAATAATTAATCCTTCTTGATTTGCAGGAATCGCAGGATTAAGAACACCTAAATCGACTTTAGCGCCGACAGTAACAAAGAAAATTGGTACTAAAATATCGGCGATAGGAACAACCTGCTGATCTAGTTCTTTGCGCTTATCGGTTTCATCTAAAACTAAGCCAGCCGCAAATGCACCTAAGATGGCTTCTAAATGAATGGCATTGGCAAGAAAAGCCATGAAAAATGCAAAGATAAACGCAGGAATAACAAGTTTTCCGCGTGTTTGTAATTTATCAGCAATGGCGACAAAGCTTTTATTAAAGAATTTGCCGAGTAGAATTGAACCAATCAGAAAAACAGTAGCGCTGACAATCAAATAAATGACGTTAAAAACGTCTACCTCACCAGTTTTAGCAAGACTTGCCACTACTGCTAAAACGATAATACCGAGAACATCATCAATAACGGCAGCGCCGACAATAATCTGACCTTCTCTAGATTTAAGATGTCCAAGTTCTGACAAAACTTTGGAGGTAATACCAATACTAGTAGCCGTTAATGCAGCACCAGCAAAAATTGCGGGAATTGTTGGCGCGTGAAAGAAAAATATTAGTCCCGCAGTACCAGCCGCAAAAGGAACCGCTACACCAACACATGCTACAATTGCAGCTTGATAACCGACTTTTTTCAGTTCCCGTAAGTCCGATTCCAGACCGATTTCAAATAGAAGGACGATAACACCCAACTCGGCCAGAATTGAAATCGCTTCGCTTTGACTTTCAAAGATTGACGTCACCGCTTCTGGA
Organism: Nostocaceae cyanobacterium; assembly: GCA_051861145.1. Classification (GTDB taxonomy): domain Bacteria; phylum Cyanobacteriota; class Cyanobacteriia; order Cyanobacteriales; family Nostocaceae; genus JBHYDF01. The sequence continues at coordinate 22,130 of JBHYDF010000022.1, forward strand.
CTGAGATTACCAATAAATTGCATGATGGTCATGATTACCGAGTCGGAAGCGTTTGCACCGCTTTCGGGAAACATCACCAGATGCAAAGCAGAAGCACCTACCACAACTCCAGCAACTAATTCTCCTAATACGGGAGGAAAGTCCATCATCCGAGATAACTCACCACCCAGTTTACTAGCTAGGTAAATTACTACTAAAGTTAGCAGTACTCCAGTCAGGATGACAGGAACGTTTTCCGGTTCAGTTGCTGTTGCTAATAGAGGAAATTGCAACGAAGAAGTTAAGGAAGATATCCAGGTAACTGAATTTTCTATTTGTTCGGTAAAAATCATCTTTTACGTCTCTGTAGAGATTAATTCTCCGGTTTGTACCAATTTTGGATTTTGGATTTTAAATTTTGGATTGCCAATGTTTATGATTAGGCTGTTTCATCAGTTGGCAAAATTGAAAGAGGGAGTAGGGAGTAGGGAGTGGGGAGTGGGGAAAAGCTTATACCATTTTGGATTTTGGATTTTAGATTTTGGAGCCACTGCGTTGCGGTGAGACCAGTCCTGAAGGCGGGTTTCCCGCCGTAGGGAACTGGCGAACCCGAAGGGGGGTCTCCCCCCATCCCCACTCCGTGGGGACCCCGAAGCCCCCCGTTGTAGCAAGTGGCGTGATTGAGAAACCCTCTGTTGGGTATGGGTTATGTAAATCCATCTGTTGAAATCATTTTTCAAATTGGTATTATTTTCATTCTTGTTCTGGTGAAGCAGCGCTGTCCCTTGTAGCGTGTCCCCTTGGGACAAAGGGAGGGTTTCCCTCAAAATTAATGCGATGAACCACTAGAACACCGATTCAGTATTCGATAAGACGGCTGAAAAACCCGGTTTTTTTGAGGTTAGTCAATGAGATTTCAGTCTTTTCGCCCAACATAAACCGGGTTTTTGGGATTACCGAATTGATGTTCTAGTAGGATGGACACTACTGTATTGTGGCAGTGTCATTAAAATCGATTCCATAGTTGCTGGTTGCAGAAGGATTTACATCTACATAACCATTAACCAAAGCAACTGCTTGCTTAAGTGCCTCTGTACGATCCATTAGCAGGTGATTTTGGGGTAAGAGTTTCAAAATTCCAAAGCGTTCTAACCGCCGTTTAATCTTCCCAGTTGCACCGACAATAAATACTTGACGACCTTTTTCAACGGCTTCTTTGATCGCATTCTCAATTGCCAATGAAGCAGTTACTCCCAACAGAGGTACATCACTTAAATCTAGAATCAGCACATCAGCATCTTTCATCGCTGAATGTTCACGAGCGATCGCTTTGGAAACTCCAAAAATCATCGGTCCACTCAAGTAGAACAGTAGCACACGACCATTCGCTTGATCCAGCAGGCGCTTTTCTTGTTCGTTCAAAACAATTGCATCGTCAGTATCGCTAATTGCTTTCACATCTTGAGACTGAAGATTAGAAAGACGTTCAATTGTCAAGATATTAGCAATAAACACCCCAACACCAACGGCAACAATCAAGTCAACAAACACCGTCAGGAACATCACGCCGTACATAATTAATGCACCCTTGAGGGATACATTATGAGCGCGTTTGAGGAAACTCCAGTCGAGAATATCAATCCCCACCTTGAGAGCGATCGCTGCTAATACTGCCATGGGAATAGGCTCGGTGAAATTAGCAGCCCACAAAACTACAATCAACAGCAGGATAGCACGGGTAAGACCAGATAGAGCCGTAGTAGCACCAGTTTGAATATTTACCACAGTTCCCATTGTCGCACCGGCACCAGGTAGCCCACCGCATAAACCAGAAACCAAGTTACCAATACCCTGACCAATTAATTCCTTATCAGATTTATGTTCGGTACGAGTTAAGCTATCCGCAATTACCGCAGTCAGCAAGGTATCAATACATCCCAACATCCCCAGCATCACCCCATCAATGATCATTATGGTCATTTGGGACAAAGTAAAGGTAGGCATTTGCAATTCCGGCAGACCCATTGGAATTTCACCAATGCGTCTAATATTTGCATCTCCAAAGAAGACCAAAGAAACCACTGTTCCCACAATTAATGCTACTAGTTGTGGTGGAGCGATGCGCTTGAATTTAGATGGTATTAAGAAAATAATTGCTAGTGTCAGCGCTCCTAAAATGGTTTCGATGGGATTGATATTTGTAAAAAGCTGGGGCAGATTTTGCACCATACCCAGTACCCCACCTTTAGGATTAGGCTGTCCCAAAAAAGGAGCAATTTGCATGATAATCAAAATTACTCCAATTCCAGACATAAAGCCTGAAATCACACTGTAGGGCATGAGAGTAATATATTTCCCGAGGCGAAATATTCCAAACAGGATTTGAAATATCCCCGCTAACATGACTACGGTGAAAGCCATTGCCAAGCCGTTTTCTGGGTTATTTGCAGTCATCGTGGTGATAATCCCAGTCATGACTACAGTCATCGGCCCGGTTGGTTCAGAAATTAGAGTCGGCGTACCACCAAACAGCGCTGCAAAAAAGCCAACACAAACAGCACCGTAAAGACCAGCCACAGGGCCAGCACCAGAGGCGACACCGAACGCTAACGCCAGTGGTAAAGAAACAATTGCAGCAGTAACACCGCCAAAAATATCACCGCGCAGATTTCGGAAATGGATAGTATTAGTAACTTGCATGAGTGGGCAATTAATACACTGTAGATTGACAAACTTTCAGCATTCAACTGCGCCAGAACATACGGTTGCCTTATGGTAAACCCAGGAAAATCGCGGGGTAAGCTCAACTGCAATCATGCTATATTTAATTCTGTTGAGAGTTTTGATATAGCAATAGTCAGTCAAGCTACCTCTGCATTCAGGTTAAATACCTGTTTGTTCTGGGTAGTTGACAGTGTTTGTTCTTGGTTAATGCTCTTAAAAAAGCTGTGACTCAAGGGTTGTGAAGATAATTGTATCCAGGAAATTTCTTCAACAGCCCTTGCTGCACATAGCTTTGGTAGATAGTAAAATTGCTAGCCAAATTATTTACCCTTGAATATTTGGTTGCAAAACTCGATTCCTCGATTGTTCAAATTGTAAATTGATTTTTTTTTCAAAAATGTAAAGCATTAGAAGAAATGAATTATCTTTCTTGTATCGTAAATTGCATATTTAGTTGTTATGAATCGTGAATCACATTAGCCTTGCTCCGTAAAAAGCAGACTTCCTCAACCACTATTTTTAAGCCAAGTATAATTAAGCTGTGCTGTCTTCAGGTAAAGAAAATCCCGAATAGCATCAGTTACATTTGACCTGTTACAAATAGCATACAGCTTTTGCGGCCTAAAAACTTAAATATAGGCAATAATTCTTAAATGAATACTATATAGTTTCAATAAGGAATTACTTATATATACCTGAAAATTTTAATGGATAAATTTATTTCTATGATAACTATAGCTTTAAATAGATGATAAATGTTTTCGTCATTAGTCATTGGTCATTAGTCATTGGTCATTAGTCATTAGTCATTAGTAGGGTGGGCAATGCCCACCTTACAACTAAGAGAGATTTCCCCCTTAAAAAGGGGGGACTCGGGGCCCCCTCTGGGGATAGGGGGGAGAGGGGGAATCTAATACTTTCCAAACATCCTCTAACTCTTAACTCCTCACTCCTAACTCCGCGCCTCCTAATTAACCTACATCATCATGGGCATAGCGGTTAAAGAGGAAGTCGAGGGCATAGTTACGCAGTTTGTAATATTGTGGATCTTCCATAATCCGGGCGCGATCGCGTGGACGAGGGAAAGGAATTTCCATTACTTCGCCGATTTTGGCGTGAGGGCCATTGGTCATCATTTGCTCTTTTTTAGTTGAAAAGTCTAATTCTTCACAAACAACAGGACAGGCAAACTTAGCCGCCAGTAGAGCGGCGTTGCAGGCAAGCACTCACAATTTGGGCATCCTGCTTGCCTGATGGTAGTCCCATTTGTAGCGGGATTTGACCATGCGCCTTAAGATTGCCATCACGATCTACATATGCCCAGCCGATAGAACCGGGGTTCATGTCAATCCCAATGCACCCATAAGCAGAGTTCCTAGAGACACGCTTAACTGGTGCGGCCCTGAATTGCACTGCTGCATTCCATTTCCCATCTTTGCGGTAGAAATGCCACGCTTTAGCTCCATCTACTGGTAGTCTATTGATATTGCGCTCAAAGTTCCCTAGTTGAGTCTTTACGTACTTGCCAAATCTTGGTTCTAGGCAAGCCCCTGCATTTATGTATGGGGTATCTCAGTGTCGGTATCTAGAGTCAAATAAGTGCGAGGTCATCGGCATTTACCCAACCTCGTACCGCAATCATCCGTTTAGTGAGCAGATGTAACGTTGCAAAATTGTTACTCACTCGCTGCTTCTACAGGAGTGGTAGGTTCTAGGATGGGGTTAGTGGATGAACCAAAGGCAACCCGCAAAAAAGGCGGAGCCAGAAAAGTTGTCAAGATCACCATGATAATAATCGACACCTCCAGCGGCTTATCCAAAATGCCGCTAGCTGAGCCGATGCCAGCAAACACTAGACCCACCTCACCTCGAGGGATCATCCCAACCCCGATCGCGAGGCGATTGATTCCGGGTAGTCCAAACACTGCCCAGCCCGTCACCAGTTTGCCAACGATCGCCACCGCCACCAAAAAGACAGCAATCAATAGTCCCGCCCGATTCTCCGGTACCGTCGGGTTCAAAACACCGAGGTCGGCACGCGCTCCCACCGTCACGAAGAAGATTGGTACCAGTAAATCGGCGATCGGTTTGATTAATTCATCTAACTCGTTCCGGGCATCGGTTTCATCGAGCACCAAACCCGCTGCAAAGGCACCTAAAATCGCTTCGAGATGAATGGCGTTTCCTAAAAATGCCATAAAGAAAGCGAAGATGAATGCCGGAATCACAATATTCCCACGAGTTTTGAGCTGATCCACAATCGCCACAAAACTTTTGTTGAAGACACCCCCCAACAAAATCGATCCAATCAAAAATGCCGTAGCGCTGACAATCAAGTAAATGACATTGGCAACATCAATCTCACCGGTTTTGGCTAAGCTGGCGACTACCGCCAGAACAATAATGCCGAGAACATCATCAATCACCGCCGCGCCAACAATGATTTGCCCTTCTTTGGATTTGAGTTGACCTAACTCTGACAGCACTTTAGAGGTAATCCCAATGCTGGTAGCCGTCAGCGCCGCACCGGCAAAAATTGCTGGAATTGCTGCTACATGAAACAGCAACATCAATCCTGCCGTACCTGCCGCAAAAGGCGCTGCCACCCCAACACAGGCGACAACCGTGGCCTGAATTCCGACTTCCTTCAGTTGCCGCAGATCGGATTCCAGTCCAATTTCAAACAGCAAAATGATCACACCGATTTCCGCTAGAACCGAAATCACTTCACTTTGCGACTCAAAGATCCGGGTCAGTGCCTCCGGTGCCAATTGATTTAATCCTTGCAGCGCCGTCATAATCACCGAGTCAGAGGCAGACAGCCCTCCTTCGGGAAAGATCACCAGGTGCAACGCCGAAACGCCGACAATCACACCGGCGACCAGTTCCCCCAGGACGGGCGGAAAATCGAATCGCCTGGCGACCTCTGCGCCGAACTTGCTGGCCAGATAAATCACCACCAGCGTCAGCAATACGCCAGACAGAATCATGGGTGAATCCTCAACAACAACGGTTGCCAGGAATGGTATCGGAGCCATGAGAGCGGCTATCCCCCCACTGAAAGGAGGCAGAATGTTGGACAAAATCATGAGTTTAAAGCAATGAAGCTTAAGGGTTTGAGGGAGTTATAAAACTGCGGGAGGTTATGAAAAAGGCAACCGATCAAGGACGGTCATGCTTTGGATGCGGTTGCCTGGATCGAGACAAGCCTAGTCGTCTCGATTCAACAGCCGTCTGGCCCACAGAAATGTTTCCCGTACAGTACCTCTGCTTCACAGATATAGATAATGCCCGCAAAATCGGTGAAAAACTTGATTGCGACCTGATCCGCAATCTTCTCTGCCATCTCCCGATTTTCGGTGAGTACCTCGAACTTCACATTGGAATAGGTGTCGGCAGTGTTGGGTTTACCCGTAGAGCGCACGTTGCGACTGCCTTTACCGCCAGTATCCAGCACCGTATAACCAGTCGCCCCGCATTCATCAATGATCTTGGCGACCTTTTTCATCAGAACTTTTTCCGTGACTATGACGAGCTTGTTGGCACGCTTGGCCATGTTGGTTACCTCCTTAAATTATGTACATTGATCTACTTGGTCTGCTTGGTCAAGGGAGCGCTGACAGACCTCAACCCGTCTGGAATTACTTGCCGCCGATCGCCTGGGCAAGCCCGATAAAGAACGGTATACACAAGCCGATCGCAATTGGCGTACCGACGGCTGTGGACGCGCCTATATAGGCGGAGGGATTGGCTGACGGGATACCGGCTCGCAACGTGGGAGGACCTGAGATGTCGGAACTGGAGGAAGCGATGATAGCCAGGACTACGACACCGCCCATGCTGAAGTTCATGGTATAGTGGGCAATCATGCCGAGACCAAAGGCAATTAACCCATGCACAAACGGTGCCACCACACTATACACGACGTACCATTGGGCTACCTTACGCAGTTCGCCAATTCTTGACCAAGCCTCCATACCCATGACCACCATCAAGATCGAAAGCAAGCCGCGAAAGGCGGGATCGTAGAAGCTTTTATAGACACTTTCCGGTTGGGTGAACAGTCCAAGAGCCAGACCTAACAACATTGCCGATAAGGCAGGACCCCGGAGGCTTTCCTCGATAATTGGCCATATCTTGACCCGATTATCCCCATCCCCCTGCTGCTGGCTGAGATACTCCTGCCGGGTGCTGGGATAATCTT